>CANGNA010000041.1 GCA_947455215.1 Chitinophagaceae bacterium
AGATTCCACGCCCAGGTGTGTAGCATACAGTTTGCCGTATTTCGCTTTTACCTCGCTCATGCAGGCGGCTGTGTTATCAAACTCATGTATCGTCAGCCAGCCCTTGGCGCTGGAACTGCTCCTGGTGCCAAAATGCTTGTGCTTGCTCAGCACTGTGTTCAGTACATATACATGCTGCACGCCCATGGCTTCGCACGTACGCATTACTGCAAATACATTATGAGGGTCCGATATGTTCTCCATTACTATCGCCAGGTCGGGCTGGCGGCGATTCAGTACGTGCAGTATACGGGCTTCTCTTTCTGGCGTCATATGGTAGCAGTTATGCGTGGGCAAAAATAGTTAACCATCTTTATAACTTCCCTGTCGCTTACGTAGTTGTCCACATCAATTGGACATTTTTACTTTTTACTTTTGATTTTTGACTTTTTATGGCATGGATTTGGATAAATCAATACCGGTGCAAAAAAAGAATTGTCGTACTTTTCGCCCGCAGTTGTTTACTTTTTACTTTTAAGTGTCCATTTTTTAATGCCGCCAGGTATAGTTTTAGGAAAAGCCCGTCCCGATCTGCTGCAGGAGGAAACTCTTGCAGATATCTTTTGTGCGTCCGCCCGGCAGCATCCCAATAAAACTGCGCTCATCTTCCAGGATAGGTCTGTTACTTATGCAGAGCTCGACCGCTGGACCGATGCCATGGCCGCTTACCTGGCAGCCCAGGGGGTACGCCCCGGCGATTTTGTGGGCCTTTGGTGGCCGCGCGGCATAGAACTGCATGTAGCTGTGATAGGCATCACCAAAAGCGGTGCAGCCTATGTGCCGCTGGACAGGGAAATGCCCCCCGAGCGTGTAGATACCGTACTGAACGAAGTAGGCGCTAAAGTGTGTATCAGCGATGATCCTGCTGCGCTCACGGTCTCTTGCCCCATATTCAGTGTAGTACCGCAGCCATCTGCATCTGCCGATGTGCACGTAAACCAGGCCCCGGCACCCGACAATAACGCATACGTTTTATACACATCGGGTAGTACGGGTAAGCCTAAGGGTATCCCTATTACGCATCGGATGATCTGCCATTTTGTAAGGGCAGAGCAGAGTATTTTAAATATAAAAGCAGAAGATAAAGTATACCAGGGCTTTTCCGTATCGTTCGATATGTGGTGCGAGGAGTGCTGGATCAGCTACTTCGTGGGCGCTACTATGTGGGTAGCCGATGCTACCACCACCAAGTCGCTCGACGAACTGGATGACGTGCTGCGTCAGAACAACATAACGGTACTGCACACCGTGCCCAGCCTGCTGGCCGTTATGGACGATGACCTGCCACAGATAAGGCTGGTGAATGCCGGCGGCGAGGCCTGTACAGCTCAGGTGGTGTCGCGTTGGTCGGTGCCGCCGCGTGAGTTCTTCAATAGCTACGGCCCTACGGAAACTACCGTTACGGCTACCATCACCACATTGCTGCCCGGCCATCCCATAACTATCGGCCAGCCTTTGCCCAATTACAACCTGGCGGTGGTAGATGAGCAGTTGAACATATTAAAGGTGGGGGAGCGTGGCGAACTCGTCATTACCGGCCCTGGTGTATCTCATGGCTACATCAACCGGCCCGATCTTACCAAAGATAAATTCATACCCAAGCCGGCAGAATTAACTGACCTGCCCGGCGACGTGATCTATAAAACGGGCGATGCCGCCATTATCAACCCCGATGGCAGTATCGACTTCCAGGGGCGCCTCGACGACCAGGTGAAACTGCGCGGTTACCGTATAGAATTAGGCGAGATAGAAAACCAGCTCAGTAATCTTACCGATATCACGGCGGCAGCGGTGGCCGTTAAAAAAGACATCAACGGACAAGACCATCTTGCCGGCTATGTGGTTTGCGATGATCCTGTGAACATGAACCAGCAGAGCATACGCGAAGCCCTGGCCCGCGTATTGCCCACCTACATGGTGCCCTCAGTTATCATGCAGCTGTCGGAGATGCCGCGCCTGCCAAGTGGCAAGATAGACCGCAAAGCGCTACCCGTACCTGCCATGCTGATGGAAATGTCTGTGTCTGCCACTGATGATGTGATAGACATTGATGCGCCCATTGGCGATAGGGTTATTGCTGCGCTAAAAAAGAATTTCCCTAACCGTACCATTACGCCGGATAACGATTTCTTTACCGATCTGGGTGGGCATTCGTTGCTGGCAGCATCTTTTGTGTCCCGTTTGCGCAAAGAGGCCAACATACCTCAGGCATCTTTAAAAGATATCTATCTCAACCGCCCGCTGGGTAAGCTGATTGAATACTGGGAGAACAAACCCGTAGAAAAGATAAAGGAGAAGAAGGTGTTCAATGCCATCCCTAAGCAGCGCTACATTATGTGCTGGATAGCGCAAACGCTCTCGCTGCTGCTTATCTATGGCTTATTTGCCGTACAGATATTCTTCCCTTATCTCGGCTATTACGGTATAAAAGAATATACCGGCAAGATCGGCCTGGGTATTGGCACCGCTTTGGGTGTGTATTTCCTGGTGCCACCTTTCTTTGCCACGCTAAGCACATTGGTAAAATGGCTGGTAATAGGCCGTATGAAGGAGGGCGATTATCCGCTGTGGGGTACTTACTACTTCCGTTGGTGGTTCGTGAAAACATTCCAGCGCCTGCTGCCTTCACAGTTCCTCAATGGTACACCATTGTATTGCGGTTACCTGCGCAGCATGGGCGTTAAGATCGCCGATGATGCCCAGCTGGCTGCCATAACTATAGGTGCAGAAGACCTGGTATCTATTGGCAGCGATGCCAGCCTTAGCTCGCAGGTGGTCATCAACAATGCCTGGGTAGAGGATGGCCTGCTCAAACTGCGTAAGGTGCATATAGGCGATCATGCCTACATTGGCAGTAGCGCAGTAGTATCTGGTGGGGCAGTGGTCGAGGATTGGGGCGAGCTCCAGGACCTCAGTCACCTGCAGGAAGGCAAGACAATTAAAGAGGGCGAGGTATGGCAGGGTAGCCCCGCAGTGCTGAAGGAAAAGAAGGCTATCGAAGATCTGCCACAGCCTTTATTTGTGTCCAAAGGCAAGCGCAGTATTTACAAGGTCATCTTCCTGTTCCTGTTGGTGTTGTTCCCGTTTGTTATCCTGTTGCCGCTGTTGCCAACCGTTATCATTCTTAACGATCTGGATAACTCCACGCCTGATTATGACTTTAGTTATCTTATCGTAACACCTTCATTAGCATTAAGTTACATTATTATCTTCGCTTTGGTCACCATTGCGCTTACCCGTCTCTTGCAGCGGGGTATCAAGCCGGGCCGTTACTCTATATACAGCGGTTTCTACCTCCGTAAATGGTTTGCCGATCAGCTTATGAGCCTGTCGCTCATTGTACTGCATCCTATTTATGCCACCGTGTTTGTAAGTATGTGGTTCAAGGCACTGGGCGCTAAAATTGGTAAGAATACCGAGATATCGACCGCCAGCAGTGTTACCCACCCGTTGCTGGAAATAGGGCGCAACGCCTTTGTGGCCGATGCCGTAACACTCGGCGAATCCGATGTTCGCGGCCAGCAGCTGATACTGGAGAAAACGGTAATAGGTAACAATAGCTTTGTGGGCAACAGTGCTTTGATTCCGCAGGGCTACGAGTTACCCAGCCGCATGCTGATTGGCGTACTCTCCACGCCGCCAACTACCGAGCAGCTGGGAAATAACAAAGCACGCGATTGGTTTGGCTCGCCGGCCATTGCACTGCCACGCCGCCAGGAGAGCCGTACGTTCCCCGCAGAGCAAACCCTAAAGCCATCACCGCCACGCCTGCTTGGCCGTACCGTGGTCGAGTTCATCCGCATATTGCTGCCGGAGACCACCATTATCATTTGCAGTATCTTATTCATTGCCTATGCGCACGATCTGCTGGTAGAAAAGCATTGGTGGGAAATTGCTTACACATTGCCGGTTTACTACCTGTACTATATGGGCCTGCCTGCGTTCATGGTCACTGTAGTGCTTAAATGGGTGTTGGTAGGCAAGTACAAGTCCGAACAAAAGCCCATGTGGACACCCAAAGTATGGGTTACCGAAGCGATCACATCTACTTACGAAGCGCTTTCTGTGCCCTTTGTGCTCGATTTTATGCGGGGTACACCATGGCTGCCTATCATATTGCGCCTGTTGGGTGTAAAAACAGGCAAACGGGTGTGGATGAATACTACCGACATCACCGAATTCGACATGGTAAGTATAGGCGATGATACCGCGCTTAACGAGGACTGCGGACCACAAACGCACCTGTTCGAAGACCGTGTAATGAAGGTAGGCCCTATAAAGGTGGGCAAGCGTTGCAATATAGGTGCCCGTTCTATCATTTTGTACGATAGCGAGGTAGGGGATAACGTCGGTGTGGAGCCTCTGTCTTTAATTATGAAGGGGGAAAACCTGCAGCCTGGTACCAACTGGGGCGGCAGCCCTGTCAAGCCTGCCTGATAAGACTCCCGACAGGCGATATATATAGTTCATGTCTTGTTATGTATTTGTATTAAATTTGTTTTACATGATGCTTTAGGGATTTTCCCTGAATTTTATTTGTTGCGTTGATTGTTAACAAAGTCCTATGTATTTTTATATCGGCTATTAACATAGTAATGATTTCTGTATACAATCTGGAGGATTATAAAATAATCCGGGATGGCATAAAGTACCTTATTTCTCAGGACGCCGGGTTCCGGTGGGTGGGCGACAGCAACGAGCCTGAGCACCTTTTCCATGTCCTTGGCAAAGAACATATAGACGTATTGGTGCTTGATATATATCTCGACGGTATGCAGGATGTAAAGATCCTTGATGGATTTGAGATCTGTAAATATGTAAGGAGTAAGTACCCACAAACAAAGGTGTTGGCACACTCTATGTATGAGGATAGTGATAAAGTGATGAAGATGCTAGATTCAGGAGCCGGCGGCTATGTTTCCAAGCGATCTGGTTACGAACACCTGATAGAAGGCATTAGGGTGGTAGCCAACAACGGTGTTTACATTTGCCGGGAAGCGGCACGCAACTTTAAAAATGCGCCAGACTTTATAGCCGGTAGAACACAAGAGCTAAAGCCGCGCAACGAGTTCTTCTCCCGTCGCGAAAAAGAAGTACTCGAACTAATGGCAAAAGGTTTTTCTAGCAAAGACATCGCCAAAGAATTATTTATCACGGAAAAAACTGTGGAATCCCACCGCCGCAATATGGTGCAGAAAGCCAAAGTGCGCAATACCATGGAGCTCATCTCCATGGCCATCAATAGGGGGGTTATCAAAATTTAACAAAATTACATATGAGTGTAGAGGTGCATACAGACCTGGAGCGTATCGGCAACAGGTCTAAGGATGGTGTTTTCGTTTATAAAATAGGTAGCAAAACATTTGCCTATGTAAATGAGGCATTTGCAAAGATATTTTCTGTTCATGCTACTGATCTGCTGGGTCAGCCGCAGTTGGTACTGAAGCATGTACTGACTGAAGACCACGAATATCTGTCATCGCGTTTCAATGAATTGCTCACCACCGGCAGTATCAATACAACCGAATTCAGGCTGTCGTTCGCCAATAATGATATCTTGCATTTATCGTGCGACATGTATATGCTCGATAACGATACAGTTGTTGGCTTTGTAAAAGACATCACCGGCGATAAAGAGCATGAGAACTACCTGGTGGAAATAACCGCACAGAAAGATTCGTTTCTCGATATGATCACGCACAACCTTTCCGGTCCGCTCATCTTATCACAAAATCTGCTGGCCTGGGTACAGCGCTCTATCAGGGTCGGCGATGGCAAAAACGTGGAGTCTTTGCTCAACATGTTGCAGGAAAGCACACAGGAGTGTATCGATATTGTGGACGATTTCCTGGTGAACGAACATAAAGAATCTCAGGGCATATTCGTGCGAAAGACCCGCTTCAGCGTTGTAGAGAAGATAAATACCGTACTGGAGAAACTACAGGAACTATCGCCCGAAAAGCATTTCCGGCTTACAGTCAATATTGCAGATAACTACATCAATACAGATAGTGTCAAGTTCTTCCAGATCATACACAACCTTATATCCAACGCTATAAAATTCACTGGTCCCGATGGTCATATAGACATTACGATAAACGAGGATAAGGAGCATTATCTGTTCTCAGTGGCCGATGATGGTATTGGTATTCCCGACAACCTGAAGCCGCATATATTCGAGAAGAAGAGCATTGCCGGCCGCCAGGGCCTGAAGGGCGAACGGTCGCACGGCGTGGGGCTGTCTATCATCAAAAAGCTTACAGACATCATTGGTGGGCAGCTGTGGTTCGAGAGCCAGGAAAACAGCGGCACTACCTTCTTCCTCAAACTACCCAAAGAGTAGATAGCATCGGGTTCATTTTGATCGCATGTGCATGCGTTTTTATTAAAACATTAACGCTCTGCTGGTAATACAAATATTACTTTTACGTTCATCAGCGGTAGCTTGCCGTTTGGTATACTTTGCTATATTTACCGATAGAAAACTAAAGCATGCACATACTCTCTGTTTTATTGCTGCAGGCGGCAACAGCCACAACACCAGACACAGCAATGAAGGCTGCAGCACAGGCCACTACTGCTCCGGTTGAAAAGATATCGCTTTTCCATTTACTTATGGAAGGCGGCGTACTCATGATACCGCTATTGTTGTGTTCACTGGTGCTCGTATATGTATTCATAGAGCGGCTCTCTGTTATCCGCAAAGCAGGCGCTATCGATGATAAGTTCCTCAGCCGCATTCGCGAACAACTGGTGAACAAGAATGTGGATGGTGCCAAAGCCGCTGCCCGCATGAGCAATACGCCCGTGGCCCGCATGGTAGAGAAAGGACTTACCGTAGTAGACAAGCCACTCGACTACATAGAGAAGTCTATGGAGAACACCGGCAAGCTGGAAGTGTATAAGCTGGAGCGCAACCTGTCTATTTTGTCTACCATCTCTGGTATCGCGCCTATACTGGGCTTCTTGGGTACCATTGCCGGTATGATCATCCTGTTCTTCAACGTGCAGCACCAGGGTTTTTCCCTGGAGACCATTGCAGGCGGTATTTATACCAAGATGGTGACATCAGCCACTGGTCTTATTATCGGCTTGCTGGCCTATGTTGGGCATCAATACCTCAATGCGCAGATCAACAAGAATGTGAACAAGATGGAATCTGCTTCTGTCGACTTCCTTGATATTGTAATGGAAACAAGGGGCAACTCTGCATACTAAACACATTAATCAGTAACATGAATATAAGGAGGCATTTACGGGAGGAGCCACATGGTCATTCATCAGCGCTGAATGATATCCTCTTTATATTACTGCTGTTCTTCCTCATCATCTCTACATTGGCCAACCCCAACGTGGTGAAGCTGAGCATACCCAAGGCCAAGAGCGATACCAAGGCCAAGCAAACCGTAGTTGTATCTATAAACGATAAGCAGCAGTTCTTTGTAGGCACCACACCCGTTAATATCGATTCACTCAAATTATCCATATCCGGGGCCCTCTCTAAATCACAGGATGCAGAACCAACCGTCGTCATCAACGCCGATAAGCAAGCAACAGCCGATAACATAGTAGCGGTAATGCGTGCCGCCCACGATCTCAATGTCCGCACCGTACTGGCCGTAGAAAATAACAGCAGGTAAGAAACTTGTTTTAACCATTGTTCCCTCTATGAAATACATCAGTCTATTGCTGTTACTATCTGGCATGTCTGTAACGACTGCCTATGCACAAACCACCGATAGTTTTTCCCTGGTGGCCCTCGATCAGGTCAATGCATTTCGCGATTCATTGCATTTGCCAAGGGTGACACTTGCCAAAACACTAAGTGCCGGGTGTCGTAGCCATGCGCGATATCTGGTGATCAACAGAGATAATAGCAAGACCCAAGGCCTGCTGGGGCATAAAGAATTTAGCGAATTGCCCGGGTATTCCAAAGCCGGCGAAGCAGCAGGTAGTCATTCCGTTATCGGTTTTCCGATAGATCCTAAAACGATTGTTCCCCAGCTACTGGCTACTTTTTACCATAGAATGCCGTTCATGCAGCCAAATCTCGCCGAGATCGGATTTGGTTCCTGGAAGGATACGAACTGGTACGTTACAGTGCTCGACTGTTCAACCAGCATGGCTTCCGGCAGGTCGGATGCCCAGATAGTGGCTTACCCCTACAATGGCCAGGTGAATGTACCGCTGAAAATGCAGGAAGAGTTACCAGACCCCATCAACCATTCCCTGGGAGATGGCGGTGCGGGAGGGTTCCCGGTAACATTCTTCTTTGCCACCTATCAGTCTGTAACCAACGTCAGCTTCAGTCTTACTGATGAAGCTGGTAACGATGTCGTATGCTATGTGTCGTCACCCGAAAAGCCGGCCACAGACTTTTCGCAATGGTTCACTGTGTGCGCTATACCGGCATCCCCGCTTAAACCAACAACGAAGTACACGGCTTCATTAAGCTGTACCGTAAACGATCAACCTTATAAAGATCAACTATCATTTACCACCACGGCAGAATGATGTCGTGGGAAATGGCATTCCATGCCGTTGTTGGTGTTCGCACCACAACCATCGGGGCGTATTCTTTTTAATAGCACCAACCAACTGTACCGCCCTGTAAGGGCGGGCTATCCTAGCGCAGGGTTTCAACCCTGCGGCTTCTGCGGCGCCTCTCACGCCTTTGTTGGTGTTCGCACCAACAACCAACGGGACGTATTCGTTTTAATAGCACCAACCAACTGTACCGCCCTGTAAGGGCGGGCCATCCTAGCGCAGGGTTTCAACCCTGCGGCTTCTGCGGCCTCTAAACACTAATGCACCTCGTGCATCAGCTTCCTCACTATAGGCGAAATAACGATCAACGCAACCCCGGCTATCAAGGCATAAATAGCCAGGTTCTTATAGCCCTCAGTGTAGGCATTCAGTTTATCCAGCAATGTAGCATTGGCTTTTTCTGTACTCATGGCTGCACCAAGCAGACCTGCCGCATACTGTCCGTAAGCACTTGCCAGGAACCACATACCCATCATTACACCATGCAGTGGCTTAGGCGATAGCGTGGTCATGATAGATAGCCCTATTGGCGACAGGCACAATTCCCCGATAGTAGATACCAGGTAGGCAAAGGTGAACAGGTTAAGCGATGTGATGCCATTGGCATCAGCAAAAAAGCGCGTGTAGTAGTATAAGTAAAAAGACAGGCTCACAAACAAAAAGCCCAGGCCAAACTTTACAACGGTATTGGGCTCCAGCTTGCGCTTACTCAGCCACAACCACAACAGGCCTACAAGCGGACTCAGCAATATCACAAATACCGAATTCGAGGCGTTGTTAACCACATTTGGGTCTATTTTCAGGCCCATCACTTTATCCGTAAGGTTATGCTCAGCAAACAGGCTCAGCGATCCGCCCGCCTGCTCAAAAAATGCCCAGAAGAAGATAGAGAAAATGATGAATATAAGGGCGGCGATAAGCTTTCTCTTTTCCTCCCGGTTATACTTGAACATTTCGTAGATGATGTATAGGAGGGTCAGCGGACCTACCGTGTACATAAAATAATCGGTGTACTGGCTATTAGATACAAGGATAAGTATAAGCGGAATGGCCAGTAAAGACCCGCCATACACCATTATATCGTACATCTTTATTTTAGACGGTTCATGGCGCTCTCTTAATGGTGACAGGCCAATAGGTCCAAGCGTACGTTTGGTGAAGATAAATATCAGCAGGCTGATAGACATTACTATACCTGCCAGTCCGAACGCCAGGTTCCACGAATAATGTTTGCCAATATACACACAAAGCACACCGCCTAACAGTGCGCCTATGTTGATGCCCGAATAAAACAGGCCAAAACCGGCATCTCTTCTCGGGTCGCCTTGCTTGTACAAGCTACCCACCATTGTAGATATATTTGGCTTAAAGAAGCCGGTACCCACTATCGTAAAACTGATACCAATGTAAAACAGTGAAACAGGCGAAAAAGCAAGGATAAAACTACCTACTATCATCAGCGCACCACCCCAGAATATCGACTTCCTGAACCCAAGTATCTTATCTGCAAACAATCCGCCTATAAATGCCAGCGTATACACAAAGGCCTGCGTGGCACCATATTGCAGGTTAGCTGCTTTATCTGTAAGGTGCAGCTGTCCTACCATAAATATGGTCAGCATACCCCTCATGCCGTAGAACGCAAACCGCTCCCACATCTCCGATAAGAATAGATACCACAGTTGTTTGGGGTATTTGCCTTTAAAGCTCTGTATCTCTTCAAGCATCTGCGCGTCGGCCAGTGATGGTACTTGCTCCATTGTGTTGATATTACTTGTTGTCGTGAAGTTCGAAAATAATATTTATTCTTTGCTCCCTTTTTATTTCACCCATAAAAAAACGGCAGAACTATTGTTCTGCCGTTGAATACTATGTTGTGTTTACTATTAAGATATACCGTGCATCATCTTCTGCAGCTTACGGCTCAGCAGGAACAGCATCACAGCCGCCACACCAGAGAAGCCTACAAACAACATAAAGTAGCTATGCAGATCGCTGATCTCAAAACCAAGTACATGCGGATGTACAGGGTTGGTAGGGTCGGGATATAATGAACTCATGGTACCGGCAAGCTTATTACCTGTAGCAATCGCCAGGAACCAGATGCCCATCATCAGCGATGTAAAGCGACCCGGTGTCAGTTTATTAACCATAGATAAGCCGATAGGCGACAGGCAAAGTTCACCAATTGTGTGCAGGAAGTAAAGACCTGTCAAAAACAGGATGCTCGCACCGCCTGCGGGTATCGCTTTACAGCCAAATGCGATGAACAGGAATCCAGACGCCAGGAATGCCAGACCTAATGACTGTTTGAAAGGAGCCGCAGGGCTGATGCCTTTCTTGGCAAGAAATACCCAAACAGCGCTAATGATCGGAGCAAGGATCAGAATAAAGCCTGCGTTAAAGCTCTGGAAGTATGCCGCCGGCATTTCCCAACCAAACACATGCCTGTTCGTTTGCTCTTCAGCAAAGAATGTCAGAGAGGCTCCGGCCTGCTCAAAGCACATCCAGAAGAAGATAACGAATATCATGATCAGGATGATCACCCACAGCCTGTCTTTTTCAATTTTTGTCAGCGATTTGTCGGTAATGATAACAAATGGTCCTACAGCCGTCATGCCATATATAAGCGAACCCCACACGTCAATACCTGCACCAAAATACAGCGCAGAGAATGCTACCACAATACCACCTATAAGTATGGTCAGCTGTTGGCTGCTGAACGCAGGTGCGCTCTTTGCCGGTGCACCTGATGCATCAGTTGGAGCAGTATCATTTAACTTATTCGCTCCTACACCCAGTTGTTTGCCTTCCGGAGATACCAGGTATTTGTCTTTTGTAAGGTAAAAAACTACAAGGCTCACTATCATGCCTAAGCCAGCACAAAGGAAACCCCACTTGTAGTTATCTGTAAACGAGCCACAGATCAATGGTGCAATAAGCGCACCAGCGTTGATACCCATATAAAATATGGTATAGGCAGAGTCTTTACGTGCATCACCTTCGCGATACAACTGACCCACCATGGTAGAAATGTTCGGTTTAAAGAAGCCATTACCGAAGATCAGTGCCGTAAGGCCCGCCCACATAAGTGTTATCGCAAAGCCCTTTTCTGTTCCTGCCGCAAATGTTGCAGACGTAAACATCAGGAACTGGCCCAGTGCCATCATAGTACCGCCTACAAATATAGATTTGCGGTTGCCCCAATACCTGTCTGCCATATAGCCACCGATCAGTGGTGTCAGGTATACCAGGCCGGTGTAGCTGCCATAAATGTTACTCGCCAACGCCTTGTCCAGCAGCAGCATCTTGGTCATGTACAGGATAAATATCGCACGCATGCCATAATAGCTGAAGCGCTCCCAGAATTCGGTAACGAAAAGTACATACAAGCCCTTCGGATGTCCTTTCTGCGAGGTGGCAATATCCGCAGGTACGTCTAAGATCGAACCTGGCTCCTGGTTTGGTAAATTACTCATTTGCTTATTCTTGATTTTAACTGAACTGCCAAAATAAAGGAAAAATAGTTACCGAAGTCCTCCGTTTTGTTGTTTTTTTGCACAGCAATTACACAATCATGGAAAATATACTCCTTTTAGGGGGAGGTGGACGCGAATGTACACTGGCCTGGAAGATAACACAAAGCTCTTTATGTAACTCTTTGTTCATTGCGCCCGGTAACGCCGGCACTCCGGCTTATGGCACTAATCTGTCTATTGGTGTTAACGACTTTGCCGGTATCAAGGCAGCTTGTCTGCAGCACAATATTTCCATGTTGGTGGTGGGCCCCGAAGATCCTTTGGTAGCCGGCGTGCGCGATTTCTTCGAAGCCGATGATCAGCTGAAGCATATAAAGGTAGTTGGCCCCGGTAAAGAGGGCGCACAGCTAGAGGGCAGCAAGGCATTCTCTAAAAAGTTCATGGAGCGCCATAACATTCCCACGGCCGCTTATAAAGAATTCACTCGCGATAATTTCGAAGACGGGTTAACATATATAGCTTCCGCCACGCCGCCATTTGTGCTCAAAGCCGATGGCCTGGCGGCCGGCAAAGGCGTGATCATCACGTCCGACGTAAAAGAAGCGCAGGATGCGTTCCGCTCCATGATAATGGACGCGCAGTTCGGCAAGGCGGGCGATAAGGTAGTGATAGAGCAATTCCTCGACGGTATAGAACTTTCAGTTTTTGCCCTTACCGATGGCGAACATTATGTGTTACTCCCTGAGGCCAAGGACTACAAAAGGGTAGGTGAGGGCGATACCGGTCTCAACACCGGCGGTATGGGCGCTATTTCTCCCGTACCATTTGCCGATAAAGTATTTATGGATAAGGTGGTGAGCCGTATCGTAGAACCAACAGTAAAAGGTTTGAAAGCAGAAGGCATACCTTATAAGGGCTTTATCTTCTTCGGACTTATAAAGGTGAACAGCGAGCCTATGGTCATTGAATATAACAGCCGCATGGGCGACCCTGAAACCGAAGTGGTCATACCACGACTGAAGAACGACATTGTCGATCTGTTTATCAAAATGCACCAGGGCCGATTGAATGAAGTGACCATAGAGCACGACACCCGCGCAGCTGGTACCGTAATGCTGGTAGCCGGCGGCTATCCCGGCGATTATAGGAAGGGTGATGTAATGACCGGCTTCGAAAATGTATCGGGTAGCATGTTGCTACACGCTGGTACCACTACAAAAGACGGCAATACAGTTACCAATGGCGGCCGCGTACTGGCCATCACATCAATGGGCAACAATATTAAAGAAGCATTGGCTGTTTCCTTTAAAAATGCAGCACTGATAGATTACGCTGGTAAGTATTACAGGAAGGATATAGGGTGGGAGTTTTAAATAAACTACCTTTTGTATTTCTTTTTAGGATGTTGTTTATGGTGAAAGATAGACGTGATGATGATTAACTGATTTGCTTCATCAATAGTAAAGATGATAGAAAATGGATATTTTTTAATAATTGCCTCTCGGAATTGCTTCTTTGCTTTGCGGTAGAGCGCTGGATTTTCGCAGATTTGTTCGATTCTTATTCCAACTGCAACTCTGAAACTGTCGCCGACAAGTTCGCTTTTTTCAAGATACCATAGAAATGCATTATCAAATTGTATGCGCGATTTTAGGGTGAAGGTATGGGCGTATTTCATTTATTTAGAAAGCGTTTTTTTACTTCATCAAGAGATCGCTCCATTTCCTCGGGAGATACCATTTTCCCTCCGCTCTTGTAATATTCATATTCAGCATCCATCTCTGCTACAAATTGAGGATCCTCCCACTTATCATAGGTGTCAGTCTCATTAATGCTGTCCACAAACTCAAGCACCTCTTCTTTCTGCTCTTCGCTAAGCCTGGCTATTGCATCAGCTAATTTCTTGTCTATCGCCGTCATACAAAAACTATTGTGTTACGAATTTACGAAATTCAATTGGCATTCGCTTTGCTGTACTAAAGCGTTAACTATCTAAATTAACGCTTTCTTGATTTTAAGAAAGTACCTTTACAACTATAACACACATTGTCAAACAGTATAAATTAATTACATGAAAATATTGAAGCGCGTCCTCGCTGGTGTTGGTATTTTGCTTTTGCTTCTCATCGTAGCAGCCATCGTTATCCCCATCATGTTCAAAGGCAAGATATTGGAGGTAGCTAAAACGCAGATGAACAAGCAGTTAAATGCTACTACCGATTTTAAAGATGTAGACATTTCACTGTTCCGTCATTTCCCTAACCTGGCTGTTGGTATCGAGCAGATCAGCATTGTAGGTAAAGATGCATTCAAGAACGATACGCTCATCGCTGCTAAAAGTATCGATGTGTCTGTTGACCTGATGGCCGCCCTCAGCGGTAAGTACGATATTAAGAAGGTAGCTATCATATCCCCGCGCATACACGCTATTGTGCATGAAAATGGTGAGGCCAACTGGAACATAACTAAGCCGGAACCAGCCACAACACCAACAGAACCTTCAAAGCCTTTTGCCTTTAAATTGCGCAAATACAGTATAGAAAATGCCTACATAGAATACCGCGATGAGCAGGCTAAGATGAGCAGCGTCCTTGAAAATTTTACGCACGAAGGTAGTGGCGATTTCAGCAGCGATGCGTTTACACTGGCCACCCATACCACCGCCGATGCCATCAGCTTCACCTATGGTAATATCCCTTACCTCAACAAGGTAAAGACCGAGGTGGACATGGATCTGGAGGTAGACAATAAAACCAGCAAGTACAGCTTTAATACAGAGAAGATTCAGCTCAATGGCCTCAGGTTGTCAACCAAGGGCTTTGTACAGCTGCCCGATACACTGAACACCGTTATGGATGTGCAGTTCAGCACCCCATCTAACGACTTTAAGGATATCTTGTCCCTAGTACCGGGCATCTACCAGAACAATTTTAAAGACATCAAGACAACAGGTAAGGCAGCACTCAATGGCTTTGTAAAAGGTACCTACAATGCTAAGCAAATGCCGGCTTATGCGCTCAATCTCTCTATCGAGAACGGCTCCTTCCAATACCCCGACCTGCCACAGAAGGTTTCCGACATACAGGTAAAGGTGGCTGTTAATAACCCCGATGGTATTACCGATCATACAGTAGTTAATGTAGAGCGTGGCCATATAGTGTTTGGGGCCGATCCGTTCGATTTTCGCCTGTTGCTCAAAACCCCTGTTAGTAACCAATGGGTAGATGCCACCATGAAGGGCAGGCTGGACCTCGCCCAGGTGCAGAAGTTCGTTAAGCTGGAGGCTGGTACTAAACTGGCAGGGGTTGTTACTGCCGATGTATCTGTAAAAGGTTCTATAGCCGCTGCCCAAAAACAGAAGTACGACGAGCTCTATGCTGCCGGCACCATCCTGCTCAATAATATTGCCTACGCTTCTAAGGACTATCCTGATGGTGTAAACGTAAACAATATGCAGCTCACCTTCAATCCTAAGAATGTAACCATGACGGGTCTTAAAGGCCAGTACATGCAGATCAACTTTACCGGCGATGGCACTATAGACAACCTGTTAGGCTATTACCTCCACAACGAGCCACTTACAGCCGCCCTGCACTTTACAGCCGATAAGATTGACATGAACAAGTTCATGTCTGCATCGTCTACAACTACCACCTCGGCTGCGCCAACGCCTGTGTTCATAGTGCCCGATAACCTGGATGTAACGTTGAAGACGGAAGTAGGCTCTGTTAAGTACAATAAAATTACGCTCACAGATGTGCAGGCTGCCCTCATGGTGCGCAACCAGGTTGTAGCGCTGCAGAATGTATCTGGCAAGGGCCTTGATGGTAATATAAAGATGAGTGGCTTCTATGGCACTAAGAACGACAAAAAGAACCCCGATATCAGCTTCGACTATTCAGTAGAAAATGTTGATGTACAGAAGACCTACAATGCCGTAGATATGGTGCAGAAAATGATGCCTGCAGGTAAATATGTACAGGGCAAGATGACCTCTCACCTCAGCATGACGGGCAAGATGGGCTCCGATATGAGCCCGCAGATGAACAGTCTTACTGGTAAGGGTGATCTGTACATGCTCAGCGGCACTTTAAGTGGTTTCCCGGTTACAGATCAGCTGGCCAATAAGTTGAATATTGCTAAGCTCAAGTCGTTCCCGCTCAAGGATATGAAGCTGTTCTTCTCGTTTGCCAATGGACGCCTTACTGTCGATCCATACAAATTCAAGATAGACCAGATCGACGCGGAAGTGGCAGGTAGCCACGGTTTCGACCAGACCATACAATACGGCGTCAACCTGTCTGTGCCTACTGCTATGATGGGTTCACAAGGCACTGCAATGGTCAATAACCTGGTGAGCCAGGCAGCCGGTAAGGGGCTGAATGTAAAGGTGGGCGATAAGGTGAACCTCGCTGTCACCATCACCGGTACGGTTACCAGTCCTAAGATAGAGACCAACCTCAAGAGCATGGCCGGCGATGCCGTGAACGACGTAAAAAAACAGCTGGAAGATATGGCCAAACACAAGGCCGATAGCATTAAGAACGTGGTAAAAGACACCGTTAAAGCCATTAAGAACCAGGCAATTAATGCAGTGAAAGACGAATTGAAAAATCAATTCCTGGGCAATAAAGACACAACTAAAAAGAACAATGGCACCAACAATGCTGTAAATAATGCAGTGAACAATGCTGCCGATAAAGCGAAGGATGGATTAAAGAATTTGTTCGGCAAGAAGAAATAGATTGCAGAGCTGTTAAGCAAAAAAAAGGTGTTTCGCGAAGAAACACCTTTTTTTATTTGAATAACTAAAAATCAACAAGGATAAGGTTTATTGCGTTAGCTCTTAACATCATGGTAAAGGTGGATAATTTATCAACGCTCTTTAAAAAAAAATGATGAAATGTGCGAAAATCCACATGAATTGCTAAAAAAGGCACATGAAATGCAAAATGGCTTTTGTTGTATTTTTAATTATTTACATATATATGTTCAGGAACTCTGCTTTGAAAGACCTTGAAAGCGGTATTTCGGCCTTGTTTTTCATCACTATCAGGCCCGATGCCTCGTAGCGCAGTATATGGTCCAGGTTCACCATAAAAGACCGATGGGTCTGGAAGAACGAATAGCCGTCTATCAGGAACTGGAATGTATTCAACGGATGCGACGAATTGATCTCACCATCTTCGGTAACTATCCTCGTTCCTTTAAAAATGGTCTCCAGGTAAATAATGCTCTTCGGGTTGATGTAATCAAATCCGTTGGGGTGGGGTATGGTTATTTTCTCAGGCTTTTGTAGCGCACCATTAGCTACAGATAGTACCGCCTGTGCCTGTTTTTTGTTCAGTATGCGCTCCCTTGCCTTATCTACAGCGCTCTTCAATTCCGCATCATCCACAGGTTTCAGTATATAACCCGTTGCAGAAAGGTTAAAGGCATCAAGTGCGTAGTTGTCGTGCGCCGTAACAAATATGATCTCAAAATCAACATCCGACACCAGTTTTAAAAGATTGATCCCCGTTTTGCCGGGCATCGAAATGTCCATGAACAGTATGTCGAAACGTATCTCCCTGAGTGCATTCAGGGCATGCTGCCAGCTGCTGAAAGTGTTAACGATATTGATGTCGTCGTATACTTTGTTCAGTCTCGAGGACAGCAGTTCTATGGCATCGGGCTCATCATCTACAATAATGCAATTAAATCTGTGGGGCGCCATTTAGGTTTATTTTTATAGTTACTATGGTTCCGGTTAGCGGTGCCGCCTTATCTTCATAATCCACCGCTATGTTCATATGTTCGTATTTGTTGAAGATAGTAACAAGGTCTTTTATGAGCAACTCCCCATACGATTCTTCCTTCGTTGGGTTCGGAATTTTACTCATTTTTGACTCTTTTCGCCCTATGCCGTCATCCTCAATAATACAATGCAACATGTTGCCCTGCTTTTTAAAGGCGATCAACAGGTTGCCCTCACTCTCTTTGGCCAGTAGTCCATGCTCTATAGCATTCTCAACAAATGGCTGTAGCAGCAGCGATGGTATGTATATACCTGCAGGGTCTACATCAGGCGCCAGCTGAATATTGTACCTGAATTTATCTTTGAACCGCACTTGCTGCAGATCTATGTAATTGGCCAGGTTCTTTAGTTCATCTGCCAGCAAAATGTGCTTGTTCCTCGATGATTTGATATAACTGCGCAACAACCGCGAGAACTTAGAGATATGCGCATAGGCTTCGTCCGTCTTCTGCTTGCTCACCAGCAGCAATGCCGAGTTCAGCGAATTGAATATAAAGTGCGGATTGATCTGTGCATATATCGACTTTAACTCAAGTTCCATTCTGGCGTTACGCTTTTTGTTTGCGGCAAGTACCAGTCGCTTGGTAATAAAGGCAGAAATGGCCACCAGTGCTACCAGGGTTAGAATAATGCCAAGCAACATCAGCTTTTTCATAGTTTGTGTCTGGTACCACTTTGGTCTCATATACACTACAATATGGTGCGTATTACTTTTCCACACATCGTCAGTCGCCACAATCGACAACCGATAATATTTGTCTGGTTCAAGGCTGGGTAAGCCCAGCTCATTAGAAAGAGACCCGTCAGAAATAGCGTTATTGTTAAAGAAAAAACTATACCTCAAAGACCCGTTGCCATATGGATTGATAACATCAAATTTTACTCTTAGGTTATCCTGGTCAACTATCAAAGTATCATTTCCTTTGCAGTCCGAGGTGGTTTGTTTATATGTGTAAAGAAGTTTGTAGCCGGAAAGATAATCATGGAGCGGCAAAGTGGCAGAGTCTGTGTGTACATTAAAAAATCCCTTGTTGGTATTAAGTATTACCTGATTACTATTAGCTTGTAGGTCATAAATATAGCTGTATATACCCAGGTTGGGCGCCACATAAGGTATACTGAACCTGTTTTTTCCCAATATATCTATTTTTACCAAACCTAATTTGCCGATAAGTAAGATATGTCCGTTTCTGAGTAAAAGGGTTACTTCTGTTTTGTTGGTGTTTTCTAAGCCGGGTACGGCTGTTACAACATTGGTATGCTCATCATACAGCAACACGTTGTTGTTGTCTTTGATAATTATATTGCCGTGTGTCGAGTCAATGGCGATAGTCTCTATATTCTTTATTCCCGCTGCCTTAAGTTTTGCTGAGTTTATGGTTCTTCGTTGCTGTGAATGAGCATTGTATACAACGATCTCATAATTATTGTACGCCCAGTATTCATCTTTCACTTTATCTATTGCAATTGACTGAAATCTGTTATTACTCAGCGTCTGTCTGTTGCCTTGCAGATCATTGATATTGAATCCATAATTTGAAACGGTCAGCAGTTTGCCATTGTATAGTCTGCAGGCCGCTCTGAGTGATATCAATTCATTGTAAATATCAAGGGTATGTGCATTCTTTTTAGATGGTGCAAAAAAATAATTACTCTGACCCAGGAGTAATAGCGAATCCTTGGAATAGCCTATTAAACTAGTTGCCGATGAGACGTTTTTTAGCGAATAATATTTTGCTTTGTTGATTGGTGATACTTCGGCGAGTGTCTTGGTATTACTATTCCACCAATAGCTATTTTCTTTTATCGGAACGCCCAGGCTTGTATAATCCCTGAGACTTAAAGGGTATGGTTTGAAACGGTTCTTTACTGCTGAGCTGATAAATGCACCGTTCCTCTTGGTCGTAAATACGGTACCCCATATTGCGTTCCGGAAGATACCGATAACGTTATCTCCGTTAAGATTGGTATCATTGCTTACATCGCGGAAAGCTATATTTTGTGCCGCTCTTATGTTGTCTGATACATATAGAGACAGGTAATGGTCTTTAGCGATAGCGTAGCATAAGTTATCTCCCGCTACATGATGAAAATACTGTATTGGTTCGTCGAATTTGAAATTTTTTAGCGGTATTTGGCCTGTATCTCCTGTCCTGCGGTCGAAGTAGATAAGACTGTGGTTATAGCCAGGATGAACAAAAAGAATGTAGTTGTCGAATAGTTGTGCATTGGAAACATCAAAGACGGGTTTAAGATTCGGAGATCGTACAGGAGTAATACTTAATAATTTTATTTTTTTAGTGTCTTTTATCGAAAAGGTACACACGGTATTACATATAAAACAGCTCAGTAGCGTGTCGTGTTCAATAAATGCATAAGCAAACCAGGATTGGCGATCATCGTATACACTTTTGTATTTCTGTCGTAACTCAGGCGAGAATACCTTGGTGTATAAAGAATCCGGGATCCGTATTTCCTTTATCTTATTGCTATCAATGTAATATAGATTGGGTCTCCATGAATTGCTGACATAGGCCGTCGAAAATGTGATCGCATCTTTATAATTGGTGATGCCGCGCGGATAGAACGCATTTTGACTGTTCCCCGATGTCAGACCATAGTATTTGTCATTGTATATATACCCCAATTCATTACTGATGGTCCCCAGCCAAATTCTACCGGCCCGATCTTCAAAAAGATACCATACATCATCGCGCGACAATCCATCGCTTGTGTTGAATATCCTGAAATTATAGCCGTTGTATTTTATAACTCCTTTTGGTGACGTGAACCATAAATAGCCATGCCGGTCTACTATACAATTATAAATATGATTTGACGGCAATCCGTTGAATATATTGAAGTTGCGAACGGCATGCTCCTGCGAATAACACACGCCCCCAAATACTAATAATATGCAGAGTAGTAGTTTTTTCAAGGTCTGTAGATCTTTGTTCAGGAGTTTAAATTAATAAATATTGACACTATGGTTCCGCTCAATGGCGCTTCCTTATCCTCGTAAGATACCCGGATATTCATGTGCTCATACTTATTGAATATGTTCACCAGGTCCTTTATTAATAGCTCTCCGTACGATTCATCTTTAACAGGATTCGGCACCTTGTTGGCTTTCGCCTGTTCCCGTCCTATTCCATCATCGTCTATAATGCAGACAAGTTTGTCACGCTCTTTTTTGAATGCGATCAATAGGTGCCCTGTATCCGGTTTATCTAAAAGCCCATGTTCTATTGCATTTTCAACAAATGGTTGTAATAGCAAAGAAGGTAGATATATCGTGTCGGGATCCACCTCCGGGGCAACGTCTATCTTATACTCGAATTTGTTTTTAAATCGCACCTGCTGCAGGTCAATATAATTGGATAAATTCCTTATCTCTTCAGATAACAATATAAGCTTGTTCCTCGATGATTTGATGTAACTGCGCAATAGCCGGGAGAACTTCGATATATGCATGTATGCATCTTCTGTCTGGTTCTTGCTTACCAGCAATAGTGCCGAATTGAGTGAATTGAATATAAAATGCGGATTGATCTGTGCATATATCGATTTCAACTCTAATTCCATTCTCAGGTTTCGTTTGCGTGTAGCATTAAGCACCATCTTCCTGGTTACCAAAGCAGAAATGCCGATGATCGATAATATAGACAGAATAATACCTCCTGCTATCACTTTCCTCATATTCCTCGTCTGGTACCACTTCGGCTTTATATATACTATGATTGTATGCTCCTTGCTGCGCCATATATCATCATTGGCCACTATTTTTAAAGTATAATAGTTATCGGCTTCCAGCAATGGTAGTGTCAGTTCATTCGATGTCAGCAGATTGGTCTTCCCTGAGTTTAGCCATGTAGTAAATCTTATCGGGCCATTGCCATTAGGGTTCACAATATCGAACTGTAACTTCAGATCCTCCTGGTCTATTTGTAGTGTGTCATTGGTTGTGACAGGAAATGCATCGTTTCTGTATTTGCAGATGAACTTATAGCGCGATGCCAGGTCAGCCAGCAGGTAAGTGGAGTCTTTGATGTTCAATTCCCACAACCCTTTATCTGTGCCCAACAGTAGGTTGTTGCCCGTCGGCTGTATATTGTATATAAAAGTGTACAGCCCGGCATTGGGATATAGTCTCGGTTCGGAAAAACTGTTCCGGCCTGTTATATCTAACTTGATCACACCTATTTTGCCGGTGATGAGCAATTGCTGTTGGCTTAGAACTATCTGGCAATTTTTGATATTTACATTATCAAGACCTTTTAATATGGTGGTCTTGAATGTCTGTTTGTCTAAAAGGTGTATGCCGGTTATGTCTTTTATGATGATGTTGCCATAAACTGGGTCTATCAATATGGTTTCAGGCGCGTTCAGCCTGGCAGCTCTTAGCTTTTCAGCATCCCATTCTGTCGTTTTCCCCGTTTCGCTATTGTAGATCACAATAGTAGAGTTATTATAAGCCCAGTATTCATTATGTAGCCTATCCTTCGCAAGCTTCAGGAATCTGTTATTGTTAATACTCTTCCAGGTTTTTGCTGAGTAATTGTACCGCACGAGTCCGTAATTGGATATGGTGATCAATTCGTGGTTATCTAACAGGAAGCCGTGCTGCAAAGCGCGCAGTTTTTCCCTGTCCAGTTCTATAATTATCTGTTTCGACTTGACATAATAGTGGTTGGGTATACCGCATAATAGCAATGTATCAGCTGCGTACTCTATAACGTCATGTATAGTAGGTACTTTTACATGATTGTATTTGATCGCTTTGCCGGGGTATGATTCCGCAAGCGTTTGGCTGATCTCATTCCACCAATAGGCGGCACCACTGGCAGTAGTATTGATATATTGAAACCCTTTAAGATTGGCACTGCTTCGCCTGAATTTATTGTTTAGTTCCGGCACTACAAAAGCTCCGTTGGTTTTTGTCGTATATACGTTGCCCCATAGGGGATCGTTCAAAATGCTTACCAGCTTGCCGGGCTCTATCTGGTTCTCCGCAAACAAAGAGCTTATCAGACGAATAGATTGTAGCCTGATACTGTCTGTGATAGTATAGGTGATCAGGTAGTTTTTTGTAATGGCATACACCCTGGGGTTATTAGGTACCCTGTGCATATACTCTATATTCTCAGTTATGCCAGCTGTTTTTATGCATATGCTTCCGGTATCTCCGGTGTGCCGGTTTAAGTATACAAAATTGTTTTCCTTGCCATTGGAGAAAAACAAAATGTAATTATCATAACTATACCGTCGGCACATTCTGTACACGGGCGAAAAGTCGGGTGATTTTATTTTGATGCTGTTGAGTGGCAGGGCTGTTTTATTACGTACCAGAAAATTGCACAAGTGATTATTAATGATGAAATAGCCAAGTGTATCATGCTCAAATCCAGAAAAAGCTGCCCACGTAGGGTGTCCTTCCAGTATCATACCCAGTGTGTCGTTCCGATTATAGTTACTCAGCCTGAAGATACTGGAATCTGCAAGCCGTATTTCAGTAGTTGTGCTATCGGCCAGGTATAATGCCGGCAGCCATGTGTTATTAACGTATGCCGTAAACAATGCAACGCCATCACCACAATTGTTGAATCCAGAGGGGTAAATGGTGTTATTGCTTTTACCAAACTTAAGCGAATGATAACTGTCGCCATAAATGTATCCCAGTTCTTCTGCTATTGCGCCAAGCCATATCCTTCCTTTCCGGTCTTCGAACAATTGCCACACATCTTCGCGCGGCAACCCATCCGATGAATTGAAGATCTTAAGATTGTACCCGTTATACCGGATCACACCAAGTGTCGAGCTCATCCACAGATAGCCGCAATGGTCTACCATGCTGTTATAAACGTAGTTGGATGGCAGCCCGTTGTATATATTAAAATTGCGCGCAGGAAGTTCCTGTGCCTTGCTGTAGCCAAACGACAGGCAAAGGAGAAAAAGTGAAAGCAGTGGGTTGCTCAACCCTGTGTTACATAGTGGTCTTCGCATTGATGTAAATGGTGACTATCGTTCCGGTTTCCGGTAGTTGTTTATCATGGTAGTCAATATGTATGTTCATGTGCTCATACCTGTTAAATATGGTCACCAGGTCTTTTATCAGCAACTCGCCATACGATTCGTCTTTTATCGGGTTCGGTATTTTGTTGGCTTTAGACTCTTTACGGCCTATCCCATCATCGTCTATCGTACATACTAATTTGTCGCCGCTCCGGCTAAAGGATACTACCAGGTTACCCGTCGTATCCTTGCCCAGCAATCCATGCTCTATGGCATTCTCCACAAAAGGTTGTAGCAACAGCGATGGTATATAAATATTTTCTTCAGCAAGCCCATCCTCCAGCGTTATCTCATAGTTGAACTTATTTTTGAATCGCACCTGTTGCAGGTCTATATAGTTGGTCAGGTTCTTTACCTCTTCGTTTAGTAATATTAGTTTGTTGCGAGACGATTTGATATAGCTACGCAGTAGCTTGGAGAATTTCGATATATGGCTGTAGGCCTCTTCCGTTTTATTCTTGCTCACCAGCAGCAGGGCAGAGTTGAGCGAATTAAAAATAAAGTGCGGGTTGATCTGAGCATAAATAGATTTCAGTTCCAACTCCATACGCATGTTGCGTTTTTTTGTCGCATTCAATACCAATCTCCTGGTTATTAATACAGAAATAGCTATTACTGCCAGTGCAGATACAACAGACAAGAGCCATATGATACGGGTCATCGCATGGGTCTGATACCACTTGGGTTGCACATAGATGGTAAAGGTTATCGGTTTACTCCGCCATACCTTATCATATGCTTTCAGCGATACGGTGTAATAATTGTCAGGCGTCGTGCCACGCACAATATACTCTCTCGCATTTAGCTCCGAGTACAGACCTCCCTGGAAACTCACGTTATAAGTTACCGCTCCATTGCCATTCGGGTTTATTACGTCAAACCGTAGTGTCATATCCGACGGATCCACTAAAATGGTATCTCTTTTGTCTATATCATTAGCCTTGTTTTTGTAATAGCACAAAAACTTGCTTGGTGCCGTCAGGTACTGGTTGCCATCACTGTACAAAGAGTCTGCCTCAGGTATCGTAGCGCAATATACCCCCTGGTTGGTATTGATCAGCATTTTACCTTCCGCAAAATGAGCCCCGTAAATATATTCGTAGTAGGTGTTCTTGATATTACGATAGATGACCGGCTGAGATAATTTTTGAGAACCGGTTATTTTACTGAAGATCACCCCCGACCGGCCATAGGCCACAAGCAGATCATTGCGTATATGTATAGATGATTCTTTAAGATTATAGGATTCAAATATCTCTTTATGCGTATGGTGATCGATGTCCACCATTACCACTTTAGCATTGCCCTTGATAAATATATTGCCATACTTATTATCTACGCAAATTGTTTCCACCCGGTCCACGCCAAAATCAGATAGTTTTTGCCTGTCGAATACAGTAGACTTGTCTCCCTTTCTTACTAGGATCTTGTTCTGGTTGTAAACCCAGTACATTTTATGAAACGAATCGTAGATCATTTCTCGGAAACGATCGTAGTCAATGAATTGCTGGTCATAGCCTGCACTGGCTGTGCTGTAAAAACCTCGGGTCGACAAGCAATAGTTACGTTTGCCCGCATCGGCTATGATCTTGAATACGCAGGATCCGTATACGTCCGTTTCTATTCTCGTGACTTTTTTTGTCGCATTGTTCAGGTAGTAGCTCTCTGCTCCCAACAAAAGATATTGGTCATTGCCCACATACTGCACTGCATTCACGGTCGATGACCCGGGCAGTTTGATATATTCAATTTTAAGGTTTTTGTCAATAATACACAAGATCGAATTGGAAGAATTGATCCAGAATGATTTCGGATGCCCTTCCGGACCAAGATAGGTATAGTCTGTAAGGTCTGCATTAACGATCCTGAATGGGGTGTCAGAATCATATTTTATATTAACACCATGGTTTTTAGTGGTGGATATCATTCCCCAATTCATATCATTCCTGAACGAGGTAAGATCAAACCCGGGGCCGGGCTTGTGTTGATTTTTCAGTCGGTATTTGGCAATGAACCGGATCGAGTCCTTTACCTGGAAGTTGAGTACCCAGTTCTCGGTGAACAGATAGGTGTTGTTGTCGGGGTTATTGTTGGCAATATGGTTAACGTAGATGACCGGCTCATCAATACCGTAATTCTTAAGCTGTACCTTTTCAGTTTTTCCAGTCGTTGTATTCAGGGCTAAGATGTAATTACGAGGCGAATTAAAGTAGCAAACCAATACGTAGTTGCCTATGAAATTGTTCCAGTTGCGCGCCCAGTTCTTCGAAAATATGGTATCAGCTACAGGCAATTTTTGCTCGAAAATAACGCCATTATTGCCCAAGGTCATTGGATAGTAATAGTTGCTATCCAATATCAAAAAGCCATTCTCCTGGTTGTAGAATGGCATAAAGGCATGCTCTGTTACTTTTTTACCGCCATTAATAAATTTGAGCAAGCTTTTGATGACATTATAACTGAAAATGGTATCATGCCGCTCTATATGCAGCAATGGGCTGTTACCGCCATTGCCATGTATTGAGTAAAAAAGTATATCATCACCATATCTGCTAAGCGACATTGGGTAAAGATTATTGTGATATGTTGTGTCGGCAAATGTCGCGCTGTGATATACGTCATTATAAATGTATCCGATCTTATTGGCTATGCAACCCAGCCATATCCTGCCCTTGGTGTCCTCTACCAGTTGCCACACGTCGTCTGTTGGTAAACCATCAGATGTCGTGAATATTTTTACTTCGTACCCATTATACTTCACCACGCCATTGGTAGTGGCCAGCCATAGATAGCCATTATGGTCGGTAAGAGAGGTGTATACGTGGTTGGCAGGTAGCCCGGTATGAATGTTTAAATTAAAAACATTGCTGTTTTGCGCGGTAGCACCAGTAAATATAAAGCATAGGAAAACGCAAAAAAGTGATAGTTTTTTCAAAGCTGGATGCCGGTTTTAATACTTCAGTGCCGCAGTTGAAAGGCTAAGATACTGCGCTTTTTTCATAATAGCTGGCAGTGGAGTAATATTTGCCCTTGTCGCATTAAAATGCCTGTATATTTTTTCAATTTATTTTCCCTACCTTTGCACCTCCAAAATCTGGTTAAATCTCTTTAATTATATAAAAATGGCAGACTTACGCTTACAGCGCAACTTTGGTATCGCCGCCCACATTGATGCCGGCAAGACCACTACTACCGAACGTATTCTTTATTACACCGGTGTAAATCACAAGATCGGTGAAGTGCACGAAGGTGCAGCTACCATGGACTGGATGGCACAGGAACAGGAGCGTGGTATCACTATCACTTCAGCAGCTACTACCTGCTTCTGGAACTTCCCTACTATTCAGGGTAAGACCCAGCCGGATTCTAAGAAATACAAGTTCAATATCATCGATACCCCGGGTCACGTGGACTTCACTATCGAGGTGGAGCGCTCTATGCGTGTACTCGATGGTCTGATGGCCCTGTTCAGTGCAGTTGACGGTGTTGAACCGCAGTCTGAAACTGTTTGGCGCCAGGCCAACCGTTACCGCGTACCTCGTATCGGTTTCGTAAACAAGATGGACCGTATCGGCGCTGACTTCCTGATGGTGGTGCAGCAGATCAAGGACATGCTCGGTGCTAAATCTGTACCGCTGCAGCTGCCTATCGGTGCTGAAGATCATTTCAAGGGTGTGGTTGACCTTATCCAGATGAAGGGTATCATTTGGGAAGATGCTACACAGGGTATGACTTACAAGGAAGTACCTATCCCTGAAGATATGGTTGAAGACGTTAACCACTGGCGCCAGTATCTGGTAGAAGCGGTTGCCGAGTACGACGACAAGCTGATGGAGAAATTCTTCGAAGATCCGAACAGCATCAGCGAAGACGAAATACATGAAGCTATCCGTAAGGCTACTATCGACCTGAGCATCATCCCGATGCTGTGTGGTTCGGCATATAAGAATAAGGGTGTACAGACAGCACTGGATGCCATCATCCGCTACCTGCCTGCTCCTTCTGACGTTGAAGCTATCAAGGGTATCAACCCTGATACCGGCGAAGAAATAGAGCGTAAGCCTGATGCTAAGGAGCCATTTGCTGCCCTGGCGTTCAAGATCATGACCGATCCTTTCGTTGGTCGCCTGGCGTTCTTCCGGTGCTATTCCGGCCACCTGGATGCCGGTTCTTACGTACTCAACATGCGTAGCGGTAAGAACGAGCGTATCAGCCGTATCATGCAGATGCACGCTAACAAGCAGAACCCTATCGACTTCATCGAAGCTGGTGATATCGGTGCTGCTGTTGGTTTCAAGGAAATAAAAACAGGTGATACCCTGTGCGACGAAAAGAACCCGATCGTTCTGGAGAACATGTTCATACCAGAACCGGTTATCTCTATAGCTGTTGAGCCTAAAACTCAGGCCGACGTTGATAAGATGGGTATGGCTATTGCCAAGCTGGTTGAAGAAGATCCTACGCTCCGCGTTAAGACCGACGAAGATACCGGCCAGACCATCCTCAGCGGTATGGGTGAGCTGCACCTCGAGATCATCGTTGACCGTATGCGTCGCGAATTCAAGGTAGAGATCAACCAGGGTGCACCACAGGTTGCTTACAAAGAGGCGTTCACATTGAAGATCGAACACCGCGAAGTATATAAGAAGCAGACAGGTGGTCGTGGTAAGTTCGCTGATATCATGTTCGAGATCGGCCCTGCCGACGAAGAATTCCTGAAAGAAGGTAAGGGTAATTTCCAGTTCATCAACGATATCTTTGGTGGTTCTATCCCGCGCGAATTCATCGCTCCTATACAGAAGGGCTTCGAAGCTTCTATGACCAACGGCCCTCTGGCAGGTTTCCCTGTAGAGAGCATGAGGGTGCGTATATTCGACGGTTCTTTCCACCAGGTCGATTCTGACGGTATGTCTTTCGAACTTTGTGCTAAGTCTGGTTTCCGTGAGGCTGGTAAAAAAGCTAAAACGGTTATCCTCGAGCCTATCATGAAGGTGGAAGTGATCACTCCGGATCAGTACATGGGTGATGTTACAGGTGACCTTAACCGCCGCCGCGCTATGCTGGAAGGTATGGACAGCCGTAACAACCTGCAGGTGATCAAGGCTAAGGTGCCACTGAGCGAAATGTTCGGTTACGTAACTCAGCTGCGTTCACTGTCTTCAGGCCGTGCAACTTCTACAATGGAGTTCAGCCACTACGCACCTGCTCCACGCAACATCGAAGAAGAAGTTGTTGCTAAGACTCGTGGTAAGAAAACTGAAGCTTAATTCAGAATAACCATAAATTTTAATAGCCCCGGATTTTATCCGGGGCTATTTCTTTTTATTCATCTGTGCAACAGCGGAATTTGTTTTGTTTACTTCCCGGGGCAGTAAGCCAGCCGTAGGATCGCGGTATATCAACTACCTTATAAACTTCGCACCATATCGGCCATTGGCTGTAGCAATGGTAGCTATATATACGCCGGCCGGGTAATTTGTCACATCTATTGATGCCGGCTGCCCACCGGTCAGTGTCAATGCCATTTGTTGCATTTGCCGGCCATGCATGTCCGTTATGGTAAGTATTGCGGGCGTATTAGCTGTTGTGCCCGAAAGCAACAGGTGCACATGGTCCGTAGCAAGGGTAGGGTAGCAACTGAATGACATATGGCTCTTGTTGATGTTGGTTATTCCCGTTGGGGTTGCGCTTACATCATCTATAAGCAGGCGTGTACCGAAGGTGGCAGGGTGCCCGCCCGTTGTGTTGGCAAAAAATATGCTCATATAGGCTATTGTTCCCGGCATGCTCATAACGATCGGGGATGATGCATACGTGTAAGTAGTATGTGTGCCTGTAAGTAATATAGATGCTGCACCCAGTTCATTCATCATACTATCATATACCAGCATGCGGGCTACACCTGTATCATTGTTCTGCGGGAGGAATTTATAATAGAAATTAAAACTGGTGGGTACTTCCGTTACCGGTACAAAATCAAGTGAACCATATGCTGAAAAAACAGAATCAGTGTCACAGGCGGCCCTGCCAGACAGGCATTCGCCACTGGTGTAATTCATGGCATTGCTGATCATTAATGCATAAGTACCCGTGTGGGCATCTGTGGTAGGGGAGTAGAAGTAGTGATGATCAAATACTACCGAGTCGCCTGTCGAATGGCCGTCTGTATCTATGACCGTCGCAAAAAGGTAGGTCGATCCCCAGTTGCTTACTGTGCCGTCTGCATTCAAATGTTCAAAGCCAGCGTTAGGGGTTTGTGCCGCCAGTTGATAAGACAGGGCCACGAGTGCTGAAAAGATAAGAGTTAGCTTTTTCATACGCAAAAATTTAAAATGTTTATGAGGGTTACTTTATGCTGCAAAGCTACCGCGCAGGGTAGGGCAATGCAAATAAAGCAGGTGGACATGAGGTAGACAAGCTGGTAAATAGGTCCTATCATGAGGTGTACATCTATTGAGGATCAAATAGATAGGATGAACTCGGTTAAATTGTCTTCCGTTTCCAGCTGTAGTTTCTTACGCAGGCGGTAGCGGGCCGTCTTTACGCTGTCGGGAGAAATGTTCAATACCCCGGCCATTTCTTTTGTCGACATATTCAATTTTATCAGCGCGCATATCTTCAGGTCGTTAGGGCTTATGTCCGGGTATTCCGATTTTAATTTCGAATAAAAATTTTTATTTATACTTTCAAAATAGGTGTTGAAGTCGCTCCACTCTTTGTCGTGGTTCACCCCCTTGTTAATGATCTTGTTCAGTGTGGCATCCTCTGCTGTTTTGGTGTCCTGCTCTATCCGGTCCTTCAGTTCCTGCATCAGTTCGTTCTTCTGCTGCATTTGCAGCACCAGGGCACTTAATTGTTTTTCTTTATATTCTATCTCATTTTGCATCAGCAATTCCTTCTGGTGCTTTTCTTCGTTTATGGCCTGTATCAGCGTTTCCTTGGTGGCCAGCAATTGCTTGTCGCGCAGGTGTATGCGGCGCAGCAGGAAAATGATGCCCGACGAGAATAGCGTTATCAGTAAGATGGCTCCCCATAATATATAATTGGTGAGCCGCGCTATTTTATGGTCCTGTTTAGACTGGGTCAACTCCTGCTGTGTTTGCTGTACCCTGAACTGTACTTCCAGGCTTTTCACTATTTTATCTTTCTCCCAGTTGTTCAGGCTGTCTTTCAGCGCTGCTATTTCCTCTTCGTAAGCTACAGCCTGCCTGTAGTTCCCGGTCTCCTTACTAAACAAAGCAAGTGCGTTGAGGGTATTCAGGTAAAATGCCTTGTCAGATAGATCGGTGGCTACAGTATGCGCCTGTAGAAAAAGTCGTTCAGCCTCCCGGATATTGCCCGCTACAGAATGCCATTTGCCGATAGCCAGCATTGCCGTTACCTCCGCCTGTTTGTTATGCATGCTGTCGGCAATATGCATGGCCCGGCCATACATGTCCATCGCCTTTTGCTTATCGCCGGTTTTAGCAGCAATATCGCCTGCGTATATATATGCCGATGGCAGGTAGATATAGTTTTTTGTTTTCAGCCATTCATCCAGCGCCTGTTGGTAGTACCATGTGGCGGAATCTGCCCGGCCGAGTTTATCGTAGCAGGTGCCCAGGCTGGCATTGGCAAGCCCCCTGTAGCCATTTGTGTCTGCAAGGCTGCCAAAGCCGCTCAATACTTGCCTGCTCAGTTCTATAGCTTCTTTATACTTGCCCTGCCTGCTGTAAATGGTGCTGATCAGTTGCAGGCATTTTAAGCGGCCTGCTTTAGCGGTTGCAGCGTCGTTGCCTTCCAGCTTCTTGTATTCGGCAAGGGCGGCAGTGGCATAGTGCAGCCCGTTGCTGTAGCTGGTGCCATAGGTACATATGCCCATGTTCAGCAGGCTAAGTGCGGCATCGGCAGTATTATGTTCTTCTGTAGCCGCCTGGTAGGCCAGCTGAAAATTTTTAAGGGCACCTGTATCGTTGTCCTGCACCAGTAGTTGCCATCCTTGCTCCAGGTAGCGACCGGCCTGGCCGGCACGCACATGTAAGCACACCAGCATTACCGGCAGGAAACAGGATATTCTTAATATTTTGTATACAGACCGCAAAAAACAGCATTGTTCAAGGTATGAAGATAACGCTTTTCTACTGTCGCCGGCAATTGTAAAAGCATAGCCATAGCCTATAGACCTGCTGTTTATAACGGCTATGCCCGGGCAGAATAGGAGCAAAAAAAAAGAGCAGCTTTCGCTGCTCTGTCATCTAGTAATTGATGAGGCTGTTTTTGCGTAGCATATAGATACTATCCATATTGATGCTCTTCTCCTCGGGGTGTCGCTTCCTGTAGTCCATATACAGGGCCGATTCCCAATCGCCATAGGTGGCATTGGGCAATACTATGTAGCGGTCGCCCCATACCTTGCGCAGGCTGTCTGCCGATCTGCGGCGTGCTGCCTCAGGGGCTTTATCAAATGCCTTGTCCATATCTACAAGGTTGTCGCCAAAGAAAGCTATTATCCTGTGCGTCTTCAGTATCTCCCGCCTGCGTTCTTCCTTGCTGCTGGTAGTGGTCTTAAGCATAAAATGCGCTTCCGTTACCTGCGGAAAGCCCAGGCGCTTCATGTTCTCCATAGTGGCTGCTAAGGCTGCCTTGCTGCGGTTCGACACGTAGAATATCTCTACACCCTTTTTATCGGCATACTTAAAGAAGCTCACACTACCGGGTACAGAATCGGCTACGGCATCGGCGCACCATTTGTTCCAGCTGCTGTCGGTATACAGGTGGCCTTCATTGTAGCAGCGTACTGCGTAGCCGCTATTATCTAATGCCGTCTCATCAAGGTCGGTAACCACAGCCAGTTTTACAAGCGCCAGGTTAGAGACATGTTTTTTCTGGTACACCGCTTTATCTACCTTTTCCATGCCCAGGTTATAGGCCTGGAAACACAGTGCCCGGTATTCTGCTGCACGCTGCTGGTAAATAAGGCCCAGCATATTCTGCTCTACAGGGGCCGGTTTCACCATTTCAGATATGGCTTGGCTTACCGGCCTGAACGCCAGTGCAGCTATTACGGCAAGGCCCGCAACAATAGATAAACGCTTATTCATGCTGCAAAAGTAAAGCTTGTTGCTCAGTTAGTACATGTTGGTACAAGATCAGGCACAGTATTTCAGGATAAGTTAATACACACGTAAAAGAGCATGTCTCTTTAAAAGCAAGAGCCGCCCAAACAGGCGGCTCTTAATATATCTTCACCAATTGTATTTCTTATTTTAGTACGCCTGTCAGCATATTGATCAAGGCATCACCGCGTAGGTCGCGGGCAATTACTTTACCGTTGGGGTCGATCAGGTAATTAAAAGGCAACGACTGTACACCATAAGCACGTGCGGCGTCAGAGTTCATGCCTTTCAGGTCGCTCACTTGCGTCCAGGTAAGATGATCTTCTGCAATAGCTTTTATCCAGTTATCTTTCTGGCCCTGGTTGTCCAGAGATACGCCATATACCTCAAAATTCTTATCTTTGAATTTGTTGTAAGCAGCTACAACGGACGGGTTTTCAGCCCTGCTCCCTTTGTTCCACGAAGCCCAGAAATCTACCAGCACATATTTCCCTTTCAATGATGATAAGGCCACCTGCTTACCATCGGGTGTGTTCATAACAATGTCGGGGGCCATGGCGCCTACATCTATGCGGCCGGCCTCTGGCTTGGTTTTACGGGCCTTTATGTCCAGCCTTGCATAGTACTCGCCAAAGTCTTTGGTCATCTTCGTTCCGGGGAACTTACGCTGCAGGCCGGGATAAAAGTTCTCTATAAAGTTCAGGTCTGTATTCACCATTCGGGCCGCAAAAACGGCATTCGGCTGGTAACGTACAGTGTCTGCATAAACCTCTGCAAACTCCGTAAAATTATACTGTACGTCTGCCAGTTCTTTGCGTCCTATCTGCAGCAGGCTGTCATTGCCCTTGTGTTGCAGGGTATCCACAACTACCAGCATGGTATTGATGTCGCGGAGGTGTTCCCTGATACCAATAATGAACTTGCGTAGATTTTCCGATGGTTCTGATCCTGAGATAGTATAGGACTCTATGTTGCTCCAGTCGCCGGTCACCTTCAGGTTACCTTTGTCCAGCGATAGCAGTATGAATTTCTTATCAGCAAAGTGAAGGCGGTACAGGCCCGGCTCAGGGGCTTCTCCCGATATCTCGAAATTGCCCTTTTTGTCAGAGTGCTGGCTGTCTACCACCGTTATGATGTCGTTGGCGTTCAGTTGCTCCAATATCACTGTTTGCTCGGGCATGCCCTTTATGGCACCGTCAATAACAAACTTATGGCTGCTGTGGCCGCAAGCTGTTATCAATCCCGAAACAATAAAAAAGCTTAGTAAATGTTTTAACTTCATCCAGTGATTTTTAGCGTTATCTCCTCGCGTACCTGCTGCTCCCACCGTCCAAAAATAACAAGGCAAACGTCAATAAATGTTTAAAGTTTAATGCCCGAACGAAAATTAATGATCATTATTTGGTTAATCGGCACTTTGCGTGCTTTTTCGTTTTAATATGTTTTGGCATAGTTTCACTGAGCTGATGGCCGGCGATATAATGTTAAATTATCACCTTAAAACATATAGCAACATTTAAGCAGCGTATCTTTAGTGAACCATTAAATACAATTGATGCATAAAAAAGACAAGAAAAAGGGCAAAGACAGCTCTAACACCACATCCTATACCGGAAAGCTAGAAATCACCCGCGGGGGCTTGGGCTTCGTAGTAATAGAAGGTCAGCAGAAAGACATCATGGTGAAGCCCGAACACCTGAACAACGCCCTGAACGGCGACACCGTAACCATAGAAGTAAGAGGATACAGCGATAACAACAACCGGCGCGAAGGCCGTGTAACAGGCGTTATAAAACGCAAACAATCAGAATTCAGCGGTACGGTGCAGGTACATCCGCACTTTGCCTTCCTGATACCGGATAACGAGAAGATGCAGGTGGATATTTACATTCCCCTCCATTTGCTGAACAATGCTACCAATGGCGATAAGGCCATAGCCCGCATTATAGAATGGACCGCCAAAGCCAAGAACCCGGTGGGCGAGATCGTTACTATACTTACCGATGAATCGGCCAACGAAATAGCCATGCAGGGCATTCTTACGGAGAACGGCTTCCCGCTCAGTTTTCCGGATGATGTACTGGAGGAGGCTGCCCGATACTCTGAACATATTGACAAGGACGAGGTAAAGAAACGTCATGATCTGCGCGATGTGCTGACCATGACCATAGACCCCGTAGATGCCAAAGACTTTGACGATGCACTGTCGTTCCGGGCGCTGAAGGGCGGCTGGTACGAGGTGGGTGTGCATATTGCCGATGTAGGCCATTTTATACAGGAAGATTCGGCGCTGGATAAGGAAGCCTATAACAGGGCCACCAGCGTGTACCTGCCGGATAGGGTGCTGCCTATGCTGCCTGAACGCCTGTCGAACGAGTTATGCTCGCTGAGGCCTAATGAAGACAAATACACCTTCTCCGCCGTGTTCAAGGTGAATAAGAAAGGCCAGGTAAAAGACCCCTGGATCGGTAAAACATTGATCCATTCCGACCGCCGCTTTGCTTACGAAGAGGTGCAGGAGATGATAGAAGGTGCTGATGGCGACCACAAAGAGGTCATCATGATACTGAACGAGATGGCACAGAATCTGCGTAAAGAGCGTTTTGCCAAAGGCGCTATCAACTTTTCGTCGCAGGAGGTACGCTTTAAGCTGGATGAAAAAGGCAAGCCGATAGGCATAGTGATAAAGGAGAGCAAGGAAGCGCACCAGCTGATAGAAGAGTTCATGCTGCTGGCCAATCGTACGGTTGCTGAATATGTATCGGGTCTTACCTTCAAAGACAAACCAATACCATTCCCATATCGCGTACACGATGAACCGGACCCTGATAAGTTGAAGATGTTCACTGCCTATGCGGCGCGTTACGGTGTGCGGTTCGATCTGTCTAACCCGGAAACTGTGGCAAAGTCATTCAACCAGATGCTGAAGGTGGTGCAGGGCAAGCCCGAGCAGCACGTGCTGGAGCAACTGGGCATACGTACCATGGCCAAGGCGGTATACACCACCGAGAACGTAGGTCATTACGGGTTGGGCTTCGATGATTATTGCCACTTCACATCGCCCATACGCCGTTACCCCGATGTGCTGGTGCACAGGGTAGTATACCAGTGCCTGGAAGAAAAGATAAAGCCGATTAAAGACATGGAGGCTAAATGCCGCCACTGTTCCGACCAGGAGCGCAGGGCCATGGAAGCCGAGCGTGCTGCCAACAAGTATAAGCAGGTAGAGTACATGCAGGATTATGTAGGCGAAGAGTTCGAGGCCGTGATCAGCGGTATCTCTGCCTTTGGTTTCTGGGCAGAGACCGTAGCACACAAGTGCGAGGGGATGATCTCCATACACGATCTTGCGCAGGTAGATGACTTCACCTTCCTGGAAGGGGAGTATGCGCTGGTAGGCCGCCATACAGGTCTGCGCTTTGCTATGGGCGATAAAGTAGTGGTGCGCGTAGTAGCAGCCAACCTGGAAAAACGCCAGATAGATTACACACTTGCTGAGCTGGTAGATATGCCACGCCTGCCATTGGCCCGCCGCGACCGCAGCAGGCCGGGCAACCAGAAAGGGGGCAAGCAAAAGGACTACGGCAAGCGCAACGACTCAAAAGGCGGCAAGAAAAAGAAGAAATAAGTTAAAGGGTTAAATAGTTAAAGAGTCAAAACAGGTCGGAGCGCTGAGCTTCGGCCTGTTTTATTATGCAGTTGTCTTTTGTTTTTGAGAGACATCAAAGTGCCGCTGTCTTGTCTTCAGACTGACAGCTATCGGGCTGTATTCGTTTTCGGAAACATCAAAGTGCCGCTGTCCTGTCTTCAGACTGACAGCTATCGGGACGTATTTGTTTTCGGAAACATCAAAGTGCCGCTGTCCTGTCTTCAGACTGACAGCTATCGGGACATATTTGTTTTCGGAAACAATAAAGTGCCGCTGTCCTGTCTTCAGACTGACAGCTATCGGGCTGGATAAGTAAGCAACTTTCGCAGCGGTCCGAAAACAAATACGTCCGCTTGTGGGCTGTCAGTCTGACGACAGGAC
>CANGNA010000042.1 GCA_947455215.1 Chitinophagaceae bacterium
AAGCAGAGAGGGGAAAGGGACCAGCATGGCGAACAGGCTTCAATGCCCAATGACAAAACTCCGTCTTGTTCTTTACCCCTTTTCTTCTGCAATTATTCCTTCCTCAAATTACCTCTAAATACAGTCCTCCACAAACATAGGATGACACTCTGTAAATGCTAAGTGTATACTATATAGTCGCTGCATCTTTCCCTCATCAGAGACTTACATTACCCCAAAAACAAAAACAGGCGAACCAATCGGCCCGCCTGCTATGCTATTCTTTACTATATGTATCAATGTTCTAATGCACCCAGGTAGCGTTCTGCATCCAGCGCAGCCATACAGCCACTGCCGGCAGCGCTTACCGCCTGGCGGTATATCTTATCCTGTACATCGCCGCAGGCAAATACGCCCTCTATGTTGGTGCGGGAAGAACCCGGCTGAGTGATCAGGTAACCCTGCTCATCCATATCCAGCATACCGGTGAACAGGTCTGAATTTGGCTTATGGCCAATAGCCACAAAGAATGCCTTCAGTGGCACTACCGTTTCTTCGCCTGTCTGGTTGTTGCGTATACGCATGCTGTCTACCTTATGCTCGCCCAGTACTTCTACAGGGTCTGTGTTCCAGTATACTTTTATGTTGGCCGTCTTCAGCACCCTGTCCTGCATCACCTTACTGGCACGCATCTCGCCACGGCGCACCAGCATATGCACGGTGCTGCACAGTTTCGACAGGTACAGCGCTTCTTCGCAGGCAGTATCACCGGCACCTACTATAGCTACTTCCTGGCCTTTAAAGAAGAAACCATCGCACACGGCACATGCCGATACACCATGGCCATTCAGGCGCTCTTCTGATGGCAGCCCCAGCCACTTGGCCGATGCTCCTGTAGCTATTATGATAGCATCTGCCTCTATCCATTTTTCTTCGTCTATCTCTGCTTTGAACGGACGCTGAGACAGGTCTACCTTGGTCACCATACCCCAGCGGATATCAGCACCCATGCGCTGTGCCTGCTGTTCAAAGTCCACCATCATCTGTGGACCCATAATGCCATTAGGATAGCCAGGGTAGTTCTCTACTTCGGTAGTAATGGTCAACTGGCCACCCGGCTGTATGCCCTGGTATAATACAGGGTTCAGGTTGGCACGCGATGCATATATGGCAGCTGTATAACCGGCAGGACCCGAGCCTATGATGAGGCAGTGTACCTTTTCGTTCTCACTCATTTTATTATCGATATTTTTTGTGTGTACTTTATTTGAAGGGTTTAAAGATGCGAACATTTCTGTAGATAATCAATAAGCTATTTCCACAGTATGTCAGAAAATAATAGCGGCAACTAATACGCCAGCAGGTGATAATAGATGGAACCATACCCTGCCCAGCAGCCCAAAGCACCGTTACTGATGTTACTCTTCACGTTTATGGGCGATGAGAACGGGTTACCACTCGACCGTAGCGAGAACTCGTATGTATTCCAGAAATCATATACACCCTTATCTATCTCGCTCCACCTCACCGTCACCGAATCGCCGGGATAGAAGTAATACGATGAGTCTGAATTGGAGCCATTACCATTGTCGTTAGATTGCCCGGCAAACAGGTCTATATTAGGCACTGGTTTACCATTTACTATCTCATCTGTAAACACTCCTGCAGGATAAAAGCCTCCGTTGTTCCTTTTGGTAAAATACTTTACGTAGTTGCCCAGTGTATCGGGGTCAGTATAATTGGCCAAAAGCTCTCTTGCATTAGCAGGAGTATTGGGGCCGTTGAACACTGGCGGCCCGAACCACAGGGTATCCAGGCCCTTGGGGTAAGGTATCTTGGTCACCGAGGTGTACGTTTGGCCATTATACTTTATGGTAAGCGTGTAAGATCTACCCAGTGCGCCAATAATGATGTTACCCAGATTAGCCGTATCTACAGCATACACGTAAAACTTATTGCCGCCGGCCGTATCTACCGTATATTCCTTCAGGGTTATAGTTTTGATACCGTCAGACACCTGCACATCTGCACCATGGACAAAACTGTTTTGTACAGTACTAAGGTCAACAGAAGAGAAAAAGCCGAACGTGGTGTTGAGGATAACATACGGCGGTGTGCCATTCTCTATAGCCCCTTGCACCACCAGCTGTGCCGGCGATGATTGCAGATTGATCTTCACCTCCTTCTCGCAACCGACAAGGAAGAACAGCAGGGCTGCCACAACAGACAGATAAAAACCTTTTTTTACCGGCGATACGTTCATGACGGAGACAGATGTACTAATGGGTTAAACGGCAAAAGAGGTGCCGCAGCCGCAAGTGCTGGTGGCATTAGGATTTTTAAATACAAAACCACGTGCATTCAGGCCGTCAGAATAATCCACTTCCATACCCATCAGGTATATACCATGCGCCTTTTTCATGATCACATCTACGCCATCTACATTAAACAGGTCGTCATCGCCCTCCATCTGGTCAAAGCCCAGCACATAGCTCATGCCGGAGCAGCCACCACCTTTTACACCTACGCGCAGATACTGGCCCTGTACAAAATCAGGCTCTGTCATCAGTCTTTTCACTTCATTCACAGCATTGCCGCTCAACTTAACAGGTGCGCTTAACATTGTTTCCATCAACATATAATTTAAGCAAATTTACCAACCTTCCACTCCCCTGCCAAATCACAAAGGTTAAAGTCTCTCAATACCAGTATCTGTTCAATCAATCGGGGCTTGTATGAAAGAAAAAATGTGTGCCCCCGAAAAGGTCATTTTTTTATTACATTTGCGTTCCCAAAACACAATACGTTTTATGAGCGAAGCTTTAGAATTGATCATTGACGAGGTTTCTGTAAACATGAAAAAAGCCATAGCCCACCTGGAGTCTGAGATAGGCAAGGTGCGTGCAGGCAAGGCTACTCCCCAAATAGTAGAAGGTATATTTGTAGACTACTATGGCAACGCTACTCCGCTCAACCAGGTAGCTAATGTTACCATACCCGATCCGCGTACCATATCGCTTCAGCCATGGGAAAAGAATATGCTCGGCCCTATAGAAAAAGCCATCATCGCTTCCAACATAGGCCTCAACCCGCAAAACGATGGTATCTATATCCGCTTATACCTGCCGCCACTTACCGAAGAACGCCGTAAAGAACTGTCTAAGCGCGTATTCAACGAGGGTGAGCAGGCCAAGGTAGCTGTGCGCAGCATACGCCGCGATAGCATAGAGCAGGTAAGGAAACTGCAGAAAGATGGACTGAGCGAAGACATAGCCCGCAACGCAGAAGGCACCATTCAAGGCATTACCGACAAATTCATTATTGTAGTGGATAACGTATGTAAGGAAAAAGAAAAAGAAATAATGACCGTTTGACGAATGTACAAACACTACATATTGAAGGTAATGAGCGCTGCTTGTTACCTTTTTTATTTACCGTATGCCTTACATCGTCCGGCTACACCCGCTATTTTGTAAATTTGCCCCCTATTTAACCGGATGGCCATTTTAGAGAAGATATTCCAGGTGTTCAATATGTCGTTCCAGGACAAGGTGATGTTGCTATTCAATATCCCTATCTATGCCCTGTTCATCCCCGGAGAGATCATACTGAGCAACTTTCTCCGGCAAAAGTTCTATAGCCTGAAGGAAACACTCGTCAACATCTACCTTAACCTGCTGAATGCCGGTATAGACTTCCTGCTACGCATATTTGTATCGCTTACCGTACTGCAGTTTTTCTTCCAATATCACTTGGATATCCACCTGCCACCGGCGGTATACTGGATATTGCTGGTACTGGCAGAAGACTTCCTGTTTTACATCGAACACTTTGCAGACCACCATTGCAGGCTGTTCTGGGCAGTGCATGTTACGCATCACTCCTCGCCCGAGTATAACCTCACAACCGGCTTCCGCTCATCGGTATTGATGCCTATGTACAGGTTCTTTTACTTCATTCCCCTGGTGCTGCTCAATTTTTCCCCTGTAGATATATTCTTTGCCTATGCCCTTACACAATCTTATGGCATACTTGTGCATACCCAGGCCATCAAAAAGCTGCCGGGGTGGATAGAATACATCTTCGTAACCCCATCGCACCACCGGGTACACCATGCCAGCAATATCCCCTACCTGGATAAGAATATGGGCATGCTGCTCATCATCTGGGACCGCATGTTCGGCACCTTTGTACCGGAAGATACCGACAAAGAAGCAACGATATATGGGCTTACCAAACCTATAGAGAAGCCATTCCACCCCGTGCATATCGTTACCCACGAATGGGTGGCTATTGGTAAAGACCTGGGCAGGAAGACATCGCTACGCAACAAACTGGGCTATTTGTTCCGCCCCCCGGGCTGGAGCCACGATGGCAGCACCAAAACATCTAAGCAACTACAGGCAGAATATAATGGCACTGAACAATAAAGAACCATTACATTTAAATACTATTCATTATTTTTGAGCAAACACAGTAAAAACAACACATCAACATATGAAAATGCTAAAGAAACTATTGGCAGTAGCCCTGATATCCAGCTTGTTCGCATCCTGCTCATTATACTACAGGCCAATGCAAGGCCGTAACATTGGCCGTAACAACACCAGTTCGCACAATACACCAGGCTTCAGGTAAGCCCGTGTTATTGACCTAAAATAAAGAGAGGGCTTACCAATGGTGAGCCCTCTCTGTTATTATTATATCGTGTTGTTTAGATGTGTTGCTTGAAATATTCCAGCGTGCGTTTCAAACCTTCATGGCGGTCAACCTTCGGCTCCCAACCAAGGATATTCCTTGCTTTGGTAATGTCTGGCTGGCGCTGTTTAGGGTCGTCCTGCGGCAATGGCTTGAACACTATTTTCGACTTAGAGCCGGTAAGTGCCAGTACCTCTTCTGCAAACTGCATCAACGTTATTTCTGATGGGTTACCAATATTTACCGGGCCTGCGTAGTCGGATAGCAGCAACCTGTAAATGCCTTCCACAAGGTCGTCCACATAACAGAATGAGCGCGTCTGAGAACCATCACCAAACATGGTAATATCCTCACCCCTCAATGCCTGGCTCATGAATGTAGGCAATGCACGGCCATCATCCAGGCGCATCTTCGGGCCGTAGGTGTTGAATATCCTGATGATCCTTGTTTCCAGCTTATGGAAGGTATGGTATGCCATAGTGATGCTCTCCATGTAACGCTTAGCTTCGTCGTATACACCACGAGGGCCCACCGAATTCACATTACCCCAATACTCTTCCGTTTGCGGGTGTACCAGCGGATCGCCATATATCTCTGATGTAGAAGCGATAAGAATACGTGCACCTTTTGCTTTGGCAAGGCCCAGCAAATGGTGGGTACCCATGGCGCCTACCTTCAGTGTCTGTATCGGCATCTTCAGATAGTCTATAGGACTGGCCGGAGAAGCAAAATGCAGTATGTAATCGATATTACCAGACACATGCACAAATTTGGTCACGTCATGATGATAATATTCGAATTCTTTTACCGGGAATAAATGCTCAATATTCTTTATATTACCGGTAAGCAGGTTATCCATGCCCACAACTTCATAACCTTCTTTCAGGAAGCGATCACAAAGATGAGAACCCAGAAAACCGGCAGCACCGGTTATCAGTATGCGTTTAGCCATTTTGTTTGGTGTGTTTAATAGTTAGTCTTGTGTGCCCCTATCCCTTAAAACCTCTGTTTTAGGCATTTCCAGTGTATCGTGCACTCTTGCATTTATAGTTTTACGACCTATGCTCTCGTAATAGAACGGCAACTCAGCCATTTTTTCAAGCGAGTACACATTACGGCCGTCGAATATGCAAGGGTGAACGAGTGCATTGGCGATCTTGTCGAAATCCGGGTTACGGAATTCGCTCCACTCGGTCACTACCAGTAAAGCACTGGCACCTGCCAACGCGTCGTACTGGCTTTCCGCATAACGCAACTTATCGCCGAATATCGCTTTCACATTTTCCATAGCCTCTGGGTCGAACACGGTCACCTGAGCACCACCGGCAAGCAGCTCACGGATCAGATCAAGTGCAGGCGCATCGCGGATGTCATCGGTCTCCGGCTTGAACGCCAGCCCCCATATAGCAAAAGTGAGCGTCGACAGGTCGCCACCAAAATAGTTACGCACCTTCTGGCCCAGTATCAGCTTCTGGTTGTCATTAACCCTCATTACGGTGTTCACTATCTGGAAGTCGTAGTCCATTTCCTGGGCTGTAAAGGCCAGCGCCTTCACATCCTTAGGAAAACAGCTACCTCCGTATCCTATACCGGGGAACAGGAAGCGCTTGCCTATACGGCTGTCGCTACCCATACCTATACGGACCCAGTCGACGTTGGCCCCTGCGCGTTCGCAGAGATTAGCCATTTCGTTCATGAAGGAGATACGCATGGCCAGGTAAGAGTTGGCAGCATACTTCGTCATTTCCGATGAACGCTGATCCATGAAATATATAGGATTACCCTGCCTTACGTATGGCTGGTACAATTCATCCATTACTTTCTTAGCCTTCTCAGAATCAGTACCGATAACAATACGGTCCGGCTTCAGGAAGTCATCCACAGCCACACCTTCCCGCAGGAATTCCGGGTTAGACACCACATCGAACAAAGAACGATCGAGGTGCTGGATAAGTACATTATGCACTTTTTCTGCAGTACCTACAGGAACGGTGCTCTTGTTAACAATAACGGTGTAAGATGTGATGATCTTGCTTAATGAAGCAGCTACGTCCAGCACATATTGCAGGTCGGCAGAGCCATCTTTGCCGGGAGGGGTAGGCAACGCAAGGAATATTACTTTAGCACCCTGTATGCCCTCTTTGATGTCAGTTGTAAAATGCAGCCTGCCTTCCTTGATATTTCTTTCCAGCAACACTTCCAGACCAGGCTCATAAATAGGTGTTTTACCTTCCCTGAGTTTGTTGACCTTTTTCTCGTCAATGTCAATACACATTACATTATTGCCTGTCTCAGCAAAACAAGTGCCGGTTACAAGACCTACATAGCCTGTTCCTATGATCGCTATCTGCATTCAAAAAGTTTTAAGAGTCCAAAAGTAGCTTAAATTTACTTAAATTATATTACTCGTTCAATGAAATTACTGTTACTACACGGGGCATTGGGCAGCACTGCACAACTGGTGAAACTGGCCACTCAACTTTCTGAACATCATGAAGTATTGCTGATGAATTTCAGCGGTCACGGCACCGATCCGGCTACCACGGCTTACTCCATCCCGGCCTTTGCCAATGACGTGCTGAAATTCCTGGCGGCGAGCAACATAAAAGAAATAACCATCATAGGATACAGCATGGGTGGATATGTTGCCATGTACCTTGCCGCTCATCATCCCGAAATAGTGACAAGCGTGATCACCTTAGCTACCAAATACCAATGGACCCCGGAAATTGCCGCCCGGGAAATAAAAATGCTGGATTCAGGTACAATAGCTACCAAATTGCCGGACTTTGCCCGCATGCTGGAAGAACGGCACAGCGGCATCGGCTGGAAAAATGTGCTGCTCCAAACAGCTGATATGATGACAGCAATGGGACAAAATAACCCGTTGAAGGTGACAGATCTGGCCAGTATCTCCCACCCTTGCCTGGTCATGCTGGGCGATAAAGACAAAATGGTGAGCCTGGCGGAAACGGTCGAAGTATTTAATGGTTTGCCCAACGCGCAGCTATGTATACTGCCCGGTACCGGTCATCCCATAGAACAACTGGACGTTACCCTGGTAGCAGCCGTGGTCAATAAATTTTTAAGCACGTCGACATCATCATGAGCACAACAGGCATCGTTTTATCGGGAGGAGGAGCCAGGGGTGCAGCACACCTGGGATTTATAAAACTGCTGGAAGAGCTTAATATCAGGATAGATATGATATCCGGGGTAAGTGCGGGAGCTGTAATAGGTGCACTTTACGCCGGCGGACTGGGTGCAGAACAAATACTGAGCATACTCAAAGGGCAGTCTTATATCAGCCTGAAGGGACTTTCTTTTGGCAGCAGTGGTATATTCAGCATGGCCGCACTAAGGGACATTCTACAGAAAAACATACCACATAACGATTTCAGCCAACTTCGTATCCCGCTCTATATCACCGCTACAGATATCATCAATTGCCGGCCCGTCTGTTTTTCCGAAGGCGAAGTAATAGAACCTGTGATCGCTTCTGCATCTGTTCCGGTTGTCTACCAACCTGTCGTGTTCAAAGGATATACTTTGGCCGATGGTGGCATACTCGACAATCTGCCTGCAACGCCGCTGGCCGATAGATGTGATGTGATCATTGGCAACCATGTAAATAAACTAACTGCACTACGGGACATAGCCAAGATATCTAAGTTTGCCCTTATAGACCGCAGTTTCCACATGGCCATATCGCAAAAAGTGGCCGAATCTGCCAGCTTATGCCATGTGCTCATAGAGCCTGATCTCTCAGCCTTTGGCATGTTCCAGATGAAAGACGCCGATAAAATATTTGAAATAGGCTATAACACCGCCAGGGCATACAGGCATAATATATTATCGCTGTATGAATAGTTGCTATTTAGGTTCGTAGGCGAAAGCTACGGCATATTTTTCGCGCTTTAGTTCACTACTCAACTCACCAATGGAAAGGTCCTGCGTTTGGGGGGTGGGCTCGCATACCGTATAAGCATGACCATTATATATGATCGGCTTACCAACAGGCTTGTCAAAACGAACAGCTATGGTAACATGCTTAGGAAACTCCAGTACGATCATGGACAGCCCGTATATCTCTTTTACCAGGCAGTAGAACAATGCCGCCCTGTCTTCGCAATCGCTGTGATCATACAACAATGTTTGCTCCGGCGATAAGCGCCTCTCCTTTCCAAAATTATCTACGTCAGGCTCGTAGAGAAACGCATAGCGGGTAAAATGCATCAGGTAATCCACCCCTTCTTTGGTGCTCATCCCTTTTACATTTTTCTTAAGTTGGGGTATCAATGTATTGTAGGTACCCGAACTCAGCGGTGCATTAAAATACAATTGATAGTCTGCAACCGGGTAATTCTTCAGGATATTACCCACCTCAGGATTTACTCTTATGTTGAACGTATAGTTACGGTCATTATAACTAAAGTCCAGTTCTTTATCCTTATAGTCGGTTTGCGGGAACGACGGCAACTGCGTAAGCTTATACGAGAACGAACGGCCAGCCTCCGGCGCCATTGCAGCCACCTCTGTAAAAGGCTTCGATCTGTCCACAGATCCGTAATCGTGATAATTCAGGCAGATATACTGCTTACCATTGCGGGAATAGAAAGGGATATCGTATATATTTTCGTCTGATTGCACGTATAGCAATAGCTTATCGCCGGCAATATTCAGGGTAGAGTTGTAACCGCATTTGTTGAGCAGGAACCATTTATACAGCGTATATCTTATATAATCATCCTGCTTGGGACTTAGCTGCTGTGCCACCTTGCGTATTAGCTGGTAAAATACCCAATCATCGGGCTTGTGCTTTTCCTTATATGCCAGCAGATCATTGACCAGGGAATCATAATCGGCAGCAGTAGCACCATTGTAAAACGCCCTGATATTACCGGGTGAAAGTTCGCCGGCATAATCTATGCGGCCGCATGCATCAAAAGTAAAACGGATGGTATCTCCGTAAAAACAGATGTCGGTCTGCCCTGGCTGCCGGGCATGGGTACCAAAACCCACCATCAGTAGTAAACAAACAAAAGATATGGATAGAACCTGTTTCACATTTCGCCCGATCTGTTAATATCAAATTTACCTAAACTTAACAATAAAATAATGTTAAGTTCGACAAATGATATAAAAATGTGGGTGAAACGTCAAGTAGAGATGCCGCTCCTGGTATTTTTTGTAGTTTAGCGGCTGCATTAAATATTAAATGTATGCCCATAAAGAAAACCTCTCAGCTTGTTGCTACCGTGATAGACTACCCATACCTGGATTCCGCGTTACCAACAGCCATGCCCCTGCCGCTTGTTATAGACTCGGCAGTATACTACGACCCTACCAATCCTACCAACAGCATTGATGTAGAGCCATACCTGACCCCACTCATATTTAATAATCACCTATCCTTCATAGTAGAGAATGATACGTTTGGTGGCAACAGGGCCGACCCATCGAGGGGAAAAGTGAAAGAACTGAAAATAACATACAGCTACAACGGGATCAAATCGACCATGGTGTGCAAAGAAAAAGCCACTGTGATACTGCAGTGCCTGTAAAATATAAAATGCCGGGTTTGCTGCCCGGCATTTTACTTTACCACCCGTGATGGTAATAATGATGGTGATAGTAATGCCGGTGATACCTTGGAGGCCCTGCCACTACAATGCACGAGGTAAAATATACCGATGCGAATACGATGCATCCGAGCATCAACAGTTTCTTCTTCATGTTTCTTGCTTTTTTCTTTCCCTTCCTGTTCCAAATAAGATGCCAAATTGCGTCTGTACTGACCCTGCAGGTATGAGACAGGCACAGCTCGTTAAGGTTTAATGTGTTTATGGTTTTCTATTACCAATAACACTTCTATTTTTGCACCGCTAAACAACAAATAATGAAAGATCATAAAAATGCTGTTATAGAATGCGTTCCTAACTTCAGCGAAGGCGTGAACATGGACGTTATCAAACAGATAACCAACGAAATAGAAACGATAGAGGGTGTGCAACTGCTGGATGTGGACCCGGGCAAGGCCACTAACCGTACGGTAGTAACCTTTGTAGGTAATCCACAGGCAGTAGTTGATGCTGCGTTCCTGGCCATAAAGAAGGCCGGAGAACTGATCGACATGCGCAACCACAAGGGTGAGCATCCACGCATGGGCGCAACCGATGTGTGTCCACTTATCCCTATCAGCGGTATCAGTGTAGAAGATACTATTGTTTATGCCAACCAGCTGGCCAAACGCGTGGCTGAAGAACTGAACATACCTACTTACCTGTATGAATATGCCGCAACGGCCGATTATCGCCGTAACCTGGCAGATATACGCAGTGGCGAATACGAAGGCTTTGCTGCCAAGATACAGAAGCCGGAATGGAAGCCTGACTATGGCGCTGCGGTGTTCAACGAAAAGAGTGGCGCCACTGTTATTGGCGTGCGCGACTTCCTGATAGCATATAACGTGAACCTGAATACCACAAGCACTCGCCGTGCCAATTCTGTAGCGTTCGACATACGCGAAAAAGGCCGCCAGAAAACAGACGAGAAGGGCAAGGTAGTAAAAGACGAAAAAGGCGATGCTGTATGGGTACCGGGCCTGCTGAAGTCTGTTAAGGCTATCGGCTGGTATATTGAGGAATATGGCATAGCACAGATATCTATGAACCTCACCAACATGCACACTACCCCACTGCATGTAGCATTCGATACCTGTTGCGACCGCGCTACAGCCCGTGGCATGCGTGTAACAGGCAGCGAACTGGTGGGCCTGGTGCCATTGGAAGCGATACTGGAAGCCGGCAAGTACTTCCTGCGCAAACAGCAGCGCTCTGTAGGTGTAAGTGAGGCGGAACTGATAAAAATAGCAGTACGCTCTATGGGCCTTGATGAGTTGTCTCCTTTTGACCCGGAAAAGAAGATAATAGAATACCGCCTGCGCAACCTGAATGCAAAGAAGCTGGTGAATATGACCGTTACTGGCTTTGCCCTGGAAACAGCCAGCGAATCACCGGCACCGGGCGGCGGCTCTATAGCAGCTTACTGCGGCGCACTGGGCGCTGCATTGGGTACGATGGTGGCCAACTTGTCGTCGCACAAAAAAGGATGGGACAGCCGCTGGGAAGAATTCTCTAACCACGCGGAGCAAGGCCAGAAAATGATGACAGAGATGCTGGACCTCGTAGACGAAGACACTGCGGCCTTCAATATGATCATGGATGCCTTTGGCCTGCCTAAGAGCAACGACGCTGAAAAAGCAGCCCGCAAAGCAGCTATAGACGCAGCAACCATCAATGCTATAAAAGTACCTTTCCGCACCATGGTAGCCGCCACTAAGTCCTTCGACCTGGTACAGGCTATGGCAGAAACAGGCAACCCCAACAGCGTAAGCGATGCAGGTGTTGGCGCACTGTGTGCCCGTGCCGCTATAAAAGGTGCTTACCTGAACGTTAAGATCAATGCACAAGACCTGCAGGAACACCCTGAAGTAAAACCATTGGTGGAGCAGGCCGAAGCCATGAACCTGGCAGCGGACAAACGCGAACAGGAGATATGGACAATAGTACTGGGCAAAATGAAATAAGCACCCAATTATATAATTATCGAACAGGGGCACTCTAACGGGCGCCCCTGTGTTGTTTCAATGAATGAGTAAGTAATACGCACTTATTCTTTTACAAGTTTGGTAACCGACTGCTGCTCACCGGCAACTACCGCTACCATATATATGCCTGCAGGCAACTGAGCCAGAGACACCTTCATGCTACCTTTTGCTGCTGTTGCCTTATTACTATATACACATACCCCGGCTACATCTGTCACGCTTACCGCAACCTCGTCCGCTCCCTGCACATTGTAGGATATAACAGCATCTTCATTTGCCGGGTTCGGACTGATCTTTACTGCAAGGCCACTCGCCACGTCCGGCATGCCGGTTGTCAACTCGAACCTATTGTCGCCCTGTGTAGCTTTATCTTTAGAGATAGAGAACTTATACTCGGTACCAGCCTGCAGCAAAACATATTGTTGTAGTAGCTTGTCGTGCAGGTATACAGGTTGCCCTTCTATAGCAGGTACATGCTCGGCTCGAATGACAAAGTCCTGCGCGTATGCGCTGTTGATACCTAATGGCACTGCAGATTGCTCAACATATGGCCGTGCATCAATAGCCAGTTTTTCATTATGGTCTGCCAGGCTGTAAAAAGCAAAATCCCCGGTCAGGCGCTTCACAGCGTCATAGTCATCATCATTGCCATTGGTGGCCTTATCGTTGTAGGCTACCGTCAGCATATCCCACAAATGATAAGCGGTATCGTATATGTTCAGCTGCAATGACTGTGCCGATGTCTTGAAGAGGAGGTTATCCGGACAACTTGTTTTATTGCCTTCAGTAAAATGCAGCAGTGCACTATCATAGGCTGCCTTTATCTGGAATGCAGTATTGGCTGGTATAGAATAAGGTACAGGCGCAGAAGTACCTATAGGTATGGTCATATACTGGCCTCCTGCACTTAGCGATGGGTTCCAGATATAAAATGCCGATCCGGTGATAACACCTGCCTGCTTAGCATTGTAGAGCACAGTACCAATATCTACAGGCGAGGGATAAGGGTTACCCAACATATTGAACTCCTGGTTAGCGCTGCTACCCTTAGCCAATGGCACATCAAGCGAACCGTGATTGACATTACCTGTCATACCAATAACAACAGGCGATGGAGTATAATAAAAAGCATAGCCAAGCCCTTCCCCTTTGCTCCCCCGTACAAAAAGCCTTATCCCCTGGTAGCGCCTCAGCTTATTGGTATCCGCCGCACCGCCGTTGATACGGGTATACGGCTTCCATCCCGGATCATAACTTTGCGATGCATCACTCGTATACACATCGAAACGGAACGCAGAAGCCGCATTAGAGCTGGTAGTGGTAAACCCGTTAGCTGCGCCACCCTGCCCTGTTATGTCTATATACTTTTGTATCTGCCCCAGGGAAAGCGAACTGCTGAATGGATGGCTCCAGAAACGATAGCGGCGATAACCACCCTGCACGTATTGCTGCACTGTTACCTTTCCTATCAAAGTGTCCGCATTGGTCATGGTATCTATCCTGCCATTGCCATATGCGTCGGAAACAAGTACCAGGCTATCGTTAGTAGCCAGGCAACCTTTAGCGAGCGTAAGTGTGCCGCTTATAGACAAACGCGCGCCGGAATCTACTACCGCCCCGGAATCATTCTGCAGCTTTAAATTCGACACCTCGCCGGAACCTGCAATAGTTTGTCTTGTATGTCCATTCAGGCACAACAAACCACTGCCTGTAAATACGCCTTTATTGTTGAGCATACCTGCCACCTTAAGCTGTGCACCTGCACCAGCCGCAACAGTAGCAGCATTATCTATTACCAGGCTCTTTACTGCCAATATACTTCCTGCGCCTATCAACGGCGTATCAGTTATCCCTGCAGGGATGGTCACATCCGATATGCTATCGGGCATAAAACCGCACGACCAGTTGGCCGCATAATTCCATTCATGTGCATGGCCCGGCGCACCGCCTACCCATTGCATAGGTACCGGCACCAGTGTCACAGCAGTATCTATAGCTGTAGCACAATTAGCGTCATGCACTTCTACCAGCCTGTAAGTATGTGCAGATGTTAGTATGCCGGTACTCATAGCATACACACCACCGGTAAGCGGTTGTGTGGCAAGTGTACCACCATCAATATTATACGTTATAGCAGCAGCAGCGGTTCCCGCAAACTGCACAGCCGAAGCATAATTGGCGCAGGGCGAAACTGCTGAAGCGATGTACGCTGTTGGCGCAACCGACACAGTAACAGGCTTCACGGCAGCACAGTTGGCAATGGCGTAGGTTATAGTGCTGTTACCGGCAGCAACACCGCTTACAATGCCTGTGCCACTTATAGTAGCAATAGCCGTATTACTGCTGCTCCACGCGCCCCCTGCAGCTGCATTGCCCAGGCTGATGGTAGCAGGAGAACAAACCAGCGATGCACCGGTGATAGGCAAGGGTTGCGTGTTCACCGTAGCTACCGCCGCCACACCGCATACCCCACCTATAGTATAAGAAATAGTAGTATTACCTGCACTAATGGGGTTCACCACACCGGTTGACGAGTTGATGCTGGCCACGCCTGTTGATGTGCTGCTCCATACGCCACCAGACACAGTATTACTGAGCGTTGTAGTAATACCGGTACACAAGGCAGTGGTTCCTGTAATAGCCGCAGGCATAGCGATCACCGTTATAGCCCGGGTGGCCACAGTACCACAACCGGTGGAGTAAGTAATATTGGCCGATCCGGCTGTAACACCGGTAATAACACCGGTAGCGGCGTTGACCGACGCAATAGCAGTATTGCTGCTACTCCAGGTACCACCAATAACACTGTTGGTATAAGTGCGTGTGGCACCTCTGCATACAGTTTGCGTGCCCGCGATCGCTGCAGGCGTGGTCAGTACGGTAAAGGTAAGCGTGGATGCGCACGACCCTAATGTATAGCTGATAACTGATGTACCCGCAGATACAGCAGACACAACTCCTGCAGCTGTGATAGTGGCACGTGCAGTACTTACGCTGCTCCAGGCACCACCGGCAGTAGCATCCGTTAGCGTTACCTGGGTGCCCGTACAGGCCGAGGAACTGCCCGCAATAGCTGTCGGCTGTGTATTTACGGTAACACTCTTAGACACTCCGCAACTACCGATAACATAAGAAATAGTAGTGTTACCTACGCTGATCCCGGTTACGACACCCGTAGCACTATTGGCCGACGCTATAGCTGTGCTGCTGCTCGACCATACCCCACCCGCCACACTGTTGGTCAGCGTGATCTGCGCTCCCGCACATAATGAAGAAGCACCACCTATGGCAGCAGGCATGGCTGATACTGTAAATGAAACACCACTTTTACAGGATCCTATGGTATAACTGATGGCTGAAGTTCCGGCAGTTACCGCATTCACAACACCCAACGATGCATTTATAGAAGCAACACCTGTGGTTGCACTGGACCATACGCCGCCCGCCACGCTGTTCCCCAGAGTGACACTGGTACCCTGGCATGCCGAGGCAGGGCCTGTGATAGGCCCGGGTGTAACATTTACTGTAACTGCACGGGTAGTATAACACGTAGGCGTAATGCCGTAGGTGATGGTTGTTGTACCCGCAGCTACACCGGCCACATGCACCGGAGATGCGGCATCTACAGTGGCTATGGCAGCACTAGCTGTCGTCCAGCTGCCACCCGGGGTAGCATTACTGAGCGAGGTGACACTACCCACACATACTGTATTGGTACCGGTGATCGATGATGGCACATTAACCACACTGAATGGCTTGGTAACCCGGCAGCTGCCAATGGAGTAGCTGATAGTAGCTGAGCCGGCCGTACCACCTCCTACCTGGCCCGTGGCAGACACTGTAGCTATAGCTACGTTGCTGCTCGTCCAGGTGCCACCTGCTACCCCGTCCGACAGGGTCACAGAAGTACCTACACAGGCGGTGCCGCTGCCACTGATGGCATCAGGCATTGCATTCACGATAACGGCAACGGTACTGCTTGTCAAGGTTCCTGTAGTATTACAAGTACCGGTACCCGTCCAGGTAATTACGCAATAATAGTAACTGGTACCGGGCGTTGTTGTGGCTGGCTGGTAACTGGTATTGCCCGCAGTGGTCAGCGCACAATTAACAAGTGTTGTGCTTACTAATGTACCACCAGTAGTTGCGTTGGTAGCATTCTGATACCACTTTATAGTGATCGGCGTTCCTGATGACGAACCGGAGCCTGTAAAGCAAGTATTATAAGTATATACAAGGATCCCCGCTGTAACACCCTGGCAATAAGTGGCACCGCCGGTAAGATTATTGGTTGAGGCAGGAGTATACACTTTCTGTGCAAGTGCATTACTTGCAAATAAGATGAGTGTACATACCAGTAAAATGAGTCTCGCAGATCTGGCCGTGTAAAAAGACCCCATAGTCAGTTACTTTCTACTTGAAAAACAATTGTTAATCAAACAAACAATTGCAATTATTATTACAAACGTAAGTTATTTTCTGTAAAAATTTGTTATTAGCTATTTTAAATTATTTAAAATATTAATTAGTTGTGTGTACTGTATCTTTCTATTAACATATTTTGTTAATAACCTGTGTGAAAATAAGAAAATAATGTTGATAAATCAATCATTTTGTTGATAAACCATAAAAAATACAATCAAATAAATGAATAATTGAAACAAAAAATATATGACGCACCGATTGGCATGGCACGGATATTTGAAGGATAACACCGAAAATCATTAACAAACTAAAAGACAACAATCATGTCAACCAACAACCAGAACCAGAACAACCAGCAGAGCAACAACCGCTCAGGACAAAACAACCAGCAGGCTTCGAACGACCTGAACAGCAACAAGCGTCAGAACGACCAGGAGCAGGATCAGGACGAAGAATTGGACACTGACCGCACAGCCACTACCAACCAAAAGCAAAATGACACTACTGCGTCTGGCACTCAACGCAATAAGATGTCTGGCGCTACTTCTGAAGACAGGGAAGAAGACATGCAGGACGAAGGCCGCAACAGTTCTTCTAAGAACAACCAGCCAAACGCTAAAGATCAACAGAACAGCAACTTAAAGACAAGCCAGAACGAAGGCCAGGGTAAAACCCAGCGCTAAGTTGCTGATACCTTATCTTAACCATGAAAACGTACAGTAAAGCCCGGCGCACAGCATCGGGCTTTACTTTTTTGTAGCTTTACTTTGTGTCTTGTACAACCTACATCGTCCGCTTTTTGCCGCTTGTTTTGTTAATAAACATGCCCTTCCTTTCGGTGGCACAAAATTGTGGACCGGCATACGACTCTTTATATGGGCAAATGGTCTACACAAGTCCACAAAAGATGCCGCAATACAAATCGGGCAGGCATTCTAGCTTCTTCGACTACTTCACCCAAAATTTCACCTCAGACGATACTGCATACTGGGAATCCCGGATAAGACTTGAATTCATCATAGACACGAATGGTAAAGTACAGGCAGCAAGAATATACGGCAAGCATCGGGGCGACTGGAGTGTAAAAGAAAAAGATGCTATAAAATTGCTGAACACTATGCCTGTGTGGCAACCAGGCTATTGCAATGGCAAAAAAGTGACAACAAAAATAGTACACACAATTACTTGCTGCTACCGTTAAATCATACAAATAGTAAAGCCCCGCAATGCGGGGCTTTACATCATTCAGCTATTTTATCTTTTATATCGCTTACGCCATATTGTGGAACACCTGCTGCACGTCGTCGTCCTGCTCTACGCGCTCTATCATTTTGAATACGTCTTCTGCCTGTGCTTCGGTCAGTTCTACTGTGTTTAGCGGTATCCATTCTATCTCAGATGATATCGGGGTAATACCCTTGTCTTCCAGTGCCTTCTGCATATTGCCAAAGTCGTTGAATGCACAACGGATGATGATATTGCCATCAGCATCTTCACCTACTTCTTCCAGGCCAAAATCTATCAGTTCCAGTTCCAGGTCGTCCATATTCAGTCCATCAGCCTTCAGCTTGAACACACCCAGGTGCTTGAACATAAACCCTACCGATCCGCTGTTACCCAACGTACCGCCGCCCTTATTAAAATGAGAACGAACGTTGGCAACCGTGCGCGTAGTATTATCGGTAGCAGTAACCACCAACACAGCTATACCGTGTGGTGCATAACCTTCATACAGCACCTCATCGTAATTGCTGGTATCCTTACCCATAGCGTTCTTGATAGCCGCTTCTATACGGTCCTTAGGCATATTGAAGCCCTTGGCATTCTGTATGATACGACGCAGCATTGGGTTGTTATCCGGATCAGGACCACCCTTCTTTACTGCTATTGCTATTTCCTTACCAACGCGGCTGAACTGCTTCGCCATACGGTCGTAGCGAGCAAACATCGATGATTTACGTACTTCAAATATCCTACCCATATATAAATAGTGCTTATTTCGTTATTCAGGTTGCAAAAGTAAGATTTTTAAGTCAAAAAGGGGAAAGAGCCAGGCGTATATTACTTTTTAGACGTATAATTTCTCAGCGCAATTTCCATGGCCCACCAGTAAGTTGTCTCTTCCATAACATTGCGCAGGTAGTCAAACATTCCCGTATCAACATCCATAAGATACCCCAGAAGGAACCTTCTCTTTATTACTTTCACCTCATCTCTTTCAATGCCATTCGCTGCAAGCATCTCGTAAGCCTTTGCTGTTTCCTCTGTATACTCTTTTCCAATGTTTGTTTCAGCTATCCAAGCCCAGACATCAGTCCTGTCAGAAATGGGTATCCCGCGCTTGCTACCCAATAACAATATGCTTTCCCTCACCTCTTCATCCAGGAAGATCACTTCCCGGTTACCTGTAATTACCGAAATAGGATATGTGCCTGTCCATATTTCATTAATATCCGCCGCATTAATTTGCCGGCTTTTATAAACCGGACTTTGCCGGAAATAATATCCGTTTGGAAAAAGGATCGCATCATCACGCACCTCCACTACTACTTTTCTACTGTTGACCAATGCTATTTCCCAGTTTTGGTGCGTCCTGTATTTCCATAGCATTATACAAAACACTACGGCAAGAACAACTACGCAGCAGAAACAAAAAATGCTTTTAAAAGAGTAATGCTCGTCCTGCATCAGGTACCAGCAAAATATACACAGCGCTAACATTGCGAGTATTGGAAACAGTAATCTTTTGTGCAGATATATCTTCATGCAGGATTTAAGGTTAACCCTTATCTTTATTGCCATAAAAATACAACACAATGAATTACTGGCTTGTAAAATCAGAACCTTTCAAATATAGCTGGGACCAATTTGTAAAAGACAAGAAGACCTTCTGGGATGGTGTACGCAACTACGCCGCCCGCAACAACATGAAGGAAATGAAAAAGGGCGACAAGGTATTCTGGTACCACAGCAACGAAGGCCTGGCCATAGTGGGCATTGCCGAGGTGGTAAAAGAACACTACCAGGACCCAACCACAGACGACCCGAACTGGGTAGTGGTGGATCTGAAGCCCGTAAAAGCACTGCCCACCCCTGTAACCCTGGCACAGCTAAAAGCTGATGGCCGCTTCAACGATATGGATCTGCTGCGCCTTGGCCGCCTGTCTGTAGGCCGCGTACGCGAAACAGAATATAACGACATACTGGAACTGGGCGGAATGAAATAATGGCTCAATAGCTCAATAGCTGAATAGCTCAGTGGCTCAATACCCAGCCGCGAAACACCTCCCTCTCCCTTGGAGCGGGCCGGGGTGAGGCTACACACAACACGTCATTGCCCGGTAGGTGGCAACAGGTTTGTAGCCCAATAGCCAAACTAATATCTGTAGCGTGCCAGGTACGCAACAATGAATAAGGCCACCCATGGGTGGCCTTATTCATTTATTCGCTTGCTGCTGATCACTTCTTAACCATAGTAGCAAAGGTCTTTTCATTCACCTTTACAGGATACGTAGCTTTCATCTTCGCATTCCATTCTTTTTCCAGGGCATCCTGGTATTCTGCCACTACGTAGCCGCGTGCTTCTTCAAGTGTCTTATTACCCGGCTCATTATAAATAGTGCGGGCAACAACCATCTTGTAAGTACCATTCGACAGTGGCATTATTTTCTTCTTGTCCTTTGTCAACTCATCACGGCTGGCATCGCGGAACTTAGAGAATTCATAACGGCCGCGCTGTATCGCTACCCTGTCGGGGGTAGTAGAATTATTCAGCGCCTTGATCAGGTCTTCGTCCGTCATCTTAGGGTTACCATTCATCAGCAGTTGTGCTGTATCCAGTGCCGCTTTGTTTTTAAAGGTGTATACAGATCCTTCAAAGCCCGCTTCCCACATATACTTGTTCTTATGTGCTTCGTAGAAAGCCTTCAGTCCTACAGTGTCTTTAGTAGCCTTGCTCCATACGTTACGGTCCATCAGTTCGAACAGCATGATACCGTCACGGTATTCTTCCATCTGCAATTTGAACTCAGGGTTCTCGTCTACCAGTTTGTGCTCCTGGAAGTCTGTAACTACATTGGTCTGGTACAGTGCATAGGCGTCTTTTACAGCTGCAACTTTTGGTCCGCTCAGCCTGCCATGTGTCAGGTTGTCCAGGAACTTCACAAAGTCGTTCTGCAGGTAGTTCTTACCGGCAAGCGTGAACAGGGTCTTGTTCATGTTGCTAAGATCAGACGCTTTGAACATACCCTTGCTCTTACCGGTATCAGGAGTAGCCTTAACTATCTTGTCCACCATTTCATTTACATTCTCGGTGTTCTCCTTAAAGCCGTTCTTCTCCTTTATTTTGTTCATAAAGATGTCGCGGGCAGTACCTGCGCGGGAGTCATTTTCCACTTTATGCTTCAGCTGGGTGTATACAGAATCGTAAGGCTGTATCGGCATCTTGGCTATCAGCTTAATGAGGTGATAACCATATTCTGTCCTGATAGGCTCAGAAACATCACCCGGCTTCTTCAGGTCGAACGCTGCATTTTCGAACGCAGGTGTCATACGGCCTACACCAAATGGCTTCATCATACCGCTGTCGTACACCGTGTATTTATCGTCAGACAACTGCCTGGCCATAACAGCGAATGATGCACCACCCTTAATGGCAGCAAGCGTGCTATCTGCACGCTTCTTGGCCTGGGCCATACCTTCTTCTCCTTTAGACTTAGGAGACAGGAAAAGTATCTGTGCCACTTTTACCTGGCCACGATCGGCCTTGCGCTCAATTACCTTGATGATGTGGTAACCAAACTGTGTGCGGAAAGGCTTAGACATCTTACCCACCGGGGTATTGTATGCCGCATTCTCTATCGGGTATACTGTTTGCAGCGATGTCATGAAACCGATGTCGCCACCATTCTCACGAGAGCCTTTGTCATCAGAATATTGCTTGGCAATATCTTCAAATTTGGCCTTGTTGGTCGCTATCAGGTTATACAGGCTGTCTGCCTTTTTGAATGCCAGCGTAGAGTCCGATCCCGGAGGGCAAGAGATCATGATGTGCTTAACATGCACATCTTCTTTGCCGCGGTCATAGGCTTCCCGTATCAGCTTGTTGGTCACCTGCTCATCGGTCAGGTAATTCTTAGCCAGTTGCTTACGGTAGCTGTCCAGATCTTTCTGTATCTTATCAATGGTATCCAGGTGCTCTTTATCAGCCTCTGCCACTTTCATCTTAAAAAGTGCATACAGATCCAGGTAGCTTCTCAAAGCCGTGTCCGACATGTCGGGGGCCTTGTTCATGCTGTTCTTCTTGTAAACCCTTAAAAAATCGTCCTTCGCTACTGAGTGGGTTCCGTAGGTGAATAATGTTTGAGCATATCCGGAAGTCATTCCTATCCCGGAAATAAGGCAAGTAATTACCAGCTTTCGCATTGTTGTGTTTATGTTTTTTTATTTGTTTTTCTCCTTGTTCGCTTTGTCTTTAGCTTTCCTTTCCTGCATCTCTATCACACTCAATATATTCGTGTGGTCCAGGCGCTTACCCCTGATGATCTTCTTATCATCCATTAGGTATATGGTAGGCGTGCTGTACACGTCATATTTACTTCTCCAGTCACCCACATGCTCCGGGTCCCATGTATTGGTCCACTTTTCCAGCTTGTGTTTGGTAAGGAATTCAGCTATTTTCTTTTCGTCGCCTTCCGTTGCTACGGTATATATCTTCACACCCTTAGCTTTCAGCGCAGCTTCGTAAACAGAATCAAGGAGTGGTATCTCGTGCTGGCAATGGCCGCAATCAGGAGAATAGAACACCACCAGTGTATAGTTACCCTTTATGCCCTGCATGCTCTCTTCCTTCTTGTTCAGCACGTTTGGCAGCTTTATCTCTGGGGCAACATTACCTATCACATTCGGGGCTATCTTCATAGCACGGTCCTGGTACTTGGTCAGTTCCTCGTTGGTCAGCCAGAAGGCATCACCCTTCATGTAGTAATTCTCAACAAGATATACGAACACTTCGTCCATGCCCATTACCTTGCTGTTCTCTACATTACGGGTCAGCCACCACAGCGTATACTTGAACAGGTCTTTAGTACCTCTTGCTTTCTTCAGCAACACATCCGACTCATGCTCTACACTATCCGGCCACGGCAATACCAGCTTGTTCATGTATTCGTCCAGCTTGCCATCCAGTATAGGCGTATGGATCAAACGGTCATCCTGGTAATTGAACAGGTCCCAGTAGTGTGTCTTATAATAATGGTAAGCAAATGTTGAATCTTTGGTCTTGCCATCTTCCAGGAAATGGTCACCTTCAGGCACCTGTGGCACTTCAAGGGCATTAAAGATATTTGCCAGCAATGTGTTAGGATACTTAGCTACGTAATCGTGGCGGTAGTTAGTAAGGTCTTTAGCAGTTTTGCCGGCTTTCTTACGCACAGCTGCAGAGTCTGCCGCCGTCTTAGAGTCTTCCAGTTCCTTCTTCAGCGCTTCCTGGCCTTTGCCATATTGCTTCAGAAAATCAACATATCCCTGGAAACGAACATTCTCATCAGAGTTCTTGAACTTAACACCATCAGGCAGCTTATCCACGTTAGCCGTTATGGTAATATCATCATTGCTGTTCAGCAGAAATTCGAAATAGGTCTTTTTATCAGACAACAGCATCATATAGATACCACCAACAAAGGTCGAATCTACCGCGTTGAACTCGGCATTACCATTCTTATCAAAACGGGCCGAATCCCTTTTATAAATTGTTGGCAAAGGCTTACCGTAGTAGTGGGCCAGGAAAACCATTGAATCCTTTACGCCCGGCATCTTAAGATGGATCTTGTAACCCTGGCGTGCCTCGGAACGAAACGCCAACCCGATAAACAACGTGGCGATCAGTGCAATTTTCTTCATATTCAATACAAGGTTGTTTCCGCCATTTATGGCAGGTATAAATTTCGGTTTGATCAATTATAAAACTCAAAAATAACAGATAAATTCGGTGAAAACCAATTCAACAGCATACTTATCCTATTATAACATTTTTTTTGCACATCTACCCGTCATCCGCCTTTCCGGCACCTGCACATAGCGCAATTGGTACTTTTACTACAGAATAAAAATACGATATCATCATCATTTGGTTCCGTTTAAGACAGCCACCTTAAATTATTTGTTGGGCTGCGTGGTATAATAAATTCCAAAAACACCCGTAGGGTTGTTTACTATCTATAATAAACTTGCCGGTTTTAACATTTTATCCGTCCACCCAAAAGGGGGATTTACCGCCAAAACCGGTTAATTAACCTAAAAGGGGGATATTTTCTGCAGTTTTTGTATCCACCTTTGTGTCCTCAAAACATCTTTAAGAAAATTTTAGTTGCGGCCCCTTGTAACTTTTCTGCCATGACCAACGACTAACTAAAACACAGATATGACCATGATTTTTTTTACACAGCTCTTTACACCATCTTATTTACGCAAAGCCACAGCAGGAACAGCACTCGCGCTGCTTCCTGCTGTGGCATTTGCCCAGGGTGCCCATGTCACCGGTTCCGTTACCGACGGCGGCAAGCCCCTGCAACTTACCACCGTATCCCTGCTCAACAGCAAGGATAGCACGCTGGTAAAAACCGAACTCACCGACAACAGCGGCCACTACGACCTGGTGACGGGTGCCGGTAATTACCTGCTGCGCATTTCCAACCTCGGCTATACCGATTTTTGGTCTGCACCTTTCTCCTTGTCCGACAACCAGTCGTACACCGCACCCGATGCATTGATGATAAAGAACGATACCAAACTCAAAGAAGTGTCAGTTGTTTCGCGCAAGCCCATGATAGAGGTAAAGGCCGATAAAACTATCTTCAATGTTGAGAACAGCATCAACGCTACCGGCAGCAGCGCGCTGGAACTGCTGCGCAAAAGCCCGGGTGTACAGGTCGACAATAACGAACACATCAGCATGAAAGGTAAAACCGGCGTGCGTATCTATATAGATGGCAAACCTTCGCAGCTCGATGCCGCCAGCCTGGCATCATATCTCAAGGGGCTGAACAGTGCCGATATAGAATCGATAGAAATGATCAGCAACCCCAGCGCCAAATACGATGCCAGCGGCAATGCAGGTATTATCAACATAAAGCTGAAAAAGAACAAGAAAATAGGCACCAATGGTAGCGCCAACCTGGGTCTTACACAGGGCTTCTATTTCAAAGAGAATGGCTCACTTAACCTCAACTATCGCGATAAGAAATGGAACTTGTTTGGCAATGCCGGTTTTAACGGCGGCAAATACCGCAACGACCAGAACCTGTACCGCACTACTAACGGCACTATTTACGACATGCACTCGGTGCAGCTTTCTGACAATAAAAACGTGAACGTTAAGGCCGGTGCCGATTATTACGCCAACAAGAACAGCGTGTTTGGTGTTATGGGCACGATCAACACCTCCGATGGTACCTGGAGCAGCCACGGTCGCACCGATATATACGACAGTAACCACGTCTACCAGAAGACACTCAATGCGAATAATAGCATACCCGGCTCTAGCACCAATGCCAATCTCAACTTCAACTATAAATATTCAGACACTAACGGCCGCGAGTTCAGTATAGATGCAGATTATGGGCTATTCAAGGGCAGGCACAGCAGCATTCAGCCCAACGATTACAATTACTACAACACCTTTCTTACCAACCTCACTTACAAAAACAACACTCCGGTCAACATCAATATCTACTCGCTGAAGGCGGATGGAGAGCAGAACCTGTGGAAAGGCAAATTCGGCTACGGCGCCAAATTCAGCTACGTTACTACCGATAATACTTACAACTTCTACAACGTAGTGAACAGCAGCGATATACTGGATACAAAAATGAGCAACCAGTTCAGCTATACCGAGAATGTGAACGCAGGCTATCTTAACTATCAGCGCCAGCTGGATCAGAAGTGGAGCATACAGGCCGGTGTAAGAGCAGAGCAAACAAACCGCGAAGGAAAACTGACCCGCGCCGATGGTATAAAACAGGATGATGATGACGCAAAGAAATCTTACATAGACTTCTTCCCGAGTGGTGCCCTTACGTGGAATATGAACCAGAAAAACAGCTTTAACCTCACCTACAGCCGCCGTATAGACCGACCTACGTACGAAGATCTTAACCCGTTTGAATTCAAACTGGACGAGCTGACCTACCAGAAGGGCAACGCCTTCCTTAACCCGCAATACACCAACACGGTGGAACTCACCCATACATTCATGGGCTTCATCAACACCACCATTGGATATAGCCACGTAAATGATTTTGCCACCGAGGTGCTGGACACTATTCATGGAGCCACTTACGTGCAAAAGCAGAATATTGCCCACCAGGATATCTACAGCTTCAACATTGGCGCTCCATTACCTATAAAAAAATGGTGGAATGGCTACGTGAACATATGGTACAACTACCAGGAGTTTGGCGGCTTCATCAATGGCAAAAACCTGTCCATAAGCCTGCCGCAGTATGGTGGTTACATGATGCACAGCTTCACACTGCCTAAAGATTATACTGCTGAAATTAGTGGCTGGTACAATGGCCCGGGCATATGGGGCGCATCCAGCATGACCCGCCCACAGGGAGCAATAGACCTCGGCGTCCAAAAGAAATTCCTTAATAAAAAACTTACGGTCAAAATATCTGCCACCGATATCCTCCATACGGCCTCGCCATGGCGCATGACCAGCAACTTTGGCGCTACCGTTACCGGCAACGGATCATGGGAGAGCCAGACCGTCCGCCTCAACATTACTTACATGTTTGGCAGTAGCCAGATAAAATCAGCCCGACAGCATGAAACAGGGCTGGAAAGCGAGAAAAAACGACTGAAAGGCTAACCACTATTAACGGCCACTTAAAGTCGACTGAGCAGGTAAGCACGGCCTGCTCAGTTTTTATTTTAAGAACAGGCAATGTTATCAATGCCTTATACATTACGGCAACAAATGTTCTACGGGAAAACCCTTAATATACATTTCGCTATGTAACTTTAAGGTATGAGCAGCTACATCCTTTTTACAGACGATGACCAGGAAGACCGGGGATTGATCAGGGATTGTTTCAATTCGCTCGGCCTTGACGATGCAATTGTATTTATTGAAGACGGGCTATCACTGATCAACTATTTGTCGGCGGAAAAAGCCGGCCAGGTAGGGCTCATCGTCCTCGACCTGAACATGCCCAAACTGAATGGCACAGAAACGCTACGTGCTATAAAAAATATCCCATCCGCCAGCCAAATACCGGTGATCATTTTTTCTACTTCTGTCAACGAGATAGAAAAGAAGAACTGCCTGGAACTGGGCGCGCTGGAATATATTACCAAGCCGCTGCGCTGGGAAAATTACGTTGACGCCTGCCGTTATTTCCTCGAAATAGCTAACCCACAGCTGACCGACTGATACCAAAAACACTTAATGTGAATATTTTTTTAGCCGTTTCACCCGCTGTGTATTTATTTTGTCAATGCACCTCATTATCTTTGCGCCAACTTAAAATTCACATATGGCAACTAAAGTAGCACCTACCGGTAAGCAAAAGTCAATGCTCGCTTTGCATTTTGTAATTCTTCTCATTGGCTGTGCCGCTATGCTCTATATGTACGATCCTAACCACGGCCATGGCAAATGGGTATACCCTTGGCCAGCATGGACAGTTGCTGCATGGGCACTGTGCTTCATCGGCCACTTCTGCGTTGTATTCACCAGCTACGAAGATCCTGCTTACGACGAATACCGTCGTCAGCAAGGCAAATAGTAGTCTTGTCAAAATATTCAAAATAGAAAAGCTCCCAATTGGGAGCTTTTCTATTTTGTGTAAAATAATAGCTTTAACTTATTAATCCTTTAATCCTTTAATCCTTTAACCCTTTAACCCCTTACCCTTTTAACCCTTTAACTAATTTTCCCCCAATGCGATTGCTCCTTTTGCTGGCCGAGCAGGTACCTGATACCCTGGTATTGCGGCGCGGCCAGGCGCGGATCTTCCGCTAACAGCTGCTGCGCAGCCACACGCGTCTCTTCCAGTATACCACTATCCTGTACAATATCCGCCAGGCGGAATTTCATCTCACCGCTCTGCCGTGTACCATACATGTCGCCCGGGCCGCGCATGGCAAGGTCTTCCTCGGCTATTTTAAAACCATCAGTAGTGGATACCATGATGTTAATGCGCTTCAGGCTTTCGTCACTCACCTTACTGCCTGTCATCAGTATACAGTAGCTCTGCTCGCCGCCACGCCCTACCCTGCCCCGTAGCTGGTGCATCTGGCTCAGACCAAAGCGCTCTGCACTTTCCAAAAGCATTACTGTAGCGTTGGGCACATTCACACCTACTTCTATCACTGTGGTGGCCACCAGTATCTGCGCCTCACCACTTACAAAGCGTTTCATGTTGCGCTCCTTCAGTGCCGGCTCCATGCGGCCATGCACCATGGCTATCTTATACTTGTCTTCAGCAAACCACATCTTCACCTGCTCATACCCGGCCATCAGGCTCTCCAGGTCCAGTTTCTCCGATTCTTCTATCAGCGGGTAAACTATATAAGCCTGCCTGCCCTTTTCTATCTCGGCCTTCATGAACTGCATTACCTGCGCACGGCTGCTGTCCCTGCGGTGTACCGTCTTTATCTCCTGCCTGCCGGGCGGCAGTTCGTCTATCACGCTCACGTCAAGGTCGCCATACATGGTCATGGCCAGTGTGCGCGGTATAGGCGTAGCCGTCATCACCAGCACATGTGGCGGCAGTTCGTTCTTCTTCCATAGCTTAGCCCTTTGCCCCACGCCAAACCTGTGTTGCTCATCTATTACTGCAAGGCCCAGGTTCTGGAAGACCACTGTATCCTCTATCAGCGCATGCGTACCGGCAACAAATGGCAGGCTACCATCGGCCAGTCCGGCAAGTATAGCCTTGCGCTCTTTACCCTTTACATTACCAGTAAGCAATTTTATAGGGATGCCCATCTCCTCCAACAGCCCCGATATGCCATTATAGTGCTGTGTGGCCAATATCTCCGTAGGCGCCATAATGCATGCCTGGAACCCATTGTCCATGGCCAGCAGCATGCTCATTAGTGCAACAATGGTCTTACCGCTGCCGACATCCCCCTGCAGCAGGCGGTTCATTTGCTTGCCGGTGGCAGTATCCTGCCGTATCTCCCGCAATACCCGCTTTTGGGCATCGGTCAGTTGGAAGGGCAGGTATTTATTAAAGAAGTCATTAAAATGCGGCCCTACCGTATCAAACCGCCAACCGGGTTGCACCGTGTGCTGCAGGCGTAGCCGCGCTATCAGCAGCTGGCTCACAAACAGCTCTTCCCACTTCATGCGGTGCCGCGCCATTTCGGCATGCAGCTCCGTATCGGGGTAGTGCAGCCACAACATCGCTTGGTAGCGGTTGCACAATCTGTACCTGCCCAATAGTTCTGCCGGCAGCAGCTCGGGGATATCATGCTGCCTTATTTTTTCAAACAGCGCCTGCGTCAGCTTAGCAAAAGAACGATTGGTAATGCCCCGGATGCGCAACTTTTCGGTGGTGCTGTACACCGGCTGCATGCCCGGTATATTGGTCTCGCTGTTCAGCGCCTCTATTTCTGGGTGAGATATATTGTAATAGCCATTAAAATTGGCCACCTTGCCAAAAACAACATACCTGCTGCCTTCTACCAGGCTTTTGCGTATCCAGTTGATGTTCTGAAACCAGATCAGTTCTATCCTGCCACTCTCATCATACAAGGTAGCTATCAGTCGCTTCTTGCGCCCATCACCCTCTTCTCCTACATTAATAAGCGTCCCTCCTATCTGCACAAATTCACTGTGCGGACCAATATCACCGATCTTCGTCATCTGCGTCCGGTCAAAATACCGGTACGGGAAATGATACAACAGATCCTCGAAGGTGGCAATACCCAGCTCCATGCGCAGCAATTCACCACGCTGCGGGCCCACACCCTTCAGGAATTCTATAGGTGAATCTAATATGGAAGTACTGTTACTGATGGCGCAAATTTAGGGCATGACACGGGAATATACAGGATGCAGGCCCGCTAATATTCCCAGTGGTCTTTATCTTCCTCAATAGAGGGCTTATGCCCCTTAATACAAACTATCAGGCTGGCAAACTTGCGGGTATCCAGGTACTCAATAACATTAAGCGCTTTGTGCTCATGTCCTACCTGCACCAACATGTGGTATTTTTCCAGCCATGGCTTAGCATCGCCCACGCTTATATAAAATACCGGTCGCAATTCTGGCTCCAGGCAGTCCTGCGCTCGCTCCGTCAATTTGGTATTTCCTTTTTTGTCGTGCTCTTGCTGCGCCCACAAACTATCATATGCCTTTTTAAGTTCTGCTTTTCGCGCATAGTCCGAATCATACGGTCCTATCAACAGTGGCCGTACATACATCTTACCTGAATCCCTGCTGAAATACCACTCTTCATACAGCATGAACCTCGTGAACCTCCCCTGCTTTTCCAAAGCCATCTGCATACTGTCACTCATCATTATACTGTTTCCTTCCAAATCACAAGGGCGCACCTTTTTGTCTTGCACCAGCCGAACCAGCACATCGCTGAGCGTTAAGTCGGTGCCCGTTGAGTCATATATGGCATTCAACGGCGCATTTGCCTTTTCTACCAGGTCTATAGTGCGCAGCACATACTTACGCCACAAAATATCTTTGTTCTCCTGTGCATGTGTAGAAGAACAGCACAGGCAGGTGATCAACACCGCAACATAAAAACGTATGGTCATGGTCAGTTTTATATTTATCTCAGCATGGCTTCCATTGCTTTACCAAGTGCTTCGTTGCTCATTTCATTCACGCAGGTCATCTTAGCCACAAACATATTGCCGCCCATGTACGCATCGGCCGTTACAGGTTTCCCGGCCTGCTTACCCTTAGGCATTACCGTATAATTTGCCAGTATGGGCCTCAGCGACACATATTTTACAAAAAACATAGGCTGGTATTCCTGCCACGAGCAATCTGCATTTTTTTTAAGGTCTACCACATAACCATCCCGGCTGGCATATGCCGAATCGTAGGGTCCTATCGCCAGCAGTTGCGGTTGCAACTTGCCTAAGTGCGTGTTATATGTCCATTTTTCAAACAGTATATATTTATTAATGCCCTGCGGACGCATCAGCATGGTACGTATCTGCTCGGTCATATCGGCCCGGCTGCCATCTATATTATAAATGGCCACCTTCCTGCTTTGCACAAGGTCTTTTACCAGGTCGTGCAACGATACATGCCTGCCCGCCGCATCGGTCAGTTGCTGCAGCGGTGCATTTACTCCGGTATCGGCGAGGGTTACTACCCGCATGATATACCTGTCCCACTGCGAACGGTCCTTATGCCTGTTTTGCGCAAAAACAGCAGTAACACACAAAACCAATAAACCGACCAATAATAAACGGCGCATGAACAACATTTTGAACAAAACTAAAACTAAAACACATACCTCCCGTTACAGGGCTGCGACACTTCATCCCCCCACCACAATTTTAACTTTACTCCCTTACGCTATTATAAATCCTAAATATTACCTTTGACAACGGCGAAATATCGCCCGCACAAACACAAATGAAAAAAAATATAGCATTGCTGGCCGGTGGCTATTCTGGAGAATTTGTCATATCCATAAAAACGGCTGCGACGATCGAAAAGAACCTTAACCCCGACCTGTACAACGTTTATAAAATTATCATCACCCGCGACGAGTGGTACCACGAACATAATGGCAACAAAATATTTGTCGACCGTAACGACTTTTCGCTGCTCATAGACGGTCAGAAAGTGAGCTTTGATTGTATTTTTATTGCCATGCATGGCTCGCCCGGCGAAGATGGCCGCTTGCAAGGATATCTCGATATGTTGCAGATCCCCTATACCACCTGCAATTCCATTGTATCGGCGCTTACCTTCAATAAAAGCTACTGCAACAAGGTGGTCAAGGCGTTCAATGTGGTCAACATTGCCAATTCAGTGCACCTCATCAAGGGCGAGCCCTTCTCTATGGGGGCCATCCTCGATCAGCTTAAACTACCGGTATTCGTTAAGCCCAACGAAAGCGGCAGCAGCCTGGGCGTAAGCAAGGTAAAGCACGTAGAAGAGCTGTTACCAGCAATAGAAAAAGCATTCGGCGAGGACGACCAGGTGCTGATAGAAGAATTTATTGAAGGCCGCGAACTGACCATAGGCGTTTACAAAGTAGATGGCAAGCTTACTGCGTTGCCGGCAACCGAAATATTAAGCCAGAACGAATTTTTCGATTACGAAGCGAAATACACACCTGGTGTTACCCGCGAGATCACTCCCGCGCAAATACCGGCATCCATAAAAGAACAACTGGAAAATAAGGCCATGTATATCTATCGCCACCTCAATTGTCGTGGTATAGTGCGTATGGACTTTATCCTGGAGGCCCGCACCAATAAACTGTTCTTCCTGGAAGTGAATACCATGCCCGGCCAGAGCGAGAATAGCATTGTGCCACAGCAGGTGCGCGCAGCCGGTATGAACCTGACAGATTTTTACGGTGCACTGCTGGAAGATTGTTACAAGCCACGTGTATCATAATTTTATTACATTTATATCCTGATCGCAAATCCTTATATGAGGGAAAACGTCAAACAGTCTTTCTGGTTCAATGCATTGATGGTAGCGCTTATCTTCTCCGCTATCTATATCATATTCTTTTGGGCGCTGGGGTGTCTTACCCACCACGGCGAGCAGGTGACCCTGCCCAACCTGAAAGGCAAACCCATGCAGGAAGCCATCGACAAACTGCACGAAATGCATTTCGAGGTACACGTCGATTCCACCTACGACCCAATGGCCAAGCCACTGGCAGTGCTCAAGCAGGTACCCGATACCGGCGCCGTGGTAAAATCAGGCCGTATCGTTATGATCACCGTAAACAGCATTGTGCCGATGCGCGTACCAATGCCCAACCTCATCAGCCTGTCCTACCGTAGTGCAGAAATGTTGCTGAAGAACAATAAGATGTTTGTAGGTGATACTACTTATGTACCCGATATTGCCCGTGGTGCTATTAAAGAACAGAAGTACAAAGGCCAGCCGATAAAGCCGGGCGAAATGATACCACAGGGCAGCAAAATAGACCTGGTGATAGGTAACGGCCTGGGTAACACCGACCTGAATGTGCCCGATCTTACGCATATGACGGTAGACGAGGCACGCGCCATCCTGAATGCCAACAACCTGGTATTGTTCCCATTCCCCGAAGGTGATATCTACGATACCGCCGAGGCATTTGTTATCCGCCAGAATCCTAAGGCGTTCAACGATGCAGGGCAGCCCAACAAGATAAAAATGGGCGATATGATAGAACTGACCATCAAACAGAAACCTGACCCTACAGACTACGAGCCGAGCAATAATCCTAATACCGATGCCGTTAATGAAAAGGATAAAAAGGTGAACCCCGACGAAGACAAGTGAAGAAAATAAAAGTATTCCTGTATATATGTGTGGTATTGCTGTGGCTGGCCCCGGTTGGGGTACAGGCGCAAGAGCATGCTGGCCCACTCGGTGCCAATCGTGCTGTTATGCATGCACCTGCAAGGGCGGCAAAAAAAACGACCACTTCGCTCACCCTGCCCTTCTTCGAAGACTTTACCGGTTATGATCTTTTCCCCGATGCAGGCCGCTGGGTAGATCACCAGGTGTACATCAACAATACCATGTGCATCAGCCCCATAAGCCGCGGGGTGGCCACCTTCGATGCGCTGAATGAATTCGGCCTGCCGTGGGACCCGTCCAATAATGGCAATTTCCGCTTTACAGACAGCCTTACTTCTCAGCCTATCAACCTGGCCGGTTATACCCCTGCCGATAGCCTGTACCTCAGTTTCTACTACCAGCCGCAGGGCATGGGCTTTTACCCGCTGGCCAACGATACTTTCTTTCTCTATGGCCGCATCCGCTATGGCGATTGGGTGCCTATGTGGAAGGTGCCTGGATCGGCCATGCAGCCGTTTCAGCAGGTAATGGTGCCGGTTACCGATACCCTTATGTTCTACGATCAGTTCCAGTTCCGCTTTGTCAATATAGCCGCACTCAACTATTCCGACGCCATCTGGAACATCGACTATATCCGCTTTGATGCACATAGAAATATGTTCGATACCGCAATCAACGATATAGCCTACTCTTCCGACCCTACTTTCCTGCTCAACGACTATACCTCTATGCCCTACAGGCAGTTCATGGTAAATCCTGTTGGCGAGCGCGCTCCGTTCTATTACGACAGCGTACATAACAATTACGATATTCCCCAGCCCATCACCTACGGCTTTGCAGCGCGCGATATAGCTACCGGCACCACACTGCAGACACCCATCAACAACACAGCCACACTGTCGGCGCAGGCTATACAGCAACTGTCCAACAATGCCTACACCACTACAGTACCGCTCACATCGCCATACGGCAAGGTAGTGTTCGAGAACAAGCATTACATACAATCCTCTACAGTTACAGGCCCATCCGCCAACGATACGATCATTAAAAATCAGGTGTTTGATAACTACCTGGCTTACGACGATGGCACTGCCGAGCAGAGCTACTACCTCAGCCTGTTCGCATCGCTCCCCGGCATGATATCCATAGAATATCACCTCAACCAGCCCGATACTATGAAGGGCATGGCCATATACTTTGGTCGTACCGCCCCACTAGCCGGCAATAAGACATTTGCCATACAGGTATATTCTGCCCTGGCAGGCGTTAACGGCGCCGTGGCCGATCACCTGCTGTATACCGAAGACCCGTGCTTTCCCGGCTTTGGCGATACCATCAACGAGTTCTTTGTCTATAAGTTCACAGAGCCCGTTCCGCTGCCTGCAGGCACTTTCTATGCCGGGGTAATGATGCCCGCAGAAAGCGGCAGCGATAGCCTTTACTTCGGGTTCGACCGCAACCGCATAGGCATCAATCACGTGTACTACAATGTGCTCTCTTCCTGGAACCCATCGCTGCTGCATGGTGCTGTAATGATGCGTCCGCTGCTGGGCCAGGATGTGAAGTCGAGTGGCATTACCTCACCACAAACACCGGTGTCAGAAAAATGGCAGATAGCCCCCAACCCGGCCAGCGACAAGATACACTTCACTTACCCCGGCGATGGCACCGCTACATATAGCATCACCAATATTACCGGCCAGCAGGTATTATCCGGCACCACTACCAATGGCACCGATATCGACATAACATCGCTCACCGCAGGTATGTACTTTGTAAATATTGCCTGCAACGGAGTAACAGGCGTGCCTAAAAAAATAGTAAAACTGTAATTTAGCGTAATGAAAAATATAACTGTACAAGAACTAAAAGCAAGGATAGACAGCGGCGAAAAGCTGAACATCATAGATGTGCGCGAACCCGATGAATACAAAGAGTTCAACATCAATGGCAAGCTGGTACCACTCGGCCAGATCATGAGCATGCAACTCGACGAGCTGGACGGTATGCAGAACGAAGAACTCATCATCCACTGTCGTGCAGGCAGGCGCAGCGTGCAGGCTTGCATGATGCTGGAGACCGCCGGCTTCACCAACCTGGTGAATGTAGAAGGCGGCACCCTGGCATGGCAGGACATGATGGCCAAACAATAGTATACCAGCCACAGGCACAATATTTTTCTGCACCCTTCCAATACACTGTGAGGGTGCACTTTTTATTAAAAGTATATTGCGATAGCTCCGGCAATAAGAGATCAAAATAGTGTCACCCTGAGCTTGTCGAAGGGCGACACGGACGTGGGCTCTGTCATTGACTAGGAACAGCCTGTCCCGAACGCTTTCGGGAAAGCCATCTCACATCGGAGAGATATTTGTTTTGTACAAAGCAACTTACAGAGTGTCACCCTGAGCTAAGTTTATACTGAGCTTGTCGAAGTATCGAAGGGCGACACGGACACGAGCAGAAAGAACAATAGTAATGCACGAGATAGAACCATTTTACAACTGGAGACACCTCTACAACGCCGAAGAAGACGAAAACTCCCCTTTCTACGGTGTAGAGCACAGCGAATTCGAATTCTCCAACACAGTGTA
>CANGNA010000043.1 GCA_947455215.1 Chitinophagaceae bacterium
AATATAGTTGGTCTGACCGTGACCTATACCGGTGAGCAATGGCGCAACAATAATAATGCAACGGCCCAGAGCAACACAGTAGATTATCAAGTAGGTGCAACCGGTATCACTTCAGGCACCTGGACACTGGTACCGGCACTGGCATTTACTACTCTGCAGAATACAACTACTGCAGCTGCTCTTAACGGTAATGCAGCTGCGAACAGAACAGCTAATATCACTACTACTATCTCTACAACGGTAGTTCCTGGCCAGGAGGTATGGCTCAGGGTGGGCGATCCAAATGATGCCGGCAACGACCATGGCATTGCTGTGGATGACCTTACTGTTACGGCTATCTATGCCCAGGACTACTACTCGGCATCAACAGGCAACCTGGACAATACTGCCACTTGGGGTACCAATACCGACGGTAGCGGTACACATCCATCTAACTTTACAACCGCAGGACAGGTATTCCACGTTGCCAACGGTAATCCGGGTAACATCTCCGCTACTACATGGACAGTATCGGGTGGTGGAGCTAAAATTGCGCTTGACGCATCAACTGATCTTGCGATAGGTGCCAGCACGACAATTGCTGCAACCATAGACGTAGCTGCAGGCAGAACATTGACAATATCTAACCAGACCCTGCCTACGTTCGGCACGCTGAATACAGCCAGCACTGTAGTGTACAACGGACTGACCTTTACGACAACGACCGTACTACCAAGCACCAGCGTTACGTATGGCAACCTGGTATTGAATAATACTGCTGTTACTATGCCGGCAAGTGCCAACACACTGAATATTACCGGTAACCTTACATTGTCTGGTACAAGCCCGTTTGTGGGTGGTGATACGACCAACGGTAATACTGCCGGCTGTGGCCTGGTAATGCTGGGTTCGCAGAACCAAACCATTACAGCCAACGGCAATACATTCATAGTACGCAATTTTGATATCAACAACACACCAAGCACCAAAACAGGTACAGTGACGCTGGCCGCCAACACAACAATACAGGCAAGTAACTCTTTGAGGATGTACATATCAGGATCTGCTAATGCTTTCTCTGATGGTGGCAATATCGTTAAAGTGTTCAATAACGCATCTATGGGTGGTGATGCTACCGGCTACAACCTTACAGGTACTTTATATATGGCTGCATCTGTAGCTGGTGGTAATACGCTCATTCGCGGTTATTCCGCCCCCGGCACAGCAGCTTCAACAACGCTTGCGGTACCGGTATTCAATAATATCACCATCAATAACCTGTCAACCGCTACTGTTTCCTTCGCGCCTACTGCAGGAGGAGCTACTTATACCCTCAAGGGCAATCTCAATATTGCTTCTACAGGCACAGGTGCACTCATATTGAATCCAAACACCATCAACATCGGTGGTAACTTCATACATACTTCGTCAACCAACGTGTTTACCGCAGGTACAAGTACAGTTATCTTCAACGGTACAGGCGCCCAGACATATACCACAAACGTGGCTGCCGGAAACACGTTCAATAACTTGACTATCGCCAACGGCAGTACACTCACACTCTCCGGCATACTTAACGTGTCGGGAACCATTGGTCTGATCAACGGTGTTGTTGTGGCCTCAGGCTCTTCTGCAGTTAGCTTGTCGGCAGCTGCTTCAGTGAGCGGCGGTGGCTCTACGTCTTATGTATATGGTAACCTGTTAAAGACCATGCCTTCGGGCGGCACTACATCAATGACCTACCAGGTTGGTGATGTTACTTACAGCCCGGTAAAGCTCACCTTCAGCAGCTCAGTGAACAGCGGCTCAATAACAGTTAAGTCTACTGCAGGCGCTCATCCTTCAATTGCCGGTTCTTATGTAGATACCGCTGCCTTCGTTAACAGATATTGGACAGTTACCCCATCCGGGGTTGCTCCAACTACCATCAACCTTGATCTGAGCTATAACAGCGGCGACATAAGGGGTGGTGGCAGCAATGGCGCCTTTATTTTAAGGCAGTTCAATGGCTCGTCGTGGAGCAGTGCTCCGTTTGTGAGCAACAGCACATCAGGCACAACGCCTCTACTGGCCAACGTAACCACAACAACTGGTATTTCTGGGACATCATATACTGGCGATTATGTTGCCGGAAATGCGCTTTGTTCTACGCCATCTGCAGGAACAGCAACTGCCTCACCTGCTACTGTATGTTCTGGCGCCAGCACAACGTTGGGCCTGAGCGGAGCTTCTGCCAACAGCGCTATCGCATACCAATGGCAATCATCGCCGGATGGTTCTTCTTACACTAATATCAGTGGTGCAACTTCCGCATCCTACTCTGTAATACCATCTGTAACTACTTACTACAGGGCTCAGCTTACATGCTTACTTACAAGCAATACAGCTACGTCAACGCCTGTTACCGTAAATACAGGAACAGCACCGTCAAGCGTAACAGCCGCAGTATCTGCGTCTGCTGTTTGTTCAGGTACTTCAGTTTCTCTTACAGGTAGCGCGACGGGTGCCACTACATATTCCTGGAGTGGCCCTGGCGGATATGCAGCGACAGCTCTTAATCCGGCGTCATTTACAGTAAATACAACATCGACGGGTACTTACACACTGATCGCTTCAAACAGTTGTGGAAGCGTGACTGCAACAACTGCAACACTCAATGTATACGCTACACCTACCGCTGTAACTGCTACTCCTAATGCTACAAGCCTGTGCTCCGGCAACCTGCTTGGCCTGGCCGGATCAGCTACAGGAGCGACCGACTACGCATGGAGCGGACCGGCAGGCTTCACTTCCACTCAGCTTAGCCCTGATGCATTTACAGTATCTACCGCTTCATCAGGCATTTATACAATAACTGCCTACAATATTTGTGGCACAGTTACTGCTACCACACCTTCAATAACAATTAGCCCTTCACCATCTGCTGTAACGGCAACGGCGTCCGGCACCGCATTGTGTGAAGGTCAAAGCTTGACAATTACTGGCTCCGCCGCCGATGCCACCACATACTCATGGAGCGGACCAAACGGCTATGCAGCTACTGCCCTGAACCCTGCTGCATTAACAGTTAACACACTTTCATCAGGTGTATACACGCTTACTGCGTCAAGCTCTTGCGGAACAGTAACTGCTACTACAGCAAGCGTAACGGTTAATGCTGCACCTACTTCAGTAACTGCCTCAGCTTCCGCAACAACGCTTTGTGCAGGAACTACACTTACCTTAGCAGGCAGCGCAAGCGGTGCAACCTCGTACACGTGGAATGGCCCAGGAGGTTTCTCATCTCTGACAAATCCTGCTACACTGACCATCCTGTCCGCAAACGCTGGTGTCTACACGTTGACTGCGACAAGTGCATGCGGTTCGTCTACCGCCACTACTACCTCAGTAGCGGTCACTACAGTACCTACTGTAGCGGTAATTGCCGGCACGCTAAGTACTACAGTTGGTTCATCAGTTTCACTTACCAACTCTACCCCTTCCGGTGTATGGTCGAGCGTCAACAACACTGTTGCCACAGTTAGTGCATCAGGTGTTGTAACCGGTGCAGGACTCGGTATAGATACGATAGCTTATACGGTAACCAATAGTTGCGGACCAAATTCTGCAACCGCAGTGGTGACAGTTAATCCTGTTATTGCAACGTCTACCGCAATATGGGATTTCACGGGTAGCACAAGTGGATTGGCCTCTTCGTCTACAAGCGCGGCAGTTCCTACATCAGGCTGTACTTCAGGAATAGGTAATAGCAATGGCACTGTCTCTCCAATCATTGGTTCTACGTCAGTAAGTTCAGGCTATACTGGCGTAAGTGGTACAAATAACATTGGAAACGCTGCAGCTGTAGGCGCTTTCAGTACCTCATCATCTGCTTACATACAATTTACGCTGACACCAAATACCGGTTACTATCTGACTGTATCGGGCTTATCGTTCGGAACCCGCAGCACTTCTACTGGCCCGCAAGCATTTGCAGTAAGGTCAAGTGTAGATGGGTACACGACGAACATCGCAACAGGTACAATTGCTAACACCTCGACATGGTCATTAAAAACACCATCTATCAGTTCGGTAACCGGTGCTAATAATACGGCTGTGACCATACGTATATATGGCTACAGCGGTACCGGCACTGCAACATCGGGCACTGTAAACTGGAGAGTCGATGATGTCTCCCTGACTTATGCAGCTAATCCAATACCATGTTCCGGCACCCCGTCTGCGGGCACTTTAACAGGCGCTACTGCATTCTGCGGTAGCGGGTCTACCTCATTGACCTTTGCAGCGGGTACTACGGGATCAGGAATAAGCTACCAATGGTCTTCCAGCAATACGGGCACCTCCACTTCATTCACACCAATCAGTGGTGCCACATCTGCCAGCTACACTACCCCAACGCTAACTGCAACGACGTACTACAGAGTAGGTACTACATGCGGATACTCAGCTATTACATCCAACACAGCTAACGCTGCTGTTACCATCAACCCTTTACCGGGTGTTCCTGGAGTGATAGGAGGACCGTCTACAGTTTGCGTAGGATCAACGATATCATTGACAGATACATCGACATCGGGAACGTGGTCTTCTTCAGCTCCGACAACGGCGACCGTTGATGCCTCAGGCGCCGTTTCAGGTCTTACTGCAGGAACTGCCAATATATCATACACAATAAGCAATAGCTGCGGTACCAACTTTGTGATCAAATCAATTACTGTTAATCCGCTTCCGGCTGCCGGCAGCGTTGTTGGCCCGAATACAGTATGTATCGGAACCAGCAGCCTATTTACCGATACTGCTTCGGGCGGTGTGTGGACAACAAGTGACGCCGCTATCGCATCTGTAAACAGTTCAGGACTGGTTTCCGGCATTACTTCCGGAACAGCGAATATTACATATACGTTGACGAATACTTGTGGTACAGCTATAGCCACGGCTGCGGTGACCATTAATACCTCACCTTCAGCAGGTGTGATCTCCGGTGCGTCTACAGTTTGCCAGTCTGCCCAGACGACGCTATCAGATGGCACGCCAGGTGGCACTTGGTCGAGCGGCGATAATACTATCGCTACAGTTAGCGCAAGCGGTGTTGTATCGGGTGTATTGCCAGGTTCGGTAACTATTGCTTATACCGTAGTTTCTGCGTGCGGAACAGCCGTAGCTACTTACCCGGTTACGGTCAATCCGCTTCCGGCTACTCCTGCTCCTATTTCCGGTTCTGCTACAGTATGCCAGGCCGGCAGCACTACCCTGTCGGATACCTCTGCAGGAGGCACATGGACAAGCAGCGTTCCTTCTGTTGCCACAGTTGGCAGCACAACAGGTATAGTATATGGCGTGACGGGCGGCAGTACCAATATCGTGTATACGGTAGTCAATGGTTGTGGCAGTGCAGCTGTCACCTTCCCTGTAACAGTCAACCCGCTGCCTTCTGTTGCCGCCATATCCGGTGCTTCATCGGTATGTAGAGGAGCATCTATAACACTTACTAATACCACAAGCGGCGGCACATGGTCTACATCGGCCAGCGGCACTGCAACTGTCGACGCTTCAGGTGTGGTGACAGGCGTTAATGGCGGGTCAGCAACGATATCTTACGTTGTTACCAATGCATGCGGTGCAACAACCGCATCTTTCCCTGCAACGGTCAACACCACGCCAACAGTAGCGGCTATAACGGGCCTCACAACAATTGCCATTGGCATTTCAACTACACTAAGCAACGCTACTGCCGGTGGCATCTGGACGAGCTCCAACACGGCCATTGCAACAATTAGTGGTAGCGGCACCGTTACGGGTACAGGATTAGGTATCGACACTATTTCCTATACTGTAACCAACATCTGTGGCAACACTACAGTTACACTTACTGAAACTGTTCTGCCTGCAGGCACAACGGGGTCTGCATTATGGGATTTCACGGGCAGCACTTCAGGCCTTGCTTCTTCATCAACCAGCGCTCAGGTACCTACATCGGGATGTACATCCGGGATAGGTAACAGCAACGGGACAGTAGCCACGCCTATCAATGGCACATCCGCAAGCTCTGGCTATACAGGCGCAAGCGGCGGCAATAACATTGGTAATGCAGCTGGTCTTAGCTCTTTGAGTACCTCGTCTCCCTACATCCAGGTAACATTGACACCTAATGCCGGATATTATCTTAACATAACGGGCGTCTCCTTCGGATCGCGCAGCACAAGCACAGGTCCTCAGGCATACGCGGTAAGATCTAGTATTGATGGCTATAGCAGTAACCTGGCAACAGGCACAATGCTGAACAACAGTACATACGTGCTGTTCAACCCATCATTTACATCGGCAACGGGGGCATACAATACAGCGGTAACGCTACGCATCTATGGCTATAATGGTTCAGGATCTCCGGCCACCAGCACAATAAACTGGCGTGTTGACGACATTAATGTTGGCTACTCCGTCAATCCGGTACCATGCTCGGGAACCCCTGCAACCGGCACTGTGACTGGAGCTACGGCTATATGCGGAAGCGGCGCAGCCACGCTCAGCTTCACACCGGGCACTACACTTACGGGCGCATCTTACCAATGGAGCTCTTCAGACAATGTAGCTGGTACGTTCACACCAATTTCCGGTGCAACGTCTACCACTTACAGCACAGGCACGCTGTCAGACAGTGTATACTATAAGGTTACAACCTCTTGTGCTTACTCGGGCTTGTCTGCCAGCACAACTGTAGCCGGGGTGCTTATCAACCCAATACCTGTAGTATCTGTCACAAGCCCTGTTTGTGCCGGTGTACCGGTTACAGCTTCAGGCGCAGCAACGTATACCTGGACGCCTGCAAGCGGCCTGAGCGCGAGCACGGGAGCTACAGTTATACCTTCTGGCACCATTACAGCAACTGCTTATTCGGTTACTGGTGCAAGTACCGCAGGCTGTACCAGCACCCAGGTGTTCACAGTCAATCCGGCTCCTGTTGTAACTGTCACATCAACCGGCGGCGGTACTATCTGCGATGGCAGTTCAGTAACCCTCACTGCAGCCGGAGCTACCGACTATTCGTGGAGTCCGGCAACGGCATTGAGCGCTACAACCGGCGCTTCGATCAATGCAGCACCGGTATCTACTACTGTTTACTCGGTATCAGGCTTTAATAGTACAACAGGCTGTTCTGCTTTGCTGGCAACTACATATACAGTATCAGTAGGAACTCCTGATCGCCTTACACTTGGTGCATTCCCTGAAGTGTGCCAGTCTATCGGGTCGGTGCTGTTACCGTTCACTATTGCGGGAGGTACGCCTGCAACCTACTCTATTACGTGGAGCACAGATGCCACAGCAGCTGGCTACACTAATGTTACAAATGCACCATTGTCCGGCACTTATATCGATGTAGCTCTGCCTATCAGCGGCGCAACAGGTACATTTACCGGGGTAATCATACCATCAGGAGGTGTATGTGCAGGAGTTGCGGATACTATAATTTCAACCATATATGCATACCCTGTTGCAGCAATAACATCAGCATCATCACCGTGTGCCAATCACTCATCTGTTATTGAGATCAGAGGCGTTGCAGGTCAGACAGTATCCTTTATGGTAGATAGCGGATCGATTACAACAGGTACATTTGGCGGTGACAGCATGTATGTTATTCCAACGGGTATTCTGACAGGATCGCATAACTATACTGTTATAAGGGCTACAAATGCGATCTGCGTAACCAACCTGGACACTGTCGTTTACCTCAACCCTATACCTATGCAATGGCTGGGTGGAACCCCGGGGCATGAAACAGACTGGAATACTGCAACCAACTGGTCTTGCGGATTTGTTCCTACTAATGCCGACAGTGTAATTATCAATAGTGTCACCAATATCCCTGTACTGCCCACTACAGTATCGGCTACGGTCAATGACCTGAACATTGCATCAGGATCAGTTATCCAGGTGAATGGCGCAGGTGTTATCAATGTTAAAGGCGACATCTATAACTCAGGCACCGTAAATGGTACAGGCCGTGTTATTCTCAACGGCTCATCAGCACAGAAACTCTATGGCATTGGCACTATCAGTAACCTGGAACTGAACAATGCCAGCGGTGCTACCATACAGCCAGATGCACGTACCATGATCGGCAGTGCGCTGTATCTCACATCTGGTACCCTTGCCACTAACGACAGCCTGGAACTGTTGTCTAACGACACCACACCTGCTGCACGAATTGCTGAGATCCCTGCATCTGGTGCCGGCATCACCGGTCGCGTTAAGACCGACCAGTATGTACAGGGTGGTTATCGCAGGTTCCGTTTCTGGGGTCATTCATTCAGCGATACAATATCTCTGAGTCAGTTGTTGCCTTATGTGGACATCACCGGTAGCGGCGGTTCAGCTAATGGTTTCGTTACTACAACTACCAACAATCCATCGGCCTTCCGTTACGATCCCACTATGGGTAATGACACTATGGCCAACGACCGTGGTTGGAGACCATTCACCAAGATCAATAGCAGCGCTGCAGACAGTAACTTGTTACATCCTGGTCAGGGTATCCGCCTGTTCTTCCGCGGTGCACCTGGAGAAGGCTTTGGCTGGTTAGGTTATTCAGGCATGTATAATCCGTCAGCCATCATAGGTAAAATGATCGGGCACGTGAATCAGGGTCCTGTAAGCATTCCGCTGAAACAAGGTACTGATACAGTTCATCAGTCATACAACCAGATCAGCAACCCGTATCCATCTCCTGTAGATATCGGTACAGTATTGTTCAATGCCAGGGCAGCTGGCCAGATCAAAGGAGCAGCGTTCTACGTATGGAACCCGACCCTGAGTGCCGGCGGCCAGTATATGTCAATACCAATTGGCGAATCAGCACCAGAGCCATACTACATCCAGGCAAATACAAGCTTCCAGGTGAAAGCAGAGCACAACGGTGCGCATGTAGACTTCGTGGAATCAAACAAGGGAGCGAGCGCAGCACTGAACCTGTTCCGTGCACCGGCACAGGCCGTAAGGTTCAATATCTACGATACGAACTACCACCTGTGGGATATGTTGAGCCTGCAGTTCAACGACAAGGCATCTGATGATGAGGACAAGCAACTGGATGCTACCAAGCCGTTCGGTGCAGACCTTAATTTCTACAGCTTGTCTAAGAATGGTTCAAAATTGGCTATCGATGCTCGTCCGTACGAAGGTGACAAGGTGATACCACTGGGCATTAAGAGTGCTTACCAGCAAGACTTCGTACTGCGTGCTGAAGCGATCACAGTGCCAACAGGCGGCGCAGTAACCCTGCACGATAAGCTGCTGAATAAGTACGTAGAGCTGAAGGAGGGTACAGAGTACAGGTTCACCATCAGTAAGGATAAGGCAACACAGGGCGATGATCGCTTTGAGCTGAACCTGAAGCCAACGAAGGCGGCAGTTGTTAAGGGCCTTGAAGTGGCTATGGCACCAAACCCTGCAAGTGATGATGTGAAGATCACCTTTACATCTGGCAGCGAAGACAATGTAAGCGTAAGGATAATGGATGTAAGCGGCGTAAGCATCTACAGCCAGGACCTGGGCGCTAAGCAGAACGGTGTGATCACTGTTCCGATGAGCAACTTTGCAGCCGGTGTGTACATGGTAGAACTCACACAGGGCGAACAGAAGGTAACTAAGCGATTAGTAAAGGAATAGCAGAGGTCTAATAAATATCAGCCAGAGGGGTGTTCTTACAGAACACCCCTCTGGTGTTTTACTAAAATAATATTCCGATAATATTGACTTTAGAAATTTGTAATAATTCGTTGTTTTTAAGCCGGTTAATGAAAATACTATCTTTCTATTTGTTGCTCTTGCTCTTGTCCGTATTCGAAAGTAAAGGCAAGAATGTGCTACATATAAAACATAAAGGTTTCAAACTACTTAAATCTATTCCGGAACCTTCAGATATTGTTTTCGACAGCATAGGTCACCACTATTACATTGTGAGCGATCACGGATATTTGTTCGAATGTGACACTAATTTAAATGTTGTTCGCAAAGCGGAAAAAAGCGGTCTTGATTTTGAAGGAATAGACATCAGGGATGGTTTCATCTATATATCTGACGAAACTCCACGTGAAGTATATAAGTACAGAATGAGCGATCTAGCTTTTGTTGAAAAATACCCTGTATCCTGGGGTGGCGCAGCAAATAAAGCGTTTGAATCGATAAGTTACAATTATGTCAGGCATTGTTTTGTGCTGGTAGCCCAGCAGCCTACTGTTCTTGTAGAATACGATAGTACTTTTAAAGAAACAGGCAGATACAAAATAAAGGGTGCCAGGAATATAGCCGGAGCGAGGTGGCATAATGGGCTGCTGTATCTGCTCAGCAGTCTTGATGCTTCGATCCTGGTTTGTGATCCCAATAACTACAACGTTACAACTGTGTATCACCTTAATGTGCTGAATCCTGAGGGCATTAGCTTTGATGACAGGGGGCAGATGCGCTTAGTTTCAGACGATACCCGTAGAGTATATTATTTCGATAAACTTCCAATATTACATCAATGATCAAAAAGTTTGCGTTCATAACAGTTGTGGCAGCTGTTGCCTCTCTTACTGCACGAGCACAGTATTCTGAGTTTGACGGTAATGCTGCCGCCAGCCAGTTTACCTTAAGTTCGGATGGTAATACGCTCCAGATCGGGGGACGTATCTCCGGCTACTACGAGACTCGTTTCCTGAAAGACGACACTACCTACCAGAAAAAAACACACAATGGTTGGGCAGTGAAAGATTTTGACCTGGACATACTAGGTAAGACAGCCAACAAATTTGTATATGAGTTTCACGCCAGTCTTGTTGACCTGGCAGCCGCAGCGGCAACAGGTAATACTGCCGGTCCTCAGAATCCGGGAATCAAATCTGCTTACGTTCAGTACAAGGGCTGGCCGGTAAAGATCAAGTTAGGGTACGACAAACTACCCTACTCGCAGGGCTCAATGAGCGATGTTTGGGGCACTCCATTCTGGAGCCATGCCAACCTTTACGGCGGCGACCTTTTTTCCCGCAGAGATTTCGGTATAACGTTGAATTATCGTTTTCTCAACGACAAGTTCAATGCTTACGCAGGCGCTTATAGCGGCATGGGAGAAAATTTCTTTGAATATGGGAACGATGCAAGCGGCCGTATGGAATACGTAGGCAGGGTGGAATATTCATATCCTTCAAAGGTCAAGTACAATCTGATCGATGAAGAGATGTCAGCAACACCTGTATTCAGGGTGGCAGCCAACGCGCGATATGCGGATAAGACGCAGCCTAAGGGCAGCTCCATAATTACCGACGAGCCCGATGCTCCAGGCGTATACGGGGTAAGGGTTTTTGATGGTAAAAAACTTGCTTACGGTGGTGATGCCATAGTAAAATATAAAGGGTTCTCTGCTACTGCCGAGGTGCATTTTATGCAATTAAAGCCTACAAACCTTACAGATGGCTTATATAACGGTACAGATCAGTCAAAGAATAAAAGTGTGGTCAATTCCGGCGGCTTTTGCTTAGGCGCTAACTACAATTGGGAAAAGAAACATTCTGCTTTCTCTTTAATGTATGAAGAATTAAATGCTAACGACCTGTATGTAGGTGTGCAAGACTGGCTATACCTGGCCTATGCTTATAAGTTCAGTGGTTTCAATTCAGTACTTAAGGTGCAATATTACGTACCTGTTACAGAAGATAAGGCACAGGACCCGCTGCACTATACCGGACAGTTGCGTGTTGGCTACCAGATAGTATTCTAATTTTTAAAAAAGCGCATTTACATAACATGAAACATATTGCATTAGCAGCATTGATCATATCAGTTGGTTTTTCCGGCTGCATTAAAGACAGAGTAAGCAACGCGACAAGCGGCCCCGTGCCGGTAGGCGATCGTAAACTCATACACTACTGGAGTTTTAATAACGGTTCAGACTCTTCATCTCTCGCTATTCCCGATACAACTATCGGCGGAGGAACGATCCACTTTTCGTTTGCAGCCGCGGGATATGCAGATGCAGTTTCTCCCGGCTGCGGCCTGAACCTACGTATGCTACAGGATACCGGGTCGGGGTTGCGTGTGCGCAATCCATTCTACTCCTGGACACTTCGTGTACCCACCACCGGGTATAAACAGCCGATCATTCAGTTTGCTACACAAAAGTCCAATAGTGGCCCGGCATCTAACACCATAACATACACCACAGACGGTGTTAATTATACAAGTGCCGGCCTGAGCGCTACTTCAATTACGATATCTACCAGCTGGACATTATATTCGCTTGATTTTTCTTCGATACCTGCTGTAGATAACAACCCTAATTTTTCAGTGCGCTTCTCTAACTCTATAGCAGATACATCGGGAGGAAATGACCGGTACGATAATATCTCTGTAGATGCATTTGCGAAATGATAAGACTTACATACAACATTAAAATCAAAAGCATAAAGAAAGCAATGCTCATTGCTTTCTTTATGCTTTTTTTCCAGTTTAGTTACAGCCAGGATACTGTACGCATCATGGCCTATAATGTGCTTTACTATGGCGACAGGCCTGCATGTCAGGGGCCGCATAGCTCATACCATGATTATCTTAAGACCATAGTATCTTATGGGAATCCGGATATTATAGGGCTGGAAAAAGTGGCGGCGTTTCCTATGTATACTGGCGACAATTCCGGCAGTGCACCCTTAGGTTTTGCCGATTCCATCTTGCGATTTGCGCTCAACACAGCATTTACTGGCAGATATGCTTATTGCAGTTATACCAACACATCAGGAGCAGACAATTTGTCTCTATTGTACTACGACAAAAGCAAATTCGGCTTTGCAGGCATTGTATCATCTTACCAAAACGTCACAGATTTCAATACCTACAAGCTGTACTACAAGACCTCACGGCTTGCTTTAGGAGACACCATATTTCTATATGTGATACTCAATCACACACAATCGGGGAATTCGGCAACCACGCGTAACGCGCAGATCGCGGGAACATTGACACAGCTATCCGGTATTTTCAGTACGCTTCCCAATGTCATCGACATGGGCGATTTTAACTTCCACAACAGCAGTGAAACAGGCTACCAGGCGTTGATAGCGCCCCTCAATGCAGGCTTTGCCTTCAATGATCCACCTTTCTCTGTTGATGGCACCTATACCTACCCTGCAGACTGGGACAACCACCCCGATAATTATGCGGCATGCCTCACTACATCTACCAGACTATCCTCTTCAGTACCTAACAATTGCGGCACGAGCGGCGGCGGCAAATCATGGTACGACCATATGCTGTTCTCAACCCCGATGATGAACGGTAGCCTGAGAATGCAATACATACCTCATTCATATCGTACGATCGGCAATGATGGCAACAGGGTAAGTATGTCGATAAATGATGCTCCCACCAATTCATCCGCACCCGCATCAGTCATAGAAGCACTCTTCCAGATGTCCAATAAATACCCTGTGATGGCTGATGTCCGCATAGATACGTCTGCCACGGCCTCTGTTCCCTACCGCGTGGCCGGTCCGTCACTTTCGCTGTCATCTCCGGTAACGGACCAGCTTACAGTAACCTTCAACGACTCTGGTGGAAAACTGTACCTTTTGTGTACAGATATGCTTGGCCGGATATGCCTTAGATATACAATAGAGCCGGGCCAGCAACAAATAACATTTCCGTTCACAGAAGCACCGGGCACTTACTGCCTCGCCCTGTACGGCGAAAACTGCACAGCAAATAAAATATTGTTTATAAAGTAAGCCATGCCGGAAATAAACACTAACCGTAGAACATTAAGAATACCCGCAGCCTTGGCTGTATTGCTTTTGTTTACGGCAGTTATAAACGCGAATGCCGCCACAGATACTATCCGGGTAATGGCCTATAATGTGCTGTATTATGGGAATGGCTGCCAGGAACCAAATGAACATCACCACAGTTACCTGTCCACTATACTCAAATATGCGAATGCTGATCTTATTTCTCTGGAAAAAGTATCATCTATAAAACTGACGCCAGATGACGAGCACGGCGTTGCACCTTATGGCTTTGCCGACTCTATTTTAAAGTACGCTTTCGACAAGGCATATCCCGGCCGCTATGCATATTGTACCATCACCAACGAGGCTAAAGCGAACAATAGCTCCATTCTGTTCTACGACAAGCGCAAGCTGGGCTTTGCCAATATTGTAGCCACATACGTGAATGGCACCGATTACAATACATACAAGCTGTATAGCAAAAACGATGGTGGTGATACTTCTTTTCTTTATGTTACCTGCAACCATACCAAATCGGGCGATGATTTTGATGATGTAAGAGCGCTACAGGCTACCGGTGCGTTGAATAGCATCAAACACCACTTTACAGAACTGGGCAATCATTTGTTCCTGGGAGACTTTAATGCAAGGTCTTCGGAAGAAGATTTTTACCAGTTGCTGGTTGCCGGCAATGATGCTTCTTTCAGGTTCTGCGACCCACCCTTTTACCCCGACCACAAACTAACTTATCCTTGTAATTGGGATCACGACCCGCTTTTCGCAACCTATTTTACAACATCAACCAGAGAGACTGCTGGTGTACCTAATAATTGCGGGTCTGCAGGTGGTGCCAAAAACTGGTACGACCATATATTTATGTCAAGACCGCTAACAGAAGAGCAAAATGATATTCGCTACATAGCAGGGTCATACAGAACCCTTGGCAACGACGGACAAAGGTTCAAAGTATCTATAACAAACGCAAATATGCACAGTAACAACAGCGCGCCGCCTGAAGTTATCAATGCTATATACCGTATGTCTAACAAATATCCGGTAATGGCCGAGCTTGTTATAGATAAAACCAAGAGAGGAAAAAAAGTTGAGCGGGTATGTGACAAGGTGATAGAAAAGCAGGAAGTGACCATTCTTGAGGTAACGGATAAACAGGTGCGTATATTGTTTCCTGCTGAACTGGTAGGACAAGAGCTCTTCATTGAATGTAAAGATGCGGCAGGACAGACCGTGATATCGAAGAAGTTTATCCTGGACGATACTTATTTCGGGCTCAGGCACAAACTTGCCGCCGGAAGATACACCATCAATTTCAGGGGGCGCCATAACATGATCACCACTACATCAATAAATATTGATTGACCGATCTGTTCCTTAACTTTAACGTGATGATTTAATAATATTGATTAACGTCTTTTACAGTCAAAATAATAAGAACATGAAGAAATTGTATTTTTTCCTTGCTGCTGCATGTATCAGTGGCGCAGCATCAGCCCAGTCTCACCTTATTCACTACTGGCATTTTAACAGCTACGCCATGGCGCAGTATACTGATACTATTCACGGCATATCAGCAGATTATTCTACTATCGATGTGAATAAGGCTAAGATCCTGTATGCCAAAGTACCCGGTACATCGGCAGCATATAGCACCTACATTGACTCTATTTATGCCTTGCCTGCCGACTATGACACCATCAATGCACGTATGGCTCAGCCGGACGGTGTGGCATTGAGGGTGCGCAACCCCAGCGACAGTATGAAGCTGTTATTTTACATACCAACCACCAACTATAAAAATATTAAGCTCACCTACGCTACACAGTCCTCAAGTGTCACCAAGGGTCAGCTGCACCAGGTGTTTGACTACAGTGTGGACAGTGGCGCAACATGGCGTACAACAGGATTGTCTGAAGCATCTGATTCCGCATGGCTGGTCTACAAAAGAGTAACAGTTACGTTCTCTGATGCGCAGGTCGATAATAACCAAAAATTGGTGTTCAGGATAACTTTTAACGGTAATGACACTGGCACAAGGGGTAATAACAGGTTTGATAATGTAACGGTAGATGGCGATACACTCACCGGCGTAAATGTTAGTAACATAGCAAGCCAGAATAACATCCGTATTTATCCTAATCCGGTTCACGACATGCTGAACATCGACCTGGCTGCTAACACTACAGCCAATGTAGCCGTATATAACCTGAACGGTCAGCAACAGTTTGAAGCCATTGTTGATGAAAAGCACAAAGCAATAAATGTAAGCCAGCTACCTGCAGGCACCTATTTTATATCAGTCAGGACAACCGCTGGTGAGAAGAAGATCAAATTTATCAAGCAGTAAATACTCATTAACAATTCGCAGAGCGCCCCGTTAAAAGGGCGCTCTTTTTTATGCCTTCCGAGAACACTTCCCAATCAGCCTGACACATCAGGAAACAGTACTGCTGTTTTAAGTTGCAGCCACTTGACGAGTATCCCTACCGTGCGCACTTAACACAACTTGTTTTGACCAAATAAAAATAGGCTGCCTGTTGGGGCAGCCTATTTTAAATATGTACAGTTTAATTGCTATTGAGCAATAACCCTTGTTGTATACAGTATATGCTGGCTTCTTACAGTTACTATATATACTCCTGAAGCATTGTTCAACGTCAGTTGCATAGTGCTGTTTGTCTCAAAAGAGGTAACGGACACTACCCTGCCGGCCAGGTCTGTTATAGTAATAGTACCCGGTTCAGCAACAGGTGCTGTGGTCTTTACAAACACATTACCAGATGTAGGATTAGGATATACCTGCGTCATGTAATTATCGTGATTGCTAATATTAACAACACCTGCCGGTATGCGGTAATAGGTCTTTTGCTGACACAGCATATGCTCGGTGATTACCCAATAGTACTTATTGGCAAAATCGGGTGTTCCATTAATGTATTGCCTGGCGGTTTCCCCTGTAAGCACTGTAGGTGCGAGAGTCAATGCATCATCATAACCCCATTGATAGGTAGACTGTTCCTGATCACAATTGAACATACCTGCCGAGTAAGAAACCGTAGGATGATCTATAGTTGAGTTGCCAACTACCACAATGAAAGTATCCCTTAAAGGACAAATATTACCCACAGCAAAGGTTGACAGGTAGATGGTTGCCTCCCCAGCAAACGGGAAATTCACAAGGCAATACTGAGCGCCCGCCCCCGTGGCATATACCTGTGCGTTATTCGCCGACCATTGATAATATTCACCCGTTGGCGCTGCAGACGAGGTACCGAAATTCTGGTACATAGCACCGTCGCACAACCATGCCGGCGATGTGGTAGTGATCTGCGGCGCACCACCCAACACCGGGGCAGTATTAACAGCGATCATTGCTGTGTCTGTAGCAGTACCGCAGCTGTTGGTAACGGAATAATAGATGATCGTGGTTCCTGTGGCGATGCCGGATACAATACCTGAAGGAGATACAACGGCAACCGCAGTATTACTGCTCGACCATACGCCCCCGGTTGTTGCATTACTCAGTGCCAGGTAAGCACCACTGCATACTACAGTGCCGGAAGATGTAACAATAGTGCCTGCCACAGGCAGCGGATTTACCTGCACAGATTGCGTATCTGTGATCAGCCCGCAACTGTTCAGTACAGTGTAGGAAATAACAGTTACACCCTGGCTTATACCAGTTACAATACCCGACGCCGAAACGTTAGCCACGGCAGTATTAGTGCTTAGCCAGGTGCCGCCGGCGGCAGGGTTGGATAAAGAAAGGTTAGACCCTGCACACACTACCGAACCGCCGGATATAGGTGGAATGATCGCCGGAACAACGTTGACCGTTGCCGTAGCAATAGCCGTAGTACAGATGTTAGTGACAGCATAAGTAATAGTAGCTGTACCAGTGGCATGTCCTGTAACTATACCTCCGGATACCGATGCGACCGCGGAGTTACTACTGCTCCAGATACCACCAACGGCAGCATCGGTGAGGGTAAGAACAAACCCGACACACACTGTATTGCCGCCCGTTATAGTGCCGGCATTTGGCAAAGCTCTTACGAAAACAGGTAATGTGGCAGTATCGGAACCGCAGGTTGGGGTACTTACCCGGTAGCTGATCACATCATTACCGGTTGCAACGGCTGTGACCACACCCACTGTATTGACTGTTGCCACGGCTGTATTTGCAGAGGTCCAGACACCACCACTCATACCCGATGATGCCAATGTAGCAGCAGTACCGGGGCAAAGTGTATCGCTACCTGTAATAGTGCCGGCATCGGGCAGCGGGTTAATCGTAACGGAATATGTAGCAATACTATTACCACAAGAGTAAGTATGCGCTGTGTAGCTGATGGTGGCCACACCGGCGGCAAGCCCCGCAGTAACAGCACCACTAACAGGGCTAACCGTCACCAGCGACGAAGATGTACTCCATGAGCCTACTCCTGTTGTTCCTGTTGCACTTAAAGTGATCACGGCAGCAGCACAAGCATTGCTGGCGCCCGAAATGGTTCCGGCAGCCGGCAACGGATTGACAACGATCACCTTCGTGGTGCTGTCTGACCCGCAACTTGGCGTAACTACCTTATATTTAATGATGGCACTGCCCATTGCTGCGCCACCCGCTACCCCTGCGGCATTGATGGTAGCAATACTTGAATTGGAAGTTGACCACTGGCCAAACGCATCGCCGGAGCTTGTGAGCGAGACAACACTACCCGCACAAACACTGTCGCTGCCGCTGATGCTGCCCGCATGGGGTAACGCATTTATAGTTATGTTAGCTGTTGTTGTGGCATTGCCACAGGCTGGCGTAGTAGCAGTATAAGTAACCACAGCCGTACCTGTTGTGCTACCGGCCGTCAGTACGCCTGTTGTACCATTAATAGTGGCTAAAGAAGAACCTCCGCTCCACGTACACAAACCTACAGATCCGGTATTGGAAAGCGTAATGGACCCACCGGCACATACTGAAGCCGGACCACCTATTGTGCCTGCATTAGGCAGCGGACGCACCAGTATTGTTTTCTGCACGCTGTCTGATCCGCAGGTAGGAGTTGTTACCTTGTAGCGGATAACAGCACTACCTGAAGCAACACCACCTACTACACCCGCGGCAGATACCGTAGCTATTGCAGAGTTGACAGACACCCAGGTGCCGCCGCCAGTGCCGGAACTGGTGAGCGAAATGACACTACCCACACATACACTATCAGTGCCGGTAAGGGCGCCTGAATTGGGCAGTGCATTAATGGTTATGTTAGCAGTTGTTATTGCGCTACCGCAGGCTGGCGTAGTAGCGGTGTAAGTTACAACAGCGGTGCCCGTAGCGCTGCCGGCAGTAAGCACGCCTGTGGCACTGTTGATAGTGGCCAGAGCAGATCCGCCGCTCCACGTACCAACACCCACAGAACCGGTATTGGTGATCGTGATAGACCCACCGGCACAGACCGAAGTTGGGCCGCCAATAGTGCCGGCATTAGGCAGCGGGCGCACCAGTATGGTCTTTTGTGCAGTATCCGATCCGCAGGCAGGAGTAGTAACCCTATATTTTATAACAGCGCTGCCTGCAGCAACACCCCCTGTTACACCGGCCGATGTAACAGTAGCTACAGAAGACGTTGTTGTGAACCACGTTCCACCTGTAGTGCCGGAGCTGGTGAGCGAAATAACGCTGCCGGCACATACACTGTCCGTACCGCTGATGGCACCCGCATTGGGCAATGGATTGACCGTGATGTTAACCGTTGCACTGGCGCTGCCGCATGTGGGTGTAGTGGCAGTGTAGGTGATCAATGCCGTGCCTGCTGTGCTACCTGCGGTAAGCACACCGGTAGTACTATTGATGGTGGCTACAGTAGCACCACCGCTCCAGGACACCGTACCTATATTACCCGTGGTGGTAAGTGTTATAGAACTGCCCGCACAAACAGCAGAAGGCCCGCCTATAGTACCTGCAGCAGGCAATGGATCTACTGTAAATGCTGTGGTCCGGACAATAGTGCCGCACACGTTAGATACACTGTAGGAAATAGTGGTCACACCAGCAGAACCGCCCGTACCATTTCCTGCAGATATAGATGCTATCGACGGATCGCTGGCACTCCAGGTACCGCCGGGTGTTACGTTGGAAAGACTGAACGTACCACCTGAGCAAACATTGAGTGTACCGCCTATAGGTGCAGGTATAGACGGGCTTACTGTAAGCGATACACTGCCCGAAACGGCTACCGTACCCAAAGAGCCGGTAATATTTACTAGGGAATACGTGTATACGCTGTCCAGGTTAGTTGCAGTCAGTGTATCAGTTAAAACATATACCCCTGTATTCCGAATACGCAGCCCTTTATTAGTGCCATTCACTGCATACGTCACCGAGTCTCCGGGGTTACCATAAAAGGTTAGTGTCGTAGTGGTGCCGGAACAGATGGTAGTGCCTCCACCAACGATCTTAGCGTAATAATTTGGGGTGAAGGTGACTCCTTTGAAAACAGAGCCTGAAGGGGCTAACGCTAATGTATCCACTGTACTGCTACCGTCGGTGGTCTTTATCAGTGCATTTTGGCTGGCTGCCGCAGTGGTTGCATAAATAATATATGGCGTAACAGAAAAATCAACCGTAAGGCCGCGGCATGGTATAGTACTAACAGCCGGTGCTGTAGTGAAGGAGCTGGTACTGCTCGTACGCGTGTATTTTAAAATACCAGCGCCATCATCCGCTACATAAAGGGTGTTATTGTCGGGGCTTATCGCAAAATTAAATGGACTAGTTGCAGCAGCAACTAAGGTTGTAGACGTCCCCGAGGCAACAGGGATTCCTGAACCGACCACATAAATGCCGGTTGTGCCGTTGCCTGTTGAATAATACAACTGGCCGTTATATATCCAAACCGCACGGCTATTGGCAGAGGCAACTTGCGAGGCAGATGCGCTTCCCATCAGCATAATGCCTTTATTTGTACTTCCACCATTACCACTTCCATAATAACGATTACCAGCAGCAGTTGCCGAACGGAAATTATTATTATTGAAGGCTGCGCTAGACGGTACATCCGCTACAAAGCTATAATTCCAGGAAGAATCAAAGGAAGCAATAATCCTATTCACGTTGGCGCTCGAAACACTTGCTGTTCCTGCTGATGTATTGTAGCCTGGCACAATAAGGTGTAAGCGCTCGGAGTCAAGGGTCATGTTACCTTCTGAGGTGGCTGATCCGCTTTGCGTTAGATTTTGTCCACTGCTAGCTGACGGTAGCGCTCCGCTGTTAACTGGACCTATCTGGTTATGAGTCACAGGGTCGTACTCGCAAATGGTCACCTGCGTTGCGGCGCCGGTAGTACCTTCTACTCGTAGAACCGACAGGTTACCCGGAACAAACGATTGCGCTCGGGCTGCACCCGACAGGATAACGCAAAAAAGAAAAGCAATATACGTAGCGTATTTACACATATACATTAAGCAATTATTAACTGGTAAAATTACTGCTACAATTGGCTTATCTCTATTAATATATTATTAAGAATATACTTGATCCAACTACGAACCGGAGAAGTAGTAGCCATATATAATATATTATTGGTAGGGGCCAGCTGTCATCCAAAAAAGCAGACACAGTAGAGAAGTTTCAACGCCCTTTATTATCCTGCAATCAATTTGCACTCGGTGATTTCCGGCGTAAATGAGATGTACATTTTACTGTAAGCATTTGTGCAAAAACTTTTACAGTAACAATGCAGTAAAACTGCACTCGCATCAGATAGATATGCAAATAATAAACAATGCTAAAAAGATTGATTATCAAATAAAAAAGAGTCTCACATTGCTGTAAGACTCTTTAGTGTGACCGCGTCAGGATTCAAACCTGAAACCTTTTGATCCGTAGTCAAATGCTCTATTCAGTTGAGCTACGCAGCCATTTCCCCGTTTGGGAGTGCAAAGATAGGAAACGGATTTGTATTTTTACAAAAATCCTGAGATTTTTTTTAACTGCATTTGTCATGAATATTGAGATATGGTCGCTGGGAAAAGAAAGCGATTCTTTTATAAACGAAGGCATCAACCTATACTTCCAGAAGACAAAACCATGGAACCCCGTAGAACTCGTAGTACTACAGGTACCTAAGAAATTACAAACTACCGATGTGGCCCGTACTAAACAGCAGGAGGAAGAAATGATACTGAAGCGCCTGCTACCTGGCCACTACCTGGTGTTGCTCGATGAGCGGGGTAAAATGCTTTCGTCGCCGCAGTGGGCGCAGCAGTTCCAGCAATGCATGAACCAGGGCGTAAAGACAATGGTCATCCTTATAGGCGGAGCCTTTGGTGTTACCGATGCCGTGCGTAGCCGGGCCAACCAGTGCTGGTCTTTATCCAACCTGGTGTTCCCTCACCAATTAGTAAGGCTCATCACAGCCGAACAGGTGTACCGGGCGTTCAGTATACTCAACAACTCGCCTTACCACCACGTTTAGTGAAAGGGACCGGGCCGGGCACCAAAGTCCAATATACAAGTATCAGGTTTTCGTTTATCAAAAATAGAAAGGGGCGCTGGAAAGCGCCCCTTGTGTTTATATGGATAAACTATGGTTTTACCTGATAAGTGTCACACTGCCACTTTCTTCTGTCTCATGGCCATCGCATGTATAGCGGATAACCCAATAGTAAGTGTCCATGTCTTGTGGCACACCACCGTAAGTACCATCCCATCCGTCAGTGTCGGTAGTAGTGGTCTCATAAACAGTAGTACCCCAGCGGTTCACTACCCTGAAGAAGTTAAGCGTATGGTGTCCTGCAGTGATCGGCCTGAAATGATCGTTATGATGATCTCCGTTCGGTGTAAATGCCGTAGGGAAAGAAACGATACAGCAAGGAGCAGGGTTGAACAACATACTGTCTGTAGCATTACAGCCAAACGGATCAGTAACGGTCAGCTTGATGTAGCCAGGGAACATCACCTCTGCAGTAGCGTTAGGTGCGTTCACCGCGCCAGCACCTGCAAAGAATGGCTCCGGACTCCAATGATAAGTGTATGACGGATCGCTTACAGTTGCAGTAAGGTGTATCGTATCACCGTTACAAGCAGCTGCGCCACCTGTAAATGTAGCAACAGGTGCTGCATGTACTCGCACTGTATCCAGCATAGAGCGGGAAGGACAGTTGCTCTGCTGGGTGTAAGCGGTCACGCTCACAGCATATACACCTGGCGTATACCATGCTACTGAATAAGGGCCACCGGTGCCTGATGCAGAAGTGATGATGCTGCCACCGCTGAAGTTCCATGTATAATTACCAACCGCAGGGCTGTAAGTAGTAGAAGCCAATGCAACTACAACAGTATCGCCAACACATATATTCTCATTTACATAAACATCCAGCAGCGGTGTAGGCACTACGTACATGTTTTGTGTACTTGTGGTCACACAGCCATTGTAAGTAACTGTAAGGCTTACAGTGCGCAGATAAGTAGAGTCGAACGCAATACCCACAGGACCTGCTATCGAATCGCTGCCATAAGCAAAGTATGCACCTTCAGGCAGTTGCCACAGGTAAGTAGCACCAGGATATGCAGGACCAGTAGACATGTATTGTGCAGTATCGGTCTGGCAGATAGAACCTAATGGGGTACCGATCTCAACAATTGGTTTCACCTTAGTGGTCACGTCAAGCGGAGCGCGCGGGCTTTCGCAGCCAAGCACGGTCTGTGTTACGTAGTAAGTAACCACACCGTAAACCGATGTAGCAGGTACTGGGGCCGCATTGCTACCTACACCACCCGATGGTGCAGTATACCAAAGGAGGTTAGTACCCGAGGCAGCAAGAGCCACTGTAGGGTCGAACTGGCAATAGCTAACATCGCTAGGTACCGGCGGAGCTGGTATAGGATGCACCACTGCAGTAAAGTAACCAGGCAGCGATGGACAACCATTCAGTGTGGCAACAACTGTATAAACCCCGTTGTTGGCCATTGTAGCCGGGCTGATAGTTGGCGCATCAAGACCAGAAGTAAATCCTGCAGGTCCTTGCCAGCTAAAGGTTGCACCTGCCGGTGATGAGGTTGCAGATAGTGTGAGCGTAGTACCATCGCACACAGGGCTATTGCTGGTAAAAGCAGGCACCGTAGGCGTAGGCTTTATGGTAACACTAATAGAACTTGCTACAGACACACAGCCTGTTACAGTATTGGTAATGGTACAGTTGTACGTACCGGAACCACCAACACCTATATTCACCCGCACTGGGTTCTGCATAGTAGAGGTAAATCCACCCGGGCCAGACCAGTTGTAACTTACTGTGCTCAACGTAGAGCTTGCGTAAAGGTACAATGTACTGTCGGCACATATAGGGCCATTGCTCGATATTGTTGGTGGTGGTGGTGCAGCCCCGTCAGGCATTGTAACGGTCACCATATTTGATGGACAGCCACTTGAACCTATTACAAACATACTGCTGTAAATACCGGCATGCAGGCCGGTAATGGTCACATTACCCAACGCATCTGCAGTAATGGTAGCATATGCAGGCGCACCATTAAAGAGGTAAGACACCGTGTATACAGAGTCGGCGGTAAGACCATAAAGAGTGATCGTACCATCGGAGACATTACATGCAGAAGGCATTGTCATGGCTGTAGATGTGATGGTTGGCGTAGGCTTGATCAGTACTGTAGTAGTGTCAGTAGCAGTACATCCATTTTCTGTTACAGTAACAGTATAGATACCGGTAGCGCTTAAACCTACATTCGTGATGCTCGGGTTCTGCAAAGCACTTACAAAACCACCTGGTCCTGCCCATGCATAGGTATGCGGCATTAATATCGTATCCGCACCAAATAGATACAAAGTACCATATTGACAGATCGGGCCGTTATTGCCGGCATTGATCACCGGCTGAGGATTTACTGTAACCGTTATCGGTACCCTTACACTTTCTGTACACAAGCCCACATGCTGAGTGACCCACCATGTGTATACACCCGGCGTAGCCGTCGATGGTACCGGTGCAGTAGCCGACCCGGTGCCGCCTGTGGCGGTACTATACCACAGCAGGTTGGTACCTACCGCAGTAAGTGCCGGTGCCGGTGCATTCTGGCAATATGTAAGGTTGGTAACGCCAGGACCCGCGCTGATGCCCGGGGTAACAGTGAAATGGAACGTATCAGCTCCGCAGACACCGCCTACTGCAGTACCTATAACAGTGTAAGTTGTAGCAGTTGTTACGCCAGACAAAACCAATGTTGTAGAAGAACCTGTAGTACTGGTAAGCCCTGTAGCAGGTGCCCATGCCCATGTATAGCTGGAACCATTTGATACGGTAAGCGCTATAGAATCTGAAGTAGACGAGCAGGCGTTGATAGTATCATGGCCGGGAGTAAGTAATGATGAACCGGCCAATACCGAAGGAGCTGTAGCATCCAACGCGCTATCCAGGTCGGCTGCTCTCATTATGTATGCATAGGTGAACAGTACACTGTCTCCCGCTGCTATGTTGCCCAGGTTGTAAACAAGTCCTATACCGGCATCGTAAGTGTATGTTGAGCCTACGGTATAAGTGTAGCCGGTACCTGTGCCCGTGTACAACGTTGCCAGGTTATAACTTGGAGAAAGACCAAAATTCATATAAAAACACTTGGCACGGCAATCTTTTGTGCCAAGGCCCAGAAACGCAGAATAAGTTGTACCTGTAGCAGATACCAACACTTTATTGCCCGGGTTAGGCAACTGGTATTCTATCTTGTTGGTAGTGGTGTAAGAAAAAGTCTGTTCTTCTTCATTATCCGGGTCAAGCGTCCTCAGGTAATACACGTTATTGGCCGTTGTACCACTATTGTTTTTTATCTTAACATTTACCGTAAAGTATAGCTTGGTAGTATCCAGTCTGGTTGTCTGCGTTATTTGCAGTGGGTTGGTGGTCTGGCCCTGCCATACAGCTGTTAACACACTACCTACAGCACTGTAAGAAATGTTATTACCAGAAAGTGTACCCGTATAACCGGTACCTGCAAACGTACAGTTCTGCATCCAGGCATCGCTTTCTACACCATTCACCTGCACGCTCCATCCTTCCTGCGGTGTACCCGGCAAAAAGTAATCGCCAAATTTGGCTGGCGTACCTGTTGTCCAGCCATCCTGCGCTGGATCGGCCACAAAGCCAAGTGTGCCAGATGAGCCTGGCGTATAAGCGCTGGCTCCCGGATCCCACATAGACGAAACGGCACCGGCACCTGGATGGTAACCAGCCGGAGCAGGCAATGTTGATCCATATCCTCCATTCCGGGATATACCAACCTCAAGATACTTACCCTTAAGGAAGGTACAATCGCCTACCATCTGGGCAAAAGCAGTTGAACCAGTCAAGAGAAGTGAGAAGATCCACGACGTTAGAGCTAGATTTTTTCTCATAATAAGCTATATATATTTTTATATACCAATGTTAAGTTTGCTAACCAATTACCACACGTGTAGAACTAGTTCGCCCCTAAATAGACAACCAAAAATTCTCATCAGTTTGGTACTTGTAAAAATAAATTTACAAAAAATTAACTCCTACGCAAGATAAACGGATAAATTTCTTATATTATTTATTTCGTTATGAATAAATTCGACATTTTTAATTGTATTTCAGGGTATATATAATTTGTATCAGGTTTGTTGTATGCTTTGATTACATAATTTACCTTCGTGGCCTAAAAATCAAAAAAATGAATTCCCAGAAGATCACAATGGGTGCTGATGGCATTCTTAATGTACCGGATCATCCAATAATACCATTTATTGAAGGAGACGGTATAGGACCCGATGTCTGGACAGCCAGCAAAAGGGTCTTAGACGCGGCTGTTGAAATAGCCTACAAAGGCAAACGCCGGATAGAATGGAAGGAAATGCTGGCGGGCGAAAAAGCCTTTAACCAGACCGGCCAATGGTTGCCTGCCGAAACACTGGATATTGCCCGGGAATACCTGGTATCTATAAAAGGCCCGCTTACCACACCTGTAGGCGGCGGTATACGCTCACTGAACGTGGCCATGAGACAGGAACTGGACCTGTACGTGTGTCTGCGCCCGGTGAAATGGTATAAAGGTGTTCCTTCTCCCGTGGTACATCCCGAAAAGGTAAACTTCGTGATCTTCAGGGAGAACACCGAAGATATATACGCAGGCATTGAATACGCCAATGGAAGCGAAGAAGCTAAAAAGCTGCTGGCCTTTATCAACGAGATAGGTGGCGGCAAAAAAGTACGCTTCCCGGAATCTTCCGCTTTCGGTATCAAGCCGGTATCTAAAGATGGTAGCGAGCGCCTCGTCAGGTCGGCTATCAAATATGCACTGGAACACAAATTGCCTACTGTATCAATAGTACACAAAGGCAATATCATGAAGTTCACCGAAGGTGGCTTCAAAATATGGGGCTACGAGGTGGCTGAGCGCGAATTTGGCGATAAGGTGTTTACCTGGGAACAGTGGGAACGCATTAAAAAGGCAGACGGCGAGGACGCTGCCAACGCTGCGCTGAAGAACGCTAAAGCTGCCGGCAAACTGATAGTGAATGATGTCATAGCAGACAACTTCCTGCAGCAGATATTACTGGCACCACAGGATTATTCCGTGATCGCTACGCTGAACCTGAACGGTGACTATATATCTGATGCTGCCGCAGCGGCTGTCGGCGGTATAGGCATCGCTCCCGGCGCTAACATCAATTATATCACCGGCCACGCTGTATTCGAAGCCACACATGGCACAGCACCACGCTTTGCCAATACCAACACCATGAACCCTTCATCACTGCTGCTGAGCGGTGTGATGATGCTCGAGTACATGGGCTGGCTCGAGGCTGCCCGCAGTATAGAAGAGGCTCTGGCAGTGACCATTATGCGCAAACGTGTGACCATAGACTTCTACAACCTGATGAATGATGCTACCCTGCTGAAAACCAGCGAATTCGCAGATGAGATCATCAAGAACATCCAGGAGAAATAGGATTTATGTATATCTGATAAATGTTATCAAACAAAAGGTTGTCGTATTGTGCGGCAACCTTTTTTTATTTACCTTTATAAGTGTATTTGTTATCTGCTGACTAATATGGTAACTTGTATATAAATTGTAATTTTACGTTCCTTTTTAATTTATTGCAGCATGTCATTCAATATTGCATCTTATATAGAGCATACTATACTTAAACAAACTACCACGCTTGCCGAGGTGGACAAGGTTTGTGTAGAGGCCTCTATGGAAAATTTTGTTGCTGTTTGTGTACCTCCACGGTATGTACAAGACGCAAAGAAATTACTTGATGGTTCTAAAGTGAAGGTAGCTACTGTTATTGGTTTCCCGTTGGGATATAATGTAACAGATGTAAAACTGCGCGAAATAGACGATGCCCTCAACATGGGTGCCGATGAGGTGGATATGGTACACGACCTTTGCGCACTGAAGAATGGCAACTGGAAATTACTGGAAGATGAGATAGCTGCCTGCCTTAAGCCGGTGCACGAAGCAGGTAAAGTGCTGAAGGTGATACTGGAAACAGGTATCCTTACCGACAGTGAGATCATCAAATGCTGCCAGTTGTACAGCAACTTTAAGATCGATTACATCAAGACCTCTACCGGTTTTGCCGATATAGGCGCAACAGTAAATGCTATAAAACTCATAAAAGCCAATATACCACCGCGTATGGGCATCAAGGCATCGGGCGGTATCAGGACATATGCGTTTGCAAAAGAACTGGTAGAGGCGGGTGCCAACAGGCTGGGCTGCTCGGCCAGCTGGCAGATAATGAAGGAGAGCCGCATGGCAAACAGCTAACATACAACTACTTAATAGCAAAAGAGCGGCCCGGGAGGCCGCTCTTTTAATTTGCGTTGTACAGCATTATTCTTTCTCCATGATAAGTGCATTGATATCGCTGATCAGCTTGCTGACATCTCCGTTCTCCAGGCCATTATAAAAACCTCTTACACGGCCATACCTGTCAACCAGCACATAGTGCTCGTCGTGAATGAAATCGTCTTCTATTTTTGTGCCGGCAGCAGTATCTTCTGCGTTGATGAGGTAACTGTAACGGGCCATATCATACAGCTGCTTTTTATCGCCTGTAAGGAACATCCATTGGCTGGCGTCCGCATCAAACCTCAGGCTATACGCTTTAAGTGCCGCCACTGTATCCTTCACCGGATCTACCGTGTGCGACAAGATCAATACGTCCTTATTACCCTTGAATGCCTTATACACCTTCGTCATGTTCTCATTCATCTTGGGGCAGATACCCTTACAGGTAGCAAAGAAATAAGACACTACATATATCTTCCCTTTCACATCGGCATTGGTGATGGTTCTGCCATCCTGGTTAACAAATGAGAAATCCTGAACGTGATGTCCCTGGTTATCCCCCACTATCGGTAATACCAGCTTTTTCTGCTCGTGCGTTACCTTGTAGTAGTAGCCGAGGAATGCCACACCCAATACCATGAAAAAGCTGAGCAGTATGATGCCGGTCTTTTTATTATTCATGGCCGCAAAATTAGCCCTTAAACTCCACATTAACAGGCAGCTGGTAAACGCACATAGCTGCGCATCCTGTTTTTTACTTAAAGAAATGTGAAAAAGCCTCCTATCAGAAGAGACTCATATAATGGACGCGGTCTGCCTCATACCCAAACTCCTTTTTCCGGCCAAAATCAAAGCCCAATACTACCTCATGTGTCCCCCCTGCATAGCTGCTGAGCGGCGATACCAGGTAGTCGTAGGCATAACCAACATTTATATTCCTAGATACCTGTAGATTAAACAATGCCTCAAAAGATTTATCTGTACGATAGGTAAGACCGAAGATCATCCGCCGGATGACTATGAATGACAGATTGATATCTGCATTCGGCGGCAGGTTGTATTGGCCATCGCCCTGGTAACGCAAGAGGAACTGCGGTAAAATATCTACGTTGTCTCCGCTATGAAATACATAGCCCCCACCAAGGTAGTAGCCGCGTACCTGTTTCCCTTTTATATTGCGCAGGTTGGTCCTTTCATTCTTATCGTAGTAATTTTCTACCAGGTTGGGTATGCCCAGGCCCAGGTAATAGTCATTACTATGCCAGAAACCACCAATCCCGAAATTGAACAGCGACGCATTGTCCACGTTTTTCATCAGGTTAGGATCATTCACCTGCGATGGGTTCAGGGTGCTATAATTAGCAGAATATAATTGTGCCCCTACCCGAAAACCAAACGACAAGATAGAGCCATTGTCTATCTTGAAACGAAAAGTATAATACCCAAAAACATCCTGTTTCTTTTCAACGCCTATCTCCTCGTTGGTCACGGTTATGCCTATACCGGTTTGCTTTACATCCACATCCCTGCTGCCTATTGCTGTCTGGAAAGATACACCCATGGTCTTAGGTGCACCTTCTATCGAACTCCATTGCTCCCTGTAGTAACCGCCTATAGATGTGATCTCTTTGTTGGCTGTATATGCAGGGTTATAGAACATTTTATTGTACATATACATGGTTGTATGCGACTCTATCTGGGCGAATGCGCTACTACAGCCTGTCACAAATATTACTAACGTTAAACATACTCTTAAAATCATAGTATCCGGATTATCGCTTGATCAATAAACTGCCAGTGAAAACACTTTTCCCTGTTAAGCTATCTTTTTCAGGAAGCTTAACAAAATAAAAATATGTACCGTCCGGTATAGGGTTACCATTCCTTCCCATTCCAGTCCATGAATTATCATAATGGTCCGCGTAAAATACAGCATCACCCCACTTATCAAAAACCGTTACGCTCGTATTGGGATACATCCGCAAACCATCTATTACCCAGGCATCATTTATACCGTCGCCATTGGGTGTTATCACATCATGTATCACTATTTGCTCGCAACTATCCGCTTCAATCGTAAATGAAAATTCCTTTGAACACTGGTTAGCATCTCGCACCGTTACAGAAAAGGTGCCGACCGGAAGATTGAATACATCTTCCGTTCCCGCACCATTCGACCAGGAAAAACTGTACGGCGATACTCCTCCTGTAACAGCAATATCAATTGCGCCAAGATGTTCCGAACATTTATCGTTTGTTAGTGCTGAGGTCAATGCGATCTGAGCGGGGCTGCTGTTGATGTTAAAATTACTGGTAGCAACACAACCGGCAGCAGGATCGCTTATGGTCACGCTGTAAGTACCCGAGGCCAGATTATTGATATAGCTGAGCGTAGAGCCATCAGACCACGTGTATTGATAGGGACCTGCTCCATTTGAAACTGTCAGGTATATATATCCTACATCTCCAAAACACTTAACATTACCTATGCTGTCTGTAACGGTCAAACCGGGAATTACCGTAACCGTCTGTGTAGAAAAATTGTCACACCCATGACCATCGGGAGGCACGCTATACGTAACAACAGCAGAGCCAACCGAATTCCCTGTAATAGTACCTGCAGAAGTATTTATGCTGGCTATGGTAAATGGACTCACGGTCCAGCTTCCGCCACTCACAGTATTGCTTATTGATACACTTCCGCCCACGCAGATCATAGAAGATACATTTATAACCCCGGCATCAGGCAGTGGCGAAACCGAGAGTATTTGGGTATCTGTGGCAGATCCACATTCGTTGGTAATTGTGTATGATATTATTGACGAACCCACCAAAATAGCGCTAACAAAACCACTACTGCTTATTGTGGCCACAGCCGGACTCCCGGAATTCCAGATACCACCAGATGGTACACCCGCATATGTAGCATCACTACCTGCACATAACGATAACGGGCCTGACAAACTCGCCACAGGCACAGGCAAAACTGCCATCATTTGCGTATCAGAGGCACTACCACAAATGTTAGTTATTGAATAAGTAATGATAGCTGTACCCCCACCAACGCCACCCACTATTCCTCCACTTACTGTAACTATTGCAGAACTACTGGTCCCCCATACGCCTCCCGCCGGAGAACCCGTAAAAGCAGCTGTAGTTCCAACACATAAGGATGTAGTACTACCTAAAATAAAGGCCGTCGGAGACGAACTTACCAATACAGTTAGCGTATCTACAGCGGTGCCACAGGCATTAGTTATAGTATAAGATATCGCTGCGCTGCCAATACTCAGTCCCGCAACAACGCCACCACTGCTTACAGATGCCACCGATGGGGCGTCGCTGGTCCAAACCCCGCCTGCCAGGGTAGAAGAAAATATCACAGAGGTACCTACACAAACTGAAGAAGCACCCGATATAAATCCGGTATCAGGCAATGGATCGATCGTAACGAAAACTGTTATGGTGTCAGCGCCAATACCGTCTGAAACGCGTACTTTAAAAGAATCAGATCCTGCGTACCCTGTGGCCGGCGCATAGGTAAGACCAACAGGCAACAATGTACCTCCGGTAGATAACGTCGAATAACCAACAACGGCAGCACCATGAACCGGAGCTATCCATAAAGACCATGTCTCTGTTTGCCCAACATCAGGGTCTGTAACAGCAAGGAGCGTATTTATAGATATTGGGGCAGCATTTTCACACACAGTAAGCGACGTTGACGCACCTCCCGTGAAGGTGGGCGGAATATTGGAATATACGATCTTCCGCAGCCGGTTATTGAACATGTCACCAACATAAATGTTACCATAAGCATCCGGGCAGGTCAGGTTCACATTATTTAACTGAGCGGAAAGCGCCGGTCCTCCATCCCCGCTAAAACCTGCAGTACCTGTGCCCGCAATAGTACTTATTATTCCTGCCGGAGTAATTTTCCGTATTCGATTATTTGTTGCATCAGCTATGTAGCAATTACCCGAAAGATCGAATTGAATATTGGCAGCACCATGAAGTTTGGCAGCTGTAGCTTGCCCGCCATCGCCGCTGAAACCGCCTATCCCGTTGCCAGCATACGTGGTAATGATGCCGGTAGTACTCACTTTACGCACAACATTATTGTCAAAATCAGAGAAATAAACATTACCGGATACATCCACACATACATTGTCAGGACGAGTCATAGTAGCCAGGGTGGCTGCGCCCCCATCTCCTGTGTACCCTGAGCCACCCGATCCGGCAATTGTAGATATGATACCCGCAGAATTTACTTTACGTATATGATGAGTGTACTGATCGCAGATATAAATATTTCCCGGCGCATCGACCCATATACCGTTCGGACTACTGATACTTGCATTGGTAGCAGGACCACCGTCTCCCGTACTACCGCTAACACCATTACCCGCCACTGTAGAAATATTACCTGCGGCATCAACTTTGCGAACATAAGAAGAGTACACTTCTGCTATGTATAGATCTGTGCCATGCATCTTTATCGCTGTTGGCCCGGCAATACCGGCAGCTGTGGCCGGACCTCCGTCTCCACTATGTATTGCTGATCCGTTTCCAGCGATCGTTGTAACAACTCCTGAAGGATCTATTTTACGCACGCGACGATTCAAGAAATCAGAGAAATATATATTACCCGTCGCGGGGTCAAGATCCAGCCCCCATGGCTGGGTCATGTTAGCGGCTGTAGCCAAACCACCATCACCGCCAAAACCCGAAGTACCGGTACCGGCAATAGTTGTGATGATCTGCGCGCGCACCACGACCGACATAGAGAGCATAGCAATAATAAATAGTATATATATACGAGTTTTCATGGTTATAATATTCATAGCTGCCGTAATATACAAAAACAGCCACATGTAAACCCACAAAATCTGACAAACGGTCGTTTTAGTTCACCAACGGCACTAACTCTTGTCAACAGAGAACTTGCCGGGCCCTACAAACAGGAAACCGATATACACAAAACACAGCTCTATGGCATGCGATGCTTCCCCTACCCCATCGCCGGAATTCAAATGCTGCAGCGCAGCTACCACAAACAGGAATATCATGAATAAACTCACCATCCTGAACCACAACCCCAATACAGAGAACAGGCCACCTACAGTTTCTGTAAGCGCAGCCATAAAACCCCAGAAAGCTGGCCAGAAATGAATATGCAGCGAGCCCATGGCCTCACCCAGCCCCGCCCACTTTTCAGGATGTGTTATTTTAGGCAACCCATGATAGATCATCATGGCGCCGATCCCCGTGCGCATGATAAATAAACCCGCATTCCTGTAATTGCCTAACTGTCCTAATAATGCCATGTACCAAGTTTTGCTCTGTAAATATACGAATGCACACGCTGATAGCGTGCGCTCTTCAACACCCTATCCCTTCCGGAAACGCATCACCACCGGAAAATGATCGCTGTAACCATTCATCCACTTACTCCCTTTGAAAGACCGCCTGGGGGCGTCGCCACCACGCCTGCCACGCGCTACAATAAAATCCGGCGCATAAATGTCCGCCGACTCTTCCCGCAGGCGCCCCCGGCTACCATCCAGCCAATTACCCGATATCAGTATCTGGTCGAAAAGGTTCCAGTCGCCTTTGAATTGTTCTGTGCCCCGGCCTTCTTTATAAATATTAATGAAGGGGTCGTACAAGCCATCCATAAGACCATCCTTTTCTGCCTTTGCACCCAGGCCATCTATGATGCTCACGTCAGTAGGATTGTCGTTGAAATCTCCCATCACTATCACCTTGCCCTTAGCCACTTTGGCAATGGCATTATGCAGTGTCCTGGCGGCCATCATTCGCTTATCATCGCTCCCTGCATTGGCATTCCTTCTCGATGTCCAGTGGTTCACAAAAACGTCCACCGTATCTCCGTCTAACACACCTGATACATGCAGTATATCCCTGCTATGCCCGCCACTTTCAAATATCACAGGTATCGTCTCCTCTTCTATCAACGCAAATAAAGAAGGATCATAAATAAACCCTGTATTGATGCCCCGGGGATCAGGCCCCTTATGGCATATGTGCCGGAAGTGGCTATTGCCCAGTTCGGGCTGGCTACACAGATCGGCCAGCACTTCATCATTTTCTATCTCGGCCAGCCCGGCCATAGCCAGTTCGCCATTTTCTTTATTACTCATGCTCTGCAGCACTGTGGCAATATTGTGCAGTTTCTGTTCATATACCTCGCGCGTGTAGTGATACTTACCCTCGGGCGTAAAATCATCATCCTGCTTACCCGGCTGGTGGTGGTAATCGAAAAGGTTTTCGCAATTGTAGAATGCTACGGCTATGTGGTCGCTGCTGCGCGCCACAACAGGCGCTTCATCGTCATGTCGTCTGGCAGGATCATTGTTCGGTACCTGGCCGCAGGAAAACAGCACCAGGAGGGCAACAAAACAAATTCTTGATATGGTGATTCGGTAAATGCTCATTATGTTTGCTGATCAATAAGCAAGAAACTTATTTTATCATTAACCGCAAAAACAATTTTCTTTAATGACACTGAACGAACAGCTGATAGCAGAAATAAAAGCGGAAGCAGCTACTACGCGCAAATTACTGGAGCGCGTACCTGTAGAAAAGAACGATTGGAAACCACACGAAAAATCTATGGCACTGGGCAACCTGGCCGCACACGTGGCTGAACTACCGGGTTGGGTAACAGGCACGCTCACGGCAGATGAAATGGACTTTGCCAAGCGCGAATACAAACCTTTCGTTCCCGCAAGCAGCGATGAGCTGGTCGCCTTATTCGACAATAAAGTGAATGAAGCGATAGCCGCACTGCAAAATGCGCCACAGGAAGAGTTTGGCAAAACATGGACGCTCCGCCGCGGCGACCATATCATCTTTACCATGGCCAAGCCTGTTGTTATCCGCTCTTTCGCACTCAGCCATATGTACCATCACCGTGGCCAGCTGAGCGTATATCTGCGCCTGCTGGACATACCTATCCCGGGCATGTACGGACCAAGTGCAGACGAAAAGAACTAAGATAGAAATATTGATATTGAGTAAGGCGGGCGTAATGCCCGCTTTCTTTTTTTAGTGATTGAGCGTTAGCCCCATCAGCAGCCAACCCATAACAATAAGCGGCGATGGAATCTTGCTGAAATATAACAGGCAGAAGGTAATGATCACCACCACCACATTGCTCCATTCAAACTGTATGCTCTG
>CANGNA010000044.1 GCA_947455215.1 Chitinophagaceae bacterium
CTGTAATACTTTGTTATTAGATACAATAGCTTCCAGGTCGGCTACCGTGCTCACTGTGGCATCGTTCACGCTGGTGATCACAAAGCCTTTATGTATCTGTGTTTTGCGTGCCAGCGAACCTTTACCCAGGTCGGTAATAACAAGGCCGCCGTCTATACCGTAGGCCTGCATCTCCTGGCTGGTAAGCGGGCGGAATGATGCGCCCAGTACATTTGCAGGTAGGGTTACCTTATTCAGCTTTACTACTGTGGTCATTGGCTTGCCATCGCGCAGGAAGGTCACATTCACATCATCGCCTGGCGCATAGCGGGCTATCTGGCCCTGCAGTTGCGGTTGGTTGGCTACAAACTGTCCGTTGATCTGGGTAATGATGTCGCCCTTCTTGATGCCTGCGTTGGCAGCACCACTGCCGGCTATCACGTTGGCCACATAGATACCTTCGGTGCGGTCAAGCCCCAGCGATTTGATCATCTCCGGTGTGGCAGTCTTATTGTCCAGGTAGTTGATACCCATATACGCCCGTTGCACGGTACCAAACTTCATCAGGTCGTTGGCTACTTTGCGGACAATATTGGCAGGTATGGCATAAGAGTACCCCGCATAAGAACCTGTGGGCGATGCGATGGCAGAGTTAATGCCTATCAGCTGGCCGGCAGTATTCACAAGGGCGCCACCGCTGTTGCCGGGGTTCACTGCAGCATCCGTTTGTATGAACGATTCAATAGCATTTTCAGACTGCGTTTTGTTGATGCCAATAGCGCGGCCTTTGGCACTCACTATGCCCGCCGTTACCGTAGCGTCCAGCGACAGCGGATAACCAACTGCCAGCACCCATTGGCCCAGCTTTACATCGTCCGAATTGCCCAGCTCCATATAGGCCAGGTTGTTCTCTCCGTCCACCTTTAGTATAGCTATGTCGGTAGATGGGTCTTTGGCTACCACCTTGGCCTTGGTTGTATACCTGTCGTTAAAGGTCACGGCTACTTCATCTCCATTGGCCACCACGTGGTTGTTGGTAACTATGTATCCATCAGGGGAAATTACAACGCCTGAGCCTGATTCTACCTGCGATGGTATGTAATATTGGCGTGGGCCAAAGAGCTGGCTGTAAATGTCGTTAGCGTTGTTATCTACTACCGTGCGTGCCTTGGTGGTGGTTTTTACATGTACCACCGCTTTTACAGATGCCGCCGCTGCTGCTTCAAAATTTACACCAGCACTCATGGCATTGGTGTTGCCACTTGAAGCAAATGAATAATTGACGGGGGCAGTTTGCCTGGGCTCGGCCAGGTAGGGTATCTTATTCTGAAAATGCGCTACCCCGAAAAATGTCGCTGCCGATGTTATCGCTGCTGTCAAAATAACCGGAAACAATCTTTGTGTCATATTCTTTCCTTTTGTTTTAGTTCCTCATTTACAACCTCAAATTTATTACCCATGTTATTTAGAAAAATGTTAAAGCAGTTGGGCCTGGTAACCTTTAAGGGTTCTTTATCATGGCTGTAACATTTTATTGACTTTCAATATCTGCCGGAGATAGTGCGCAACAGGATGTTAACGACAATTTGCCGAAAAATGATTTTAATCATTTGATTAAATCAATTTTTTAATTCTACTTTTGCATGGTCGATGAGTAAGCAGAGCGCCATAGAAAGAAACGAGAGCACGGAGCAGAAGATAAAAGAAGCTGCCCGCAAGGTATTTACCGAAAAAGGTTTTGCCGCTACCCGCACCCGCGATATTGCGGAGGCATCGGGCTACAACCTGGCTCTGATCAATTACTATTTCCGCAGCAAAGAGAATTTGTTCAACATCATTATGCTGGAAAGCCTGCAACTGTTTGTGGGTAGTATCATCCCTATACTTAACGATAGGGATACTACTTTGCAGCAGAAGGTAGAGGTACTGGTGGCCCACTATATAGACATGATGATCGCTAACCCCAACATCCCGTTTTTTGTGATGAATGCGGTGAACACCAATCCGCAGGAGTTTTTGTCTAAGATGACCGGGGATAATGCGCTTGACAAGACTTACCTGGAAGAACAGTGGCAGGAGTTGATACGAAAGAAAAAGGCACTTGCATTCAACCCCATGCACCTGTTCATTAACATGATAGGCATGACCGTGTTCCCGTTTGTGGCAGCACCTATGATAAAGGCAAGGAACAAGATCAGTAATGATATCTATGTTCAGATGATGCAGGAGCGGAAGCAACTGATACCCATGTGGGTGAAAAGTATGTTTGAAACTATTTAATGGATACAAAGACCGTACAGGATATGTATAGGAGAATATGGATAATAACCGGTTTGTTGCTGTCGGCAGTGGCGGCAAAAGCACAGGTGGCATTTAGCAGTGTAGAAGATGTATGGCGCTATGCCGATGAGCACAACATAAGCCTGCGGATGGCTAAGTACGATGCACGTAAGGCAGAGTTAGGCAGGGCACAATCTTACGGCGCATTATTGCCGCAGGTATCTGCCTTGGGTAGCTATACCGACAACCTGAGCCTGCAGACCACGCTACTACCCGGAGAGATTATTGGTGGGCCGAAAGGTACTTATTTCCCGGTACAGTTTGGTCAGCAGTTCATCTACACAGGTAGTGTGGCAGCCCAAATGGATGTATTGAACCTGCAAAGCTGGTTCAATGTGCAGACGGCCAGGATAAACGCCGAGATGAGCAAAGACTCGCTGGCGTACACTAAAAAGAATATTTACCAACAGATAGCCACGCAATACTATGGTGTGCTGTTGATGAGTGAAGCGGAACGGCTGGCGCAGCGTAGCGCGGTTACCGCCGATTCTGTATTTCAGTCTGTAAGTAACAAGTACAGTACGGGTACGGTTAATAAGGCATCTGTTGATGTAGCACAGATCAATAAGGAAAAAGCAGAGCAAACGCTCATCACTGCCCGCTACCAGATACGCACCGCTAAAAACAACCTGAAGATATTGCTGGACCTGTCTTTGAACGATTCGCTCGTCATCAACGATAACCTGAAGCCGGGTATGAGTGCAGATATTGCCGGTGCTTTTACAGAAGACCCGGCCATAAAGCTTGCGTATAATGCTATGCGCGTAAGCATGGCCCAGTACAAAGCGTATAACATGCTGTTCGTTCCTACGCTCAGCGTTGCGTACAACACTGCACAGCAGCTGAACCAGAACAAATTTGAACCATTGGATCACCCTAACGACCAATGGTTTGCCGCACAATACTGGTCGCTCAAATTATCGTGGAATATCTTTTCTGGCGGCTCACGTTATTATCAGTCGCGTAGAAATAAGATAGGGGTTGAGGAGCGGAAACTACAGTACGAGAGCGCCATGAACCAATCAGTGATCAACGATGAGAACCTGCGGTTGAACTACCAGAAGTCGGCAGCATTGTTGGAGAAAGCGAGGAACATAATGGAACTGTCTTTCGATAACTATGGGCATATCTCCAATAAGTACGACGAAGGGCTATCCTCCCTGGATGACCGTTTGTATGCTTTTACAGACTACATCAATTACCAGAACCAATACCTGAATAGTTTATCCGACATGCTGGTGCAGTTGTACCAGGTAAAGTTGCGGCAACTTGATCTGCGATAAAACTCCAAATAACAAGAGCAAGAAAATCAAATTCCAAAATCATTCTCAAATTATACGGGTTATGAAAACCTCCATAAAACAATTGCTTACATTACTTCCTGCTGCAGGTATACTGCTGGCTACATCGTGCAAGCCTAAGTACGATGAGATAAGCCCTAAAATGGGGCCGGTTACTGAGGCGGTATTTGCATCAGGTAGCATAGAGCCTAAAGATGCCTATACGCTCACCTCCATTTTCGATGGGTTTATTGTACATAGCTTTGTTACCGAGAACGACCTGGTAAAGGATGGTCAGCTCCTGTTCTCCCTGGATAACAGGCAGCAGAATACACAGGTGCGGATAGCGGAGAACAACCTGCAGTACGCAGCAATAAATGCCAATGCCGGTAGCTCTCCGCAACTGGCACAGCTTAAAGCACAAATAGATGCGGCAAGGGCTAAGAAGACAACCGATTCCATTACACTGGCACGCTATCAAAAGCTATTACAGACCAACTCTGTGTCTAAGCAGGAGGTTGACAACGCGCAACTCAGCTACACATCATCCGTAAGCAATTATAATGCTGCGGTTGAAAACTACAGGGTAACAGCCAATAAGGTGCAGCAGGACCTGGCCAATACAAAGGCGCAATTACAAAATGCACAGGCCGGCAACCAGTATTACGAGCTAAAGGCCATAGGTGCCAGCAAGGTGTACCAGATATTTAAGAAACAGGGCGACCTGGTAAAGCGAGGCGACCAGGTGGCGCAACTAGGCAACCCTGATTCTATAGTAGTGAATTTAGATGTGGATGAAAGCAGCATCAGCAAGGTAAGGTTGGGGCAGAAGGTGCTGGTTGAGCTGAATACAGAGAAGAATAAGACCTACGAAGCGGTCATCAGTAAACTTTATCCGCATTTTAACGAGCAGGCACAGTCTTACAAGGTGGAAGCCCGCTTTGTGCAGGATTATCCTAACCTGATACCGGGTACACAGTTGCAGGCTAATATCATTACCAACAAAAAAGAGAGTGTCATGCTGATACCACATGTGTATGTATTGCCCGGCAATAAGGTGCAGGTGGCGCATGGCAAGAAGGTAGACACGGTTGCTATAACCACAGGTATAGTATCAGACGAATGGGTAGAGGTGCTGAGTGGCATAACAGCTAATGATAAGGTAGTAAAGCTTAAATAAGCAATCATGAAGATCGGAGTTAATACAGAGATAGCCGTTACCTACCTGTCGTCGCGCAAAAAGCAGACCGCTGTTGCCGCGCTGGGTGTGATGTTCGGGATATCTATGTTCATATTTATGCAGTCGCTGATGAAGGGCACGAACGATTACTTCGAGAAGTCGTCATTCAGCTCTACTGCGCACATCCGCCTGTACAGCGAGAATAAGGTGGCCGATGCGCACATGCTCAATAACAACCTGAAGGATAATTCTACCAAGATACTTACCAACCCCAAGCAGCTCACGCAGTCGCAGGGTGTTATCAATCCGTATGGCATCATTCAGAGCATAAAGAAGAACCCACAGGTAGTAGCAGTAACGCCGCAGGTAACAGCAATGGTCATCTATACCAGCGGCAGCGTCAACATCAATGGCACTGTTGCAGGTGTAAGCATAGATGAAGAGGATAAGATGTTTGATGTGCAAACCAACATGGTTGCCGGCGATCTGCACGACCTCAATCGCGTGAACAACGGACTGCTGATAGGTAAGGGCATTGCCGATAAGCTGAGCCTGCATGTGGGCGATAACATTACCGTAAGGGCAGGGACAGGTAGCCCTATGATCATGCGCGTGATAGGCATATTTGCTACCACCATCAAGCAGATAGATGAGACCAAGAGCTATGCCAATATAGTACAGGCGCAGAACCTGCTGGGCAAGGATAGAAGCTATGTGACCGATATCAAGATCAATCTCAAAGACTATAATAACGCACCCAAGGTTGCCCGCGACCTGGAAGCTATTACAGGCTATAAGGCCGAGGATTGGGTGCAGAGCAATGAGCAGTTGAAGGCCGCATTCAAGATAAGGGCCATCATCCTGAACTCTGTTATAGGCGTTATATTGCTGGTGGCTGGTTTCGGTATCTACAACATCCTGAACATGACCATCTACGAGAAGATAAAAGAGATAGCCATCCTGAAAGCAACCGGCTTTTCAGGCAAGTCCGTTACTAGTATCTTTTTACAGCAGGCTATATTCATTGGGTTGCTGGGTGGCTTTATCGGCGAGGTATTTGGCTTCCTTATCACCTTTATGGTGTCTCGCATTTACATAGGTGCGGGTACGTTAAAATACCTGCCTATGTCGTTCTATATGCCGCATTATGTAGAGGCGCTGTGCTTTGGTGTATTAACAACCATAGCTGCCGGTTATTTCCCTGCTCGTAAAGCATCTAAAGTTGACCCTGTTTCAATCATACGTGGATAATGGAAAATATAGCATTAAGAACACAGAATGTTGCCAAGTACTTTCATGATCCCGTGACCATGCAGGTGCTTAAGAATATCAACCTGGAAGTGAAGAAAGGTGAGTTCGTGTCTATAGTAGGTAAGTCGGGCTGTGGCAAAAGCACCCTGCTTTATGTACTGTCCACCATGGATACCGACTATGAAGGGACGTTGGATATCAACGGCCGTAAGGTGACCGGTTTATCGCTCAACGAACTGGCAGCTATACGCAACGAGTCAATAGGCTTTGTGTTCCAGTTTCACTACCTGCTGCCCGATTTTACCTGCCTGAAGAACGTAATGATCCCCGGTCTGCGCCTGGGTAAGTACGCTGCCAAAGAGGTAGAGGAGCGCGCCTACGAAAAACTAAAGATGTTTGGCGTAGAAGACCTGGCGCTAAAGCGCGCCAACAGGCTGAGTGGTGGCCAGCAGCAGCGTGTGGCCATTGCCCGTGCGCTCATCAACGACCCTGCCATCATTATGGGCGATGAGCCCACAGGTAACCTCGACTCTAAGAACACCGGCATCGTATTCGATCTCTTTCAACGGTTATCTAAAGAGTACAACCAAACCCTGATCACAGTAACGCACGATGAAGACTTCGCCAAAAAATCAGACCGCATCGTAGAAATGGCCGATGGTGAGATAACTAATCATGGGCATTAGTAGAGTAGAAAGTATTCAGCGAAAAGAAGAATGCTGACAACCGTAAAGATATCTGTTATTATAATCCTGTAAATAGGGGAGTCTGCATAGTGTCACCCTGAGCTTGTCGAAGGGCGACACGGACGTGTGCTGCTCCTTTAACCCATGTCTGTTCCTGTTAAAAAATCCTAAAAATCATTTCCCTGTTTTGTGGTTACGAAATTATTCGTAGGTTTGCCTTACGAAATAATTCGTAGCTAAGATGAGCGAACAAATAAAGCCTACGGCAAGTGAACTGGAGATACTCAATATCCTTTGGAGCAAGGGAGAGGGTACTGTGCGTGAGGTACACCAGGTACTGGAGCAAAACCGTGAGGTAGGGTATACCACCACGTTAAAGCTGATGCAGATAATGCTGGACAAGCAACTGCTGACGCGAGATGATAGCACCAGCCGCCACGTATACAGCGCCAACGTAAACCAGGAAAAAATACAGGGGCAGATGGTGAAGGGTATGATAGATACCATGTTCAATGGCTCGGCCAAACAACTGGTGATGCAGGCATTGGGCAGCCACAAGGCCGATAAGAAAGAGATAGAAGAGATAAAGCAATACCTGGAGCAGATAGAGAAACGTAGTCGTAAGTCGTAAGTTAATAGTCGTAAGACCGGGAGATAGAGTTAAGGAAGGCGCAATAGAGCACAAACCAATCTTTGAAAACCATAAAACTGATAATCATGAATGCTTCATTTGGTTTTTTACTGACACATTCGCTGGCGTGGGCGCTATTATACTCGCTATGGCAGGGCCTGCTGGTATATGGTGTCCTGTTCATCCTGCTCAGGGTGTTGCGCCATGTCCGTGCCAACGTCCGTTATCATGTATCGCTTGGCGCATTCGGTGCTTTATTCGTATGGTTCCTCAATACCTGGATGGAGCAATATGAGCGGATAAAGGGCATCACCATTTATATCACCCAAGGTGGCAGCACCACCGCAATGCCGGTAACACAGCACAATGCTGCAACACTTACCATGCCGCAGGTCAATTATAGCATGTTACAGCAGGCAGTAGCAACACTGGAGCATTATTCAGTGCCTATAGTTATAGTGTATAGCATAGGCCTTGTGTTCATGCTGTCTCGGTTTGCGCTCAGTTTATGGCATGTACGCATGCTGAAGCACGAGAGTATACAAGCGCCACAAGCCCACCTGGCAGAGTTGATGGAGTATTGGCAGGAGCAGTTCGGCATCAGCAAAAAGGTAAAACTGTTATTGTCGTCCCGTATCGATGTGCCGATGATGCTGGGCATCATCAAGCCGGTCATCCTCTTGCCTGTAGCCTCTGTAAACAATATGAGCATAGACCAGCTGGAAGCGATCCTGATGCATGAGCTGGCGCACATACGCCGCAACGACTATTTGCTGAACATGATACAAACAGCTGCCGAGACCATTCTGTTCTTTAACCCGTTCGTATGGTTAATGTCGGCAGAGATACGCAGAGAGCGCGAGCATTGCTGCGATGATATGGTGGTAGCGCACTCGTCAGACCCGCTGCCATACGCAAAGGCACTGGCCATGCTGGAGACCAGCCGCTACGAAAGTGGTCTGTCTCTGGCAGCTACAGGAAACAAAAATCAATTACTTAACCGCATAAAAAGGATCATGGAAATGAAAACACAAAACATCAATTACGGACAGGCCGGTGTAGTGGTATTGGCCATAGCTGCTATCATTTGCTCAGTAGCCATATTTACACCGTCGTTCGCTCAAAAGAGCAAACAGAAAAAGGAAAAAGAAAAGCAGGAGAGTGTAGATAGTACAACTACCACTACCACTACAACAATCAACGGTAATACCGTCACCAAAGTAAAGGTGATAGCTATAGATAGTAATGGCAATAAGCGAGTGATCAATAAAACCATCACCGGCAGCAATGGTACAGATGCCACCATATCGTATACCGACGACGACTTTTCTGTAGATATAGACGGTGCTATGAAATCGATCGCGGAGGCTGCTAAACAGATCACAGATGCCAGTGCACAAGTAGACAAAGATGAGATGGAAAAGGAGATGGAAAGCGCCCGCAAAGAGATAGCTAAGGCCCGTAAAGAAATGAATGCAATAGATTGGGATGAGATACGCAGCGCCATCAATAAGGGTATGGCCGAGGCCGATAGGGCGCTCAACGATCCTAAGCTGAAGGAGGAGATAGAGTATGAAGTAAGGCAGGGCCTGGCAGAGGGTAAGCGTGCGCTGGCGGAGGCCCGTAAAGAAGTGCATCGCTCCATGAGTGTATCTGTTAACTCAGACGATGATAATGCAGTGGTAAGCGGCAGCGGTGGCAACTTTGAAGAGATGCTCGACAAAATGGAAGACGACGGGCTCATCAGCAGGAAGAAAGGCTTTGCCATAGCCAAGAGCCACGGCAAGCTGGTCATCAACGGTCAGCCGCAGCCAGAAAGTGTGTATAATAAATACAAAAGCTATTTGTCGGCCAGCAAGGTGGCTATCAGTGGCGTCAAGGGTAGTCTCAGTATCTCAATAAAAGATTGATCGTATTAGTGTGTTGAATTGGTTAAAGCAAAACGCCCCGCATAGCGGGGCGTTCGTAATTATGCTTTTTTCGCAGCTCGTTTCTGTTGCCACATCGCCCTGAAGGCTTTCCTTGTTTGTCCGTTGTGCTTGTTCTTTACGTAAAAACTAAAGCTCAGCATCGCCAGGTGGGTATCATAGTTGCCCGCCAGTTGTGCTGTGGGTACGTTCAGCCAGTAGTCGTCGCTCATAAAATTGCCCGTGTAGTACTGTAGCTTTACCGTGAACTTGCTCTTAATGCTTAAGCCCGCAAATACATACGGCATTATTGGTTCTACCTCCTCACTAAACCACTCGTTTCTCTTGGTCTTGTGTTTACGGCTGTCGGTAAATATTTTCTCCTTGTAGTTCAGCGGAAAGTCTACACCACCGCCCAGTATCAGGAAGGTGCCCTTCTCTCCCAGGTTGCCGATCTTGATGCCCGCAGGTATGCCTGCCGCATATACCCTGTGTTTTATAGTTACCTCATGCCCCGGGTTTATAGTGCTGCTCTTATCTATAAAGCCCATGTTTTTTATGCTCACCCCCGCAAATACACCAAAATGATGGCTCAGGTCGTAGTTGAAGTTGATACCGGTATTCACAAAATAGGAGAAGCGCGGTATGTTACTGAAGCCTTTGTTGCTTGTCGAATTCAGCGAAATAAGCGACCCGTCCAGCGAGCTGGACGTATAAAACTTCTTTCCTGTTACAGTGGGTGCAGATTCTTTTGTGTCCTGGGCAAATGCCATTTGTGTGGTTGCGGCAATAAAGCCTGCCATAGTAAGTAATTTCTTCATGCAGATATGTGTTTGGCGCAAAGGTATTAAAGCCGTGCCACTGTAAAAATTACAGTTTTTGTGCTTTGGCATAAGTATTGCCCTGTATATTTACCGCTTTATTGACGGGTTTTGCGTCCTAAAACTTGTCATTATGTCTTAATTGTAACAAATGTTTGATATGATATTTGGTCAGAATGAACAGGAAATGGAGTTCATGCCTATAGTTCCCCTCGGCGAAGACGAGATGGACGACCAGGAGAAAAGATCCATCCCTTCAGAACTGCCTATAGTTGTTTTACGCAATACAGTACTGTTTCCAAACGTCGTTCTGCCCATCACAGTTTCCCGCGATAAATCTGTAAAGGCTATTGCCGAAGCCCAGAAGGGTGATAAATGGATAGGCGTGGTTGCCCAAAAAGAAAGCAACAACGATGACCCGGGGCTGGATGATGTGTATAAAGTAGGTACGCTTGCCCGCATAGTAAAGCAAATAAAAATGCCCGATGGCAACATCACCATTTTTATCATGGGGCGCATGCGTTTCAGCATCGACTCGTTCACTAAGACCGAACCTTATTTTTCAGCTAAGATCACCTATCTCGAAGATAAGTACCCGCAGGATGATGCAGCGTTCAATGCTATAATGTCGTCCATCAAAGACCATTCGGAGAAGATAGCCCAGCTGTCGCCCAATGTGCCTTCAGAGGCGTCTATCGTGCTCCGGAATATCGAGCAGCAGTCTTTCCTCATGCATTTCATAGCATCCAACATCACGTCTAAGCTTACCGAAAAGCAGGCACTGCTGGAGGAGAATGATGTGAAGTTAAGGGCTGAGAAGCTATTGCAGATGCTGCAGGCCGAGCTGCAATTAGTAGAACTGAAGAACGAGATCACTAACAAAACCAAGGCCGATATAGATAAGCAGCAGCGCGAGTACTTCCTGCAGCAGCAGATGAAGTCGATACGCGAAGAGCTGGGTGGCGACCCCAACGAGCGCGAGATAAAGGACCTGCAGAAGCGCGCAGAAGGCAAGAACTTTACAGAAGGCGCTAAAGAGCTCTTTAAAAAGAACATAGAAAAGCTGGAGCGCATGCACCCCAGCACGCCCGATTACTCGGTTATTTATAATCACCTGGATCTGATGCTGGACCTGCCGTGGGGCGAGTACACAGAAGATAATTACGACCTGAAGCATGCACAGCAGGTGCTCGATGCCGACCACTATGGCATGGAGAAGATAAAAGACCGCATACTGGAATACCTGGCCGTATTGAAGTTGAAAGGAGATATGAAGTCGCCTATCCTGTGTTTTGTAGGCCCTCCGGGTATTGGTAAAACATCGCTGGGGCGCAGCATAGCCAATGCCGTTAACCGTAAATATGTACGCCTCAGCCTGGGTGGTATGCACGACGAAAGCGAACTGCGCGGCCACCGTAAAACATATATCGGTGCCATGCCTGGCCGTATCATACAGCACATACGCAAGGTCAAGTCGGCCAACCCTGTATTCATCCTCGATGAGATAGATAAGATAGGCAAAGACTTTCGTGGCGATCCAAGCTCTGCATTGCTGGAGATATTGGATCCCGAACAGAACAATACCTTTTACGATAACTACCTGGAGTTGGAATTCGACCTCTCTAAGGTATTATTCATAGCTACGGCCAATAGCCTGAACGAGATACAGCCTGCCCTGCGCGACAGGTTGGAGATCATTCAGCTGTCCGGCTATTCGGCAGAAGAAAAAACAGAGATAGCCAAGCGCCACCTTATACCTAAACAAAAAGACCTGCATGGCCTTAATGCAGTGCCGCTTAAGTTCCAGGATAAGGTGATAGTAAAACTGATACAGGACTACACCCGCGAAAGTGGTGTGCGCGAACTGGACAGGATGATGGCCGCCATTATGCGTGCCGTAGCCAAGCGCGTAGCTATGGAAGAAAACGTGGAGAAGAATGTAACTGCCGAATTTATGGAGCAGGTACTGGGCAAGCCGCGCTACACCAACGATATCTATACTAAGGGCCACCCGACAGGTGTGGTAGTAGGCCTGGCTTGGACATCTGTAGGCGGTGATATATTGTTCATAGAAACATCGCTGGCCAGGGGTAAGGGCGGGCTAACGCTTACCGGCAATCTGGGCAATGTAATGAAGGAAAGTGCATCAACAGCATTATCGTACCTCAGGGCACATGCCGACGCTTACGATATTCCTTACGAGAAATTTGAAGAGCAGAACATACACGTGCATGTACCCGAAGGTGCCGTGCCAAAAGATGGCCCGAGCGCAGGTATTACTATGTTCACGTCTTTGGCCTCAGCCTTTACGGGCCGCAAGGTAAAGCCTTATTTCGCTATGACGGGCGAGATCACCTTACGCGGACAAGTGCTGCCTGTTGGTGGTATAAAGGAGAAGGTATTGGCCGCCAAACGCGCAGGTATCAAAGATGTGATACTGCCCGCCCAGAACGAAAAGGATGTAGAAGAGATCAACAAGAACTTCATCAAAGGCATGAGATTCCACTACGTGAATGATGCCGACCAGGTATTGGCACTGGCATTAAAATAGCACTATATAGTTTAAACAACAAGGGCAGCGATATCTTCGCTGCCCTTGTTGTTTGTATGTTTTGTGTACTAACGTTATACCAGTTATACATCAAAAATAGGCATCGTAAAAGGTACGTAACACCTCCCTCTCCTTTGGAGAGGGCCGGGGTGAGGCTCAACAGGCATGCTGATTTTTAACGTCTAAGTGATATTACAATTGCAACCCAAACCTTTTCCCTATCTCCAACAGGTCATTATACACGGTGTCGTTGATCGGTATGCCTTCCTTCATGCGCACAGCCTCCATTTCGCGTTCCGGGTCGCCGGGTATCAGCACGCGGTCGCAGCCCGGTGCCGGCGTGGCATTACGGAATCTGTTGATCCAATTATCCATATGGTGCTTAAATTCCTCAGCCGGGCGAAACGCATCTATGCGCATCGCACCAAAGAAATGCCCCAGGCCCTTGCCCGGCATGTTCTCCGGCATAGGTACATAAGCGGGGAAGGGTGGCGCCCACGGCCCATAACTTGCTCCGCTGAATACCGCCGAGAATATATCTACTATACTGCCCAGTGCATAGCCTTTATGGCTGCCATGTTCCCTGTCGCTGCCCAGGGGTAGCATCACGCCACCTGTCTTCAGTGCATGTGCATCAGTTACGTCGTTGCCTTCCTTATCCTGTACCCATCCCAGCGGCGCATCGCCATTCTTGCGTTGTAATAGCTCCAGTTTTCCGTTCGATGCAGTGGTGGTCGCAAAGTCGGCCACAAAAGGCGGCTGTTGGCCCGCCGGTATGGCCACTGCTATAGGGTTGGTGCCCAGCATACGCTCTACCGAGAATGTGGGTGCCACCAGGGCGCTGGCATTGGTCATGGCTATGCCCGTCATATCGTGCTGCAGCGCCATCATGGCGTGGTAGCCGGCTATGCCAAAGTGGTTACTGTTCCCTACACTTACCCAGCCGGTTCCGGCTATTTTAGCCTTATTTATAGCTACCTGCATAGCATATGGGGCCACTACCAGGCCAAGGCCAGCATCGCCGTCTATAGTGGCGGTAGAGGGGCTTTCGTGTATGATGCGTATGTTGGGTGTCGGGTTGATGCGCCCGGCCTCCCAAAGCCTGATGTACCCCGGCAGGCGCGCCACACCGTGGCTGTCTATGCCGCGTACATCGGCCGCTACAAGTACTGTGGTTGCTGTAGTGGCATCCTCATGGCTGCAGCCAATGCCAATAAATGTATTATATGTAAATTTGAATATTTCGTTGTAGGATATGATGTGCTCCATACTGCAAGATAATTAAACAACAGTGTATCGCTCTTATCACCAATTATATTATACTTATTATAACTTACCTTTGCGGTTTAAATTTTACAACAACAATGAGCGAAGTGTTGCATAAGGAGGTGGACGAAGCAAGGCAGGGTGAGGCGTATGCTCCTTTTTTGGATGATCCCAACAAATTTTCGAAGAAGTTTTATATAGAAAGCTATGGTTGCGCCATGAACTTTGCCGACAGCGAAGTCGTGGCATCCATACTGAACGAAGAAGGTTATGGTGCAACGCGCGACCAGGATGAGGCCCACCTCGTGCTGATCAATACCTGCTCTATCCGAGAGAAGGCAGAACAGACCATCCGCAACAGGCTACAGCATTTCAAGCGATTGAAGGAAAAGGATCCGGGTATGCTGGTGGCCATCATGGGCTGCATGGCCGAGCGTCTGAAGGCCAAATTGCTGGAAGAAGAGAAACTGGTAGATATTGTTGTAGGCCCGGATGCTTACCGCAGTCTGCCCAACCTTATTGCCGAGACCGAAGGTGGTCAGAAAAGTGTGAACGTGCTCCTGAGCCGTGATGAAACTTATTCTGATATCGCACCTATACGTATAGATAGCAATGGTATTAGCGCCTTTGTTAGCATTATGCGCGGCTGCAACAATATGTGTACCTTCTGCGTGGTACCGTTTACCCGCGGCCGCGAGCGTAGCCGCGATACAGAGAGCATCATCAAAGAATGCCAGCAGCTGGTAGATGAAGGCTACAAGGAAGTAACACTCCTCGGCCAGAACGTGGACAGTTATTACTACACCAACAAAGATGGTCACAATGTCACTTTTGCTGAGCTGCTCGAAAAAGTAGCGCTGCTGTCTCCTCAGCTGCGTGTCCGGTTCAGTACATCGCATCCTAAAGATATTACCGACGATGTGCTGTACACTATGGCTAAGTACAACAACATCTGTAAGTGCATTCACCTGCCTATGCAGAGTGGTAGCACCCGTCTGCTGGCCCAGATGAACCGTACCTACACCCGCGAATGGTTCATGCATAAAGTGACCCGCGTAAGGGAGATATTGCCTGATTGTGGTATCACTACCGACGTGATCGCAGGGTTCTGCTCAGAGACCGAAGAAGACCACCAGGATTCACTGTCCCTCATGGCGTTCAGCCGTTTCGATATGGCCTATATGTATGCTTATAGCGAACGTCCCGGCACCCTTGCCGCCCGTCGCTTTACAGACGATGTACCGGAAGACGTAAAGAACCGCAGGCTCACAGAGATCATCAACCAGCAGATGATCATACAGAACGAAGCAAACGTTCACGAAATAGGCAAGGTATACGAAGTATTGATAGAAGGCGATAGCAAGCGCAGCGCCGACGACTGGTGCGGCCGCAACAGCCAGAGCAAGATACTGGTCTTCCCTAAGTCAGTTGCTGGTCTTAAGAAAGGCGATTACGTAAACGTAAAGGTGACCAAAACAACCTCTGCTACTTTGATAGGTGAGATAGTTTGATCGTCATTCAATAGATAATAAAATAGCCATCCCAAGGGATGGCTATTTTATTTATGGTATTCTTGATAATATACGAATGCCACATTAAATGGAGACATTAATAGATGGGCTCGTGTAACACCTCCCTCTCCCTCGGAGAGGGCCGGGGTGAGGCTTAGTCGTTAGTGTGCTACCAATACCTTCTTCGTTTCAATACCCTCATTGGTCTGTACAAGCACAAAGTATACACCAGGTGCTACATCGCTTGTGCTTAAGCTACTTATTGTTGCGCCCGCAGCAATTGTCGTCTGTTTGATGATCCTTCCCGATGCATCGTAAAGCGCTACGCGGCCATCGCTCTGCGCATTGGTCAGGTGTACGTTCAGCATGTCATTGGCCGGGTTAGGCTCCACGGTAGCGTGCAATCTTACAACATCCTTTACTCCGGCTACATCGCCATTGTCACGCAGCGAAAAATCGTCAAGGTCAGCTGTTGTAAAGCTCTGCCCATTACCGTTGTAATTGGTAATTATGGAGTCAGAAATAGCAAACCTTACCTGCACCTGTGTAGCTGTTGGCAGGTACTGTTTTACCCGGAAGATGCGCCTGCGCCACTCCAGCTCGCTCTGATAGGTAAATTCTACATTGATCCATGGAGATGATGTGCTGCTACCATCCCTTACCTGTACTATCCATGGGTCGTTCTTATAATTGTCCTGGCCCTGCTCATTAGAGAACCAACGGAAATATTCTATCGTAGGATTGGTATAGCTGCTAAGATCAAATATTGGCGACAGAACTGTAGTAGTGCCATTGGTCACTGGTACTCCTGCATTAAACATACCGCCCGTACCTACGCCTGCTCTCAGGCACTTGGTACCACTGGGGTTAGTATGGTCGCTGCTGGGAAACGATGTGTAAAAAGAACTGGCAACAGGTACGCCAAGCGACCATTTACCCGCAGTTGCATTGTCGCCTGGGTTGTTGGCTACATGCCAGGTGGCATCTGCAGCTTCAAAGTGGTTGGATGTGATGACCGGTAATCCTACGCCATATTGGTATGGCAGTGTGGTTTCCCATGCGCCGTTATTGGGGTTGCACGTTATGGGGAAGTAGCCATTCTCCACACCCAGCGCATCGTACATTATAAAGTAATATTCTACGGTAGTGCCCACAGACTGGCCGGGTATAGTGGCGCTATAATTCCCTCCCGATAGCGTACCTGCCACAGTGTTCCAGGTGCCTGTGCCGTTAAGCCTGTATTTCAGCTTCACAGTACTCAGATAGCTCGCATCGGTCGGAAATATGGTTGCTTGCAGCACTACAGCGGTATTGGCCGCCATGTTATTGGTCTCAATATGGTTAAAGGTTGTCTCTCCTTCCAGGTATATGCCGTGGCGGGCAAATGCCTTTATGATCTCATTGTAGTGCGGCGTGCCATTGGTTAGGTCGGCATCATTGTCATCAGCCATCAGTGCATCTATCAATACCTGGTGATACACTTCACCTTCTGTGCCATCTGCTCCGTCCGCTGTGCTGTACATGGCTTCGGTATAGAGCGCGGTCATAGCGGCAGCGCCGCCCAGGTTCACACCTACATCCCACCAGATGCCGGCTATTATTTCACCATTATAATGTGGGTCAACAAAAAAGCCCCCACTTTGGTAGTCCAGTGGGTATACATGTGGCAACTTGTCATACCGGCGGATAAAGCCGCCATAGCCTGTAAAGCTGTTTTCTCCTATTATCGGGTTAGCGGTCACACACATGGCCCACACGTCAGCGTAGCCTTCGTTCAGTGCACCGTTCATCATAGAGCCTGTAGCACTATGCAATACATAAAAATGGTCATTGATACCATGTCCGTATTCGTGGTAAATAATGCTGCCGATCTCTGCAAAAGAATAACACTGCGCGCTTGCCTTATAAAAGTTGATCGACGTGCCATCGTAAAACGCATTGCAGGTACCACTCGTCAGGTCCACATTCGTTGGCAGAGAAAAGTCCATACCCGTGAATGTAGGGTAGTAGTTCTTCATCAGGTTATGTACCCTGTTTACGTGGTAGTAAGCATTCACATGCCTGTCGCTGCTCGGCGCAAGCGTAGGGTATGTAAACATAGTACCTGGTACACTTACCGTATCGCCAAACTCCGGTGTCAGGCCGGTTATAGAATCTATCACTGTCGACCAGCGGCCCATCAGCGGCACGCTGCTTATTACAGGCAGTATCATGGTCGCATCGCTGGCTACACCTGCCGTATCAGTAAATACCGAGCCTGCCAGCGTATTGATCTGCAGGTCCGGCAGTGGCTGCATTGTTGCCGGGTGCAGCGTGCCATCTACATATACTGATCCCTTTACAGTAACATCAAATCCTGTTTCATGTACATCATTGGTGCGGTATAGCAGCGTGCCATCTGTAGCATCTACATAGCCATCCAATATCATCGGAGTGGCACCCTTTATGCGTCCTTTCACAGTAAAATGCCAGGCCTGGTGCAGCGTATACCCGCCCGCATGTGGTATCGGGAACCACGCCCAATTGGCATCAACTGTAGCCTGTGTTACGGCCAGTCCTGCAATATCTTTGGTGGCTATTTCTGTGGCATCCTCGGCAGATACATCCATGCTCTTACCATCGCTGGTGCCATAGTCCTTCATCTTTACTTCTGCCAGTGCACCACTCTTGGTAAAGCGCATGCTCATCATAGCAAATACCACATCATGCCCCGCTACCTGGCGTTTATACTGCACAAAATCTGCCTTTGGAGAGCTGAATGCTTTTGTTTGTACCCAGTCTGCCGGTGTTACGCCCAGCTTGGGGAGCAATATACGCAGCACATTGTTGGCTTTTTCCTGCGTGGTCAGGCCCGCAGCAGCAACAGGCTTACCGTTAATATCGGTAAACGCCCCCGATAACTTATCGGTACTCAACATCCACCCCGGGAACTGCGCCGATACTTTACTTCGTGTCTGGCTGCTGGCAGCCTGGTTGACAGGCATGTCCTTGTAATGCGCAAAGGCCGTTACGTTGTAATTCTTATTTTCTTTGGCGGTAGCAAAGAGGGGTAGTGCGCATATGGCCAATGCCGACAATCGCCCGATAGTAGAGGTAAAATGCATGACTGTAAATTTGTAATGAATAAAAATATGTTATTATCTGTTATAATGCGTCAATAGCTGGTAAAATTGCGGTAAATGATATATTGCCCCGCCCTCTTGTTTGTCGCATGCTACAGCTTATTTTGGTGAAATGGTCTCCACGCTGAGAAGCTGGGAGCTCCCCTCTTTGTCAGGCCTGCGTGCGCATGCCTAAAGAGGGGACGATATTCGACCAGTCTCGGCTGAGCCGAGACGTGTTGTTCCCGGCTCGGCCGGGATCGGGGGTGATTGGCGCTAAGCGCACCTCAAATATTGACGATAGAAGTTAACACAACACAGCGTGTAATAAGGAACCGTTTTTCTGCCGATATTTGCCCGGGCAGCACGCCCGCATCAAAATATGAAACGTCATGTAGCCTTTCTTCGTGGTATCAATGTCAGCGCCCAAAAGTTGATAAAAATGGAACTGCTCAAGGGTATTTTCAATGATAATGGCTATGCCGACGTGGTCACGTACATCCAGAGCGGCAATGTGATATTCAAGACCAAGGGCAAGCCGGAAAAGATACGCACCGATATAGAAAAGATGCTGGAAAAGGCGCTGGGGTATAAGGTCGTGACCATCATCCGCACCGTAGACGAACTAAAAGAGGTAGCCGCCAATAACCCTTTCCCGGAATTGAACGAAGGCGAGAAACTATACATCACCTTCCTGTCTGCCATTCCCGATGCAGATAAGCTGGAAACCCTTGGCCGCGTTCTGGCAGATGGTGAAAAGATGCAGGTCATCGGCCGCGAAGTATTCTTTGTTTCCCCCGGCTACGGCACCACCAAATTCAGTAACGCCTACATCGAAAAGCAACTAAAACTCGACGCCACCACCCGCAATCTCGCCACCACTATTAAGGTGACAACGCTCTGATTGCAAAATAGTAATAACTATCATTTTAATATGAAAGCGACTGTGCCGCCCTGTAAGGGCGGGCTATTATAGCCCGGGGTTTCAACCCCGGGGCTTAAGCGGACGTGTTCCAATTACAGCAACTACCAAAGAGTGTCCCCTGAGTAATCAATTAGCTGCGCCAAAGAACTTTGCAAATTACACTGGGTCTCTGCGAACCCACCCAACACGAGTCTTCGCGAGGAACGAAGCGATCTCGCAGGTACTCGGAGCACTAATATCACCTCCCTTTACCGTGTCTCGGCTCAGCCGATGAGGGCCGGGGTTTAATTAGGCGGCCTTACAAGGTTTCGAACACTTGTGGGTTTTAACCCTGCGGCTTAAGCGGACGTGTTCCAATTACAGCAACCACCACATAGTGTCACCCTGAGCTTGTCGAAGGGCGGCACGGACACCGATAAATACAAAGGGCATAATGCCAAAATTGCTTCCTGCCTTTCCATCAATTCTTAAATTCTGGCCAATTCTGATTCAGACAATTCCCCCATTTTTTAATTTTTATAAAAATTGATATACCTTTGCGCATGGCAATAAAATCTAAGTTTTATGGCGAGGGGCTTACGTTCGACGACGTCCTCCTGATGCCCGCTTACTCCGAAGTGCTCCCCCGCGAGGTAAACATCTCCACCAATCTTACAAAAGACATTCGTATCAACATCCCAATGATATCTGCGGCGATGGATACCGTTACAGAATCTCCGTTGGCCATCGCATTGGCACGAGAGGGTGGTTTAGGTATTTTGCATAAAAACATGAGCATCGAGCGCCAGGCCGACCAGGTCCGCAAAGTAAAACGCTCAGAGAACGGGCTCATCATAGACCCCATAACACTCACTCCCGAAGCTTCTGTTGGCGACGCGCTCAAGATCATGCGCGACAATCGCATAGGTGGTATTCCTATTGTTGATGCCAACAACATCCTCGTAGGTATGCTCACCAATCGCGACCTCCGTTTTGAAAAGGATACACGTAAAAAAGTATCTGAGGTAATGACCAAAGACAACTTGGTTACAGCGCCTCTGGGTACAGATATGAAGAAAGCAGAGGGCATCCTCGAAAAATACAAGATCGAAAAATTGCCTATCGTAGACAGGAAGAAGAAGCTGATCGGCCTCATCACTTTCCGCGATACCCTCCAGCTTAAGAGCCACCCAAATGCGGCTAAAGACAATATGGGCCGCCTGCTGGCCGGTGCTGCCATAGGCATCACCGCCGATATCCTGGACAGGGTTGAGGCGCTAAAAGCCGCCGGTGTCGATCTCATCACGCTCGACAGCGCGCACGGGCACTCAAAGGGCGTTATCGATGCGGTGAAGAAGGTGAAGAAAGCATACAAAACATTGCCGGTTATAGCTGGTAACGTAGCTACTGCTGCAGGTGCTAAGGCCCTGGCCGATGCCGGTGCAGACGGCGTGAAGGTAGGCGTTGGCCCTGGGTCTATTTGTACTACGCGCGTGGTAACAGGTGCAGGTGCACCACAGCTCACTGCCATCATAGAAGCAGCGCAGGCATTAAAGAAGACCGGCGTACCGGTAATTGCCGATGGCGGTATCCGCTACACGGGCGATATGGTAAAGGCCATTGCTGCCGGCGCCAGTTGTGTTATGGCTGGTTCAATATTCGCCGGTACAGAAGAAAGCCCGGGCGAGACCATTATATACGAAGGCCGTAAATTCAAATCATACCGCGGTATGGGCTCTGTAGAGGCCATGCAGGAAGGATCTAAAGACCGCTACTTCCAGGATATGGAAGCAGATGTGAAAAAGCTCGTTCCGGAAGGTATCGTAGGCCGTGTGCCATATAAAGGTTACCTCAACGAGGTGGTACAGCAATTCATCGGTGGCTTGCGGGCCGGTATGGGCTACTGTGGTGCCAAAGACATCACCACCCTGCAGAACGAGTCGCAATTCGTACGCATCACCGCCGCCAGCATGGCCGAAAGCCATCCGCACGACGTAGTGATCACCAAAGAAGCACCTAACTACAGCAGGTAAAAGAGGATATAAGGCATGGTCATGGCGAGGAACAGCCTGTCCCGAACGCTTTCGGGAAAGCCATCTCACAAGCTGACGTATTCATTTTCGGGAATTGCTAAAAAAATAGAACATAACAAAACATGTAGCGCTCAAAAGAGCGCTACATTCATGAATACAACAAATGCAATACACCTTACAACTGGTCGAGGAAAAAGTAAAACAGCAGCAGGTCACCGCCCTGCACCTCATCAGCGCACTGGCTTTCCTGGGTGCTGGCGCCATCATTTTTAAGTTCAATGCGCAGGTTACCAACGTTGGGCTTGCCTTACTGCTGGTGGCTATAATACTGATGCTACTCACTATAGGGAAAAACCGGTGGCTCACCAGGCCCGGCAATAACAGGTTGTTCCGCGTCGTGGAACTCGTCATATCTTCGGCATTGTTCACCTGGTCCGTCACGCAACAGTGGAAGGTGCCCATGGGCCTGTTTGGGGTGTTGTCGGCAGCACTATTGTTTTCCATGTTCTGGGAGCGCAAATCCAATTCGGTGCAGTACATCACTATAAACAATAACGGTATGATCCTGCCTGCCGGGGTAAGAAGCAAAGCATTAGAGTGGACGGGCATAGACACTGTTTTACTCCGTTTCGGTGTGCTTACGGTAAACACTAGCGATAACTTCCGGTATCAATGGAACGTACATAAACCAGACTTCAACACCACAGATTTTGAACAATTTTGTAACGCCCAGATAGAAGCAGCTATCCCGCGTCGTGCCAAAGACGATTGGTAAACAATATGCAGGTGTTTTTTACGTTTTGTTGAAAAATAGTTCTGTAATGGTGCTCTTTAAGTAAATGGGAAAGCCCTGAAAGGGCGTGTTATATTAGCGCAGGGTTTCAACCCTGCGGCTTAAGCGGCCACAACTTTTATGGTTTTAAGCTCTTTGCGAACTTCTTTGCGTCCTTTGCGTGAACCTTCATTAACTTAGCCACAGTTATTAATTTACATCTTTTGAGTAACATCCGTTTTGCAATTATAGGTTTTGGTAACATTGGCACCCGCCATGCGGGCCATATCATGCACAATCCGCAGACAGAGCTGGTTGCCGTTTGTGATAATAACGAGGCTGTGCAAAACAAAGTGCCTGCCGGGGTACGTTTCTATACCTCCCCCGACGATATGTTCCAGAACGAGCAGATAGATGTACTATGCGTTTGCACCCCCAATTACCTCCACGAGCCTCACACCGTTGCCGGACTTAACGCGGGTATGCACGTGGTGGTAGAAAAGCCAATGGCCCTCAGCGTGGCCGAGTGCGATAATATGATAGCCGCAGCCGAGCACGCTGGTAAAACAATATTTGCAGTAAAGCAGAACAGGTACAATCCGCCCGTGCGCGAAGTGAAAAAGCTGGTAGAGGATGGCCGCCTAGGCAATATATACATGGTGCAGGTCAATTGCTTCTGGAATCGCGGAGACGCCTATTACAGCGAGGGTAATTGGCGCGGTAAAAAAGAAAAGGATGGTGGTTGCCTGTTCACACAGTTCAGCCACTTTGTAGATATCATGTACTACCTCAATGGATCTGTTACCCAAGCCACTGGTATCATCCATAACTACGCACACCAGCACAATACCGAGCTGGAAGATACCGGCAGCTTTGTGATGAAGGCCGGGAACGGAGCTATCATCAATTTCAACTTCACCACCTGTTCTTACCAAAAGAATATGGAAGGCTCCATTACCATCTTTGGTGAAAAAGGCACCGTAAAGATCGGGGGGCAATATCTCAACACCATAGAATACCAGAACCTCCAGGGCGAAGCACTGCCCGAAATAAACATCAGTGCCAAGTCCAATGACTATGGCTTGTACCAGGGCTCTATGAGCAACCACGACAAACTCATCCAGAACGTGGTCGATGTCCTTCTGAACGCCTATCCGATAATGACCACCGCCGAAGAAGGTCGCGAAGTCGTTCGCATCATCGAGAAGATGTACGCCGGCGCACAATAGTAACACAAATTGAACATGCTAACCTACTGGGAACAACAAAGCTTCACACATTACCACCACATAGTGGCCGGCGCTGGCATAGTAGGTCTTAGCGCCGCTATCGAACTCAAAGCTAAATTCCCCGGCCAGCGCGTCCTGGTGCTGGAGCGGGGAGTGCTGCCCACTGGCGCCAGCACCCGCAACGCCGGTTTTGCCTGCATGGGCAGTGCCACAGAACTGCTCGACGACCTGAATAATGTCAGCGAGGCAGAAGCTGTGCGCCTCTTTGCTTGGCGTAAAAAGGGATTAGAACTCCTCCGTGTCCGGCTGGGCGATGATAAGATTGGCTATAAAGAAAATGGCAGCTACGAGCTCATCAGTGCCCGCGAAGCCTATGCTATGGAAAAGCTGGATAGGCTCAACGAAGTATTATTGCCGCTGGTGGGCAAGCCCGCCTACAAACTGGCCAATAATAAAATTGCTGCGTTTGGATTCGATGCCACCTACACACAGTCGCTCATAGAAAACACCTGCGAGGGCGAACTGCACAGCGGCATGATGATGCGCGCACTGACAGACCTGGCCATCGAAAAAGGAATAGAAATAAAAACGGGTGCTGATATCGCCCGCTTCGAAGAACACCCCTATAGGGTAGAGGTCTTCATCAACGATCCATTCCGTAAAGAGACCTACGGGTTTACATGCAATACATTCAGTATTTGCACCAATGCATTCACAAAGCAACTATTGCCCGATGTGCATGTAGAACCCGGCCGCGGACAAGTACTGATCACCCACCCGGTAAAAGGCCTTAAATTCAAAGGCATTTACCACTTCGATATGGGTTACTATTATTTCCGCGAATTGGATGGTCGCGTGCTCCTCGGTGGTGGTCGCAACCTCGACTTCAAGACTGAGAACACTACCAGTTTCGGTTTTAACGACCATATCCAGGCCGACCTCGAACAGAAATTAAAAGAGATCATCCTGCCACGTACACCGTTCACTATCGACCGTCGCTGGACAGGTATCATGGCCTTTGGCGCTAATAAATTCCCTGTTGTTCAGGCATTTTCTTCCCGCGTATACGGAGCCTTCCGTATGGGCGGCATGGGCGTCGCCCTCGGCAGCGAAGCCGCAAGAATGATGGTAGAGATGGTGAATGGTTAGCTATTCGATGTTACTGGCTAGTTCTTTCAATTCAGTCAAAGAGATAGTCTCTTGTTCGCTTTTGTCGTAGATGGTAAGCAAATACACCGCACTGTTGACTATTTTGACACAGGTGATAATTCTTGCGCCTCCCGATTTCCCTTTTCCTTTTGATGCGATACCTAAACGAATTTTATAGCAATCGTCCCCAAGGGGTGTACCAATGTTAGGTTGGGTAGTTAGCTTGTTGATTACAACAGCAAGTTCAGATTTTAATGAAGGGTATTTCTTTAAAAGTCGCTTGAGTCGTTTACTAAATGGTGGTTGAAAATAAATATTATAACTCATCCAGCAGTTGTTGGGCTGTTTTCAATTTTATTTTACCTTCCTGATGCAACTTTATTTGCTTCAAACCCTCTCTTATGTCGTTAAATATCTCCTCCTTACTAGGCGGCACATCATCAGCACCATCTTCCTCAGCATCCAGATCTTTATATTTCTTCTTCAACTTCTTCCACTCAGAGATAGGTATAAATACACCTATAGGCTTGCCTTTGTCATTATATGTGTATTGCATTGTCATATGTCAAAAATACGAACAATTAGTAAATCAACGGCTTTGTGATCTGTTAATAAAACGCCTCCAGCTCCTCCAGTACACTGCCTATCGGCAGCCCCATCACATTATAATAATCGCCGTTTATCTTCTCAATGCCGGTAACGCCTATCCATTCCTGTATGGCATAAGCACCTGCCTTGTCCATTGGCTTATAGTCGGCCACGTAATGTTCTATTTGCGCGGCATTCAGGTTACGGAAATACACCTCGGTAGTAATAGAGAAAGCACGTTCCTTATCGTCTTTGCGTAGACATACACCCGTTACTACCGTATGCATCCTGCCAGATAATCGGGTAAGCATGTCAATAGCATTGGCAGCATCAGTGGGCTTGTTCAGTATATCATCATCCAGCAGCACCACGGTGTCAGCCGCTATTACAATGGCTCCGGCAGCCCTGTGGCTGATGGCGTCAGCCTTCTTCTTTGCCAGGTACACGGGTAGTTCTTTGCCCGGCATCCCTACCGGTGGGGTCTCATCCACATCTGCAATGATCACCTCAAATTCCAGCTCGGCCATTTCCATCAGCTGCTTCCTCCTCGGCGATTGTGACGCCAGTATTATTTTATGCATGAGTAGTTAGATTAGTAAAATGATAAACAACCAGCGAGGCAATACCAGACACCATAATTATTTTCAACCACTTACTCGCTGTGTGATAATGTTGTACTGTATTTTTTTTGATGATAAAAAAACACCACCACGTCAGTGGAAATAAGACAAAACCTATGGTGTATATCCCTAAAATGCGGTTGCCTTGCAGGAATAAATAATAGGTTATCAGGGCTAACGTTACAATTGTTATTCCTCCTATTGTTTGCACGAACCGGGCAGAATATTGCAGGCCCTTTTTTATGGGCATCGTCACGCACCCTTCTTCTGCATCGCCTATATAGTCTTCCATATCCTTTACAACTTCCCGCATCAGCGTAAGCATAAAAGCAAAATAGGCAAAGCCCGCAAACATCCATTTCGGGTCTATGCTCTGATGGGTGTCATTCCTCCACCAACACATTTTGTAATACATCCGCAACGATGGTTCGTAAATAAGAAGTACTACTACGGTCAGTGCGGTAAGCGCTGCGATCACGATGTTGCCCGTTAAAAATCGCCTTTTAAAATGCGTAGAGTAGAACCATAACAAAATGATACATGCCAATTGAACAAGAGGCCATTCGTAATGGTGGTTGCGGATCGCTATTGGCATGACCAGTGCCATAGCAATAATGTTGAATCCAACGTGTGCTATTATCGCTAGCCTCAAGGGTATCTTCTTGTCCAGCACTACCTTGTCCGGCCGGTTGATCAGGTCTATCTTTATGTCGAAGTAGTCGTTAATGATATAACCCGCTGCAGCAATGAGTAATGTAGATAAAGCAATGGGCAAAAAATCAATAATGGCCCAGCCCCCCCAGAAATTCCTGCTGTCATAGATCAGGCAATACCATACCAGCAACTGAGTGAAGAACACGATCAGCAGATTCTTATACCGTATCAACCTCAGCCAATTCATCTAATAGTCACAAGTATTTAGTCGTAAGTAGAAAGTATTTCCATGCCCCAAGTACTTATCAGTAGTCATATTACTCAACATCCCTATAACAGGCCCTGTAAGGGCCGGCTATACTAGCATCGGGTTTTAACCCGATGGCTTAAGACGGTTATTATACTAGCATCGGATTTCTTTCAGCTGCCGTAGCATTATGCGAAAGATACAACCCATCGGATTAACAAAGCGCTACGACTCTTTGCGTAAAAATTTTTACGCATCCGGACATTGTCGCATTCCATCACATTCCCCCCACATTGCCGCATTTCATTGAGCCATCGAGCCATTACGCAATTAAGCCATTAAAGTTTATTTCCTCCAGTTCCCCGGATCAACCCTCCACTGTTCCAACGTAGCTTTTTCATCCGCCTGTATCACTCCGGCCTCTTCAGCTACTTCCATCAGCGCACTGTAGTTGCTTATGGTATGCAGTGGCACACCCGCCTTTGCAAACGCTTCATCAGCCACCGGGAACCCATAGGTAAACAACGCACACATGCCCACCACTTCGGCACCCTGCTCACGCAGCACCTCAGCTACCTGCAGGCTGCTTTTACCTGTCGATACCAGGTCTTCTACTATCACCACCTTCTGCCCCGGTTCCAGTACACCCTCTATCTGGTTGCCCATGCCATGCTCTTTCGGCTTGCTGCGCACATATATAAAGGGTAGTTTCAGCAGGTCGGCGGCCATTACACCATGGGCTATGCCCGCAGTGGCCACGCCCGCTATCACATCGGCATCGGGGAAATGTTCAAGCACCATATTAGCCAGTTCGCTCTTTACAAAATCGCGTACATACGGAAAAGACAATACCTTACGATTATCGCAATATACCGGAGAGAACCAGCCGGATGCCCAGGTGTATGGTTTTTGTACGTTCATCTGCAAAGCCTTAATTTGCATTAGTTTTTCGGCGAAATGTTTTGCTGTGCTCATAAGCGCCAAACCTACGCCAAATAAGCAAACCTGCAAAACACACCTCATGAATTTTACGCAAAAAGTATATTATCTCGATAAGCCAATAATACTCACCAACGACGTGCTCACCTGCAAAACGGTGTCGCCCGAAACTGCCGGCTACCTTCAGTTGCAAGGCCTTAGCCGCCAGCATTTTCTGCAGGCACTCGACCATCTCGAAGGGCCTGCTAACGCAGGTGTTATGATCGAAGAGTACGACGCCGAAGCGCTGATGACGCACATGGTCGACTATTTCAAGGTCATACAGGCGGGTGGGGGAGTAGTGTACGACCCCGCAGGGCAGATACTCTTTATCTTCCGTCGGGGTAAATGGGATCTCCCCAAGGGTAAGCTCGACAAAGGCGAGACACTCGAGGAATGCGCCCTACGCGAGGTAAGCGAAGAAACAGGGGTACAGGGGCTTACCTCAAAAGGATTGGTTGTTACCACCTGGCATATCTACAAAGAGCGCGGCAGCAACCTCGTCAAGCAAACCGAATGGTACCGCATGACCACCGCCGACACCCGCAAACTCACCCCGCAAACAGAGGAAGACATCATGGAGGCCCGCTGGGTAGCCCCCGCCGATGTTGCACCATTAATGAACAATACCTACCAGGCCATAAAAGACGTCCTCCACGGCTCCGGCGTAAGGTGGTAACAATAGGCTTCACATAACCCTGCCACAGCCATGCGCACACCTCGCACAGTTCATGGCGAGGTGTTATTCGGGCAACCGCAATCATTCTCCAGTGTCAGCAACTACCACCGAGTGTCACCCTGAGCTTAGTTTATACTGAGCTTGTCGAAGTATCGAAGGGCGGCACGGACATGGGTCTGTCATTGGCGAGGAACAGCCTGTCCCGAACCCTTTCGGGAAAGCCATCTCACGGTGGGACGTATTCGTTTTCGGAACTCCCCTCTTTATATAGCCTTGTGCGTTGGCCCAAAGAGGGGACGATGTCCGACCAGTCCCGGCTGAGCCGAGACGTGTTGTCGGACATCGGGGGTGATTACTGTATCTGGACGTATTCGTTTTGTGATATTGAAATTCAAGGACATACACAATATGTCAGTGGCAGCCCTGTCGTCCTGAACTTGTCGAACGACGAAGTGCGACACGGACATGTGTCTTGTCATTCCGAACCGCGTAGTGAAAGGTCTGAAAAACCTAAAGACAATAGCCCGGGATGCAGCCCCCTGGTATAAACAACCAGGTCAAGCCCTGAAAGGGCGTTTTATACTAGCGCAGGGTTTCAACCCTGTGGCTTAGGACGGCAGTCAAGAAAAATAGGTCTGAAAAACCTAAAGATAATAGCCCGGGATGCAGTCCCGGGGGAAGAACAAAGCCGGTTCGAGCTCTGAAAGAGCGCAAGATACCGATAACTGCAACTGCCTTAACGGCGAAGCATTACCCCATTCAATTAAGCCATTGAGCTATTAAGCCATTGAGCCATTAAATAAACTACCTCATCCTCCGCATACCGCCGCGTCCGCCCTCACCATTCAGGCGCTGTATCAGTAATTTTTTAAACTCCCTTTCTGCCTCGTGCAGGTCCGAAAGTTGCTTCTGGTTGATCACTTTCAGAAAGCGGTCTTTATATTTCTTTTTAATGTCCAGCACGCCCTGCTGGTAGTCCAGGTTATCATCAATATATTGGCGTACGGTCATATCGTCCGCCGATCCGTTGCGTTTATCCGCCATAAATTTCTCGCGGTAACTCTTCCGTAGCTGCTTTATCTCCCCTTCATACTCGCCGTATACAGCTGTAAACGGAGCCGCCTGTTCAGTGGTCAGGTGTAGTTTGTCGGTAATATAGGCCATCTTGGCGGCATGTATCCGCTCACGGCCGGGTCTGTCTCCGTCCTGCGCCTGTACACCCACTACAAAAAATATAAAACTTACAAATACTACTAAAAACCTTTTCATAACTACCTCGTTACATTATTCCCACCCATTATCATTCAGGTAAGATTCTATTTCTTTTTTGTTCAATTGTAGGCCGCTCAGCTTACTGTCGGCCACGCTATGCGTTTCTGTTATCTCATAGCGGTTCTCCACATACGCCTGTATCTCGCTTGCCGGCACCGATGACAACAGGTGCTCCGGTTCGCTCATCGCCTGGCCGCGGAAGGTTATATATCCCCCCAGGCTTATCATCAGTACCAGCACAGCAGCAGTGGCCCACTGCATGCGCGGCACAAATGTTACTGTCCGCGCCCTCTTATCGGCCTGCTTGCCGGCTGCCAGCATTTTTTTCGGCAGCGTGTCAAAATAACCCTGCGGTACGCCGTAGGGCAGTTCAGCCTTCACTCCCGGCAAACCGCCGGCAATGTTTAATATACGTTCTTCCGCCCCTTCAAAATAATTGTCCGGAACAGCATAGGGCATCCTCCGCGGCATATCCGCCAACGGACTTCCCATTCCCCGCAATTCGTTCAATATATTATTTTCTTCACTCATTACTACTATAAGACAATTGTCTTCCTTAAAAGTTTAAAACATCTTTTATCTAATCACCTTTCATAGGGCACTAACATTAAATGCCTGTCATGTAAGATGTCATAACACCTCCCTTTAGGGCCGGGGTTCTTCAAGCACACCTTCGCTCTCGCTCTGTTCCTCGCTCTCCCTTCATGGCCGGGGTTCTTCAAGCACACCACCGCTCTCGCTCTGTTCCTCGCTCTCCCTTCATGGTTGGGTTCTTCAAGCACATCTTCGCTCTCGCTCTGTTTCTCGCTCTCCTTTCATGGCCGGGGTTCTTCAAGCACACTTCCGCTCTCGCTCTGTTCCTCGCTCTCCTCTTGCGTCCTTTGCGCCTCTCCTCTGCGTGCTTTGCGTGAAACTGCAATAACACCCACATTGTCGCATTCTACTCATTCAGCAGCATCGCCTCTACTTTCTTTACTGCATGGTGGTAAGAGGCTTTCAATGCCCCAGCCGATGTGTCCAGCAACTCCGCCATCTGGTCATAAGGCATTTCATCAAAATACCTCAGGTTGAACACGATGCGTTGTTTCTCAGGTAGCGAGAGGATCGCCTTCTGCAATTTCCACTCTATTTTATTCGGAGAAAAATCTTTCTGCGCCGTCAATCGTTCCGCAAAAATATTCTCTTCCCCCGATAACGACACAGAATTGTGTTTTTTCTGTTGTTCTATCCACGTCAGCGTCTCGTTGGTGGCAATACGGTACAGCCACGTATACAAGTTGGCCTCCTCCCGGAAATCACCCAAACCACGCCATACTTTTATAAAAACATTTTGCAATATATCGTTGGCGTCATCGTGCACCACCACCATCCTGCGTATATGCCAATACAGCCGCTCCTGGTACTTACGCACCAGTTTGGTAAAAGCAGCATCCCTCAACTGTTCATTTTTGAACGAGGCCACCAGCATATGGTCCTCCATTCTTACTGCGTCCTGCGGCATCAGATTATATAGACTATCCTGAAAGTATAAAGTTTAATGCACTATAGCACACAATTCATGTGCCATGATCACGCATCGGATCTTTATACTCGCCCAAGCATCCACTTCGCCTTTTTTCAGATGTACAATAAACTGTGCCGCCCTGTAAGGGCGGGTTATTATAGCGCGGGGTTTCAACCCTGCGGCTCCACCGGGCGTATTCGTTTTCCCTCAGCCGCCGTAGCTTTATGCGGCTGAGGCAAGCCTGTTCGCCGTAGTTTACTATCTAAACAAAAAGAAATGTTTGCCGTCGCTTATAGCTACGGCACAACCCGGTAGCCGGATTCCGTCCGGCGTTTTTGCGGATAAAAAGCACTACTGTCGCCCAAGTCCCTTGTGTCCCTCCCGTCTTTTTACCTTGGAGGTCTCTTTCCCATTCAACATCAATCAAAACCTAACCATTTCCTCATAAACAACGTCTTATAAGCAAAATCGATAGCTTTAATTCGCGGTTGATAGAACTAAATCTATCATGTGTCTGTTGTTTAGCGGCTATCTTTAGCACAAGAGCAGGTCTAATACCTAACAAATGAAAAAGTTTTTCTTAGCAATAATGGCAATTATGCTGGCCACAGGCGGCTATGCACAAGAGCTCATCAAAAACGGCAACTTCAACTCGTCTGGCGCCAACTGGGTATCCGCTTGTACCAGTGTCGAGGCTACCTATTTCGAGACCACCTATGGTGGCACAGTAAGTACCAACCGTGTCGCCGAGGTCGATGATGAATCATGTTTTCGCCAGGATGTCTGCATATTGCCCGGTGCCAGTTACATATTCAGTATGCAGGCTTCCCGCCGTACTTCCGGCAGCCCCAATCCGCTTACCTCGCACATCAACATTGTAGGGCTCGATGCTACAGGCACTGCCGTAGCCACTTATGTGAATATGGATTTTACCCGCACCAACACCACATTTGCCCTTACTGCCGTTACCGGTATCCCGGTTATAGCGGTGGCCTCTGGTTCAGGGGTTGTCCGCCTGCGCATCACTCTTACCGATAATACCTCAGGATATTCCACCCTTGGAATGATCGTCGATAATCTCAGCCTCGTGTTTGCCACACCGCCTGCTATCTCCGGTGCCGCAACAGCATGCCAGAATGCTCCTGCTTCACTCGGCGTGTCAGGCATTCCCGCTACAGCCCCCGATATTTATTACAACTGGGTATTTTCCGGCACAGCTTCTCCGGCTACTTCCACTTCAGCTACACCCGCGGTCACCTGGAGCACAGCAGGCACCGCCACCGCTACAGTATCACTCGGCAATAGCGTTTGCTATGTCGATACTCTTACATACACCATCCCTGTTGCAGCTACGTCGGCTACCACCGTCAATGATACTATTTGTTCCGGCACTACTGTTACCTTCAATGGTAACGTGCTCACTGCTTCCGGCACTTACCTCGATACATTGGCCAATGTCAATGGCTGCGATTCTTTTGTCACACTCAATTTACTTGTAAAGCCTATGCCGGCAGCACCCGTCATCTCTGGCGATACTTTTTATTGCCAGGGCGAGACGTTCGTGCCCTTCACAGTTACGGGCACGGGCATTCTGTGGTACACAGTTCCTGTTGGGGGCCTTGGCACACCGTTCGATCCTACTGTGCCTACCGCTACGCCGGGCACTTACATGTACTACGCCAGCCAGGTGCTCAATGGTTGCGAAAGCGCCCGCGATTCCATCCGGGTGGTGGTCAATATCACCCCGCTTACCCCTACGGTGTCAGGCGCAACTTATTGCCAATACACGCCTACTGTGCCACTTACGGCTACGGGCACAAATATTCTTTGGTACACTGCTCCCACCGGTGGGGTGGGCAGCCCTACCGCGCCTACGCCGTCCAGTGTCGTTCCTGGTGTCTTTACCTGGTATGTCAGCCAGACAGATAACACCTGCGAAGGGCCACGGGCACCGGTTACAGTTACGGTCAATGCCCGCCCTCCTGCACCAACCATTACCAACAATCCCGGTGCGTATTGCCCCGGTCAGCCGTTCAACAACTGGACCGTTGTACTGGGATCTAATATTCTGTGGTATACATCGGCCACGGGTGGGGTAGGCTCCGCTACTGCGCCCGTTCCCAACACCTCAGTGCCGGGTACATATACTTATTGGGCCAGCCAAACGGTGCTGGGTTGCGAGGGCGATCGCACTTCGGTATCGGTAACTGTTTACGATGCCGTAACTGCCGGGTTCAACTACAATGTGCGCAAAGGCTGCCATGGCGATACCGTCGATTTTTACAACACCTCATCAGGCGCTGTTGCCTACTCATGGGACTTTGGCGATGGTACATCATCAACTGTTACCAACCCAACACATATTTATCCGGTACAGAATGTATATACTGTAAAACTGTTTGCACATAGCTACACATGTGTCGATAGCAACATTCAGTCTATCGATCTCCGTCATAAAGACAGCGCTGCCTTTTCTATCGCTTCGCCGCTCATATGCCAGGGCGCAGCAACTACGTTCACAGATATGTCCGTAAGTACAAGCCCGTCTTATGTGTGGTCCTTTGGCGATGGCTATTCCAGCAATGCCTCCAGCCCCTCGCACACCTACAGCATTGCAGGTGTATATACTGTTTCACTGATAGTCACAGACCTTGTACCTTGCAGTGATACAGCTTTCGCAGTCGTGACGGTCGATTCCGCAGCAGGCCTGGATATGCGGCTTAGCGATACCGTCCTATGCCGCGGCACATACATCACTATGAATGCCGATTACTTGTCAGCAGGCAGTACCGCCATTGTTTGGGATCTTGGGAATGGAGATAGCGTCATAGGTGTCGATCCGTTGATATATGCATATGGTACTACAGGTACCTTCAACATTACAACAATGGTGCGCTACAGGGCATGCCCGCCGCTCAGCGTATCGCGTAATGTTACCGTAATGCCGCAGCCGTTGGTAAGTCTGGGAGCCGATACTTCCGTTTGCGCGGGCAGTACCACCCTTATGCTGGCTGATGCGCTTAATGTGCCTGGTCCGGGCACATCGTGGTTATGGAATACTGGTGCCACCGCCTCCACCATCACCGTAAGTGCCGAGGGTGTATATGCGGTAAAAGTTACGGTAGGTAATTGCTATGCGTCAGATACCGTAGTCGTCCGCAACGATTGTTACACGGCTTTCCCCAATGTATTTACGCCCAATAGCGATGGTGTCAACGATTACTTCGACCCGCGCATGTACTTTGGTAAAGGATTAAGCTCGTTCAAGATGAGCATCTACAACCGTTGGGGACAGATGATCTTCGAAACTACCAACCTCGAGGGTAGGGGATGGGATGGTCGCTTCAACAACGAAGCCCAGCCCGAAGGCGTATACATATACACCCTCTCCGCCACCTTCATCGATGGCCAGCAACTCACCCGCCACGGCAACCTCACCCTCATGCGCTAACCAAAATAATATCCAATACCCAATACCCAGATATGGCACACCTCCAAGGTGTGCCATATCTTTTACACCCGTACCACACCCATATCCATATCCACACCTACACCACACTGCGCCGTTGTTGGCGTCCCCGCCGACAACCATCGGGCCGTATTCGTTTTGTAAATACAACCAACCTCACGTTCCGCCCTGTAAGGGGCTGATTACTATAGCGCAGGGTTTCAACAATAAAGCCTTCACCGAGTGTCACCCTGAGCCTGTCGAAGGGCGACACGGACATGGGGCGCTATGTAGCTCATGTCCGCCGTTATCATGGATTCGTCCTTCACAGGCTGCGCCGTTGTTGGCGTCCCCGCCAACACCCATCGGGGCGTATTCGTTTTGGATATTCTACACAACCATTACCTCGACCGGTCATTGCGAGGAACGAAGCAATCTCACAAGCGGCCGTATTCGTTTTGGGCACAATAACCAACCCGTACGCCC
>CANGNA010000045.1 GCA_947455215.1 Chitinophagaceae bacterium
AAGCGTACGGATAATGGATGTAAGCGGCGTAAGCATCTACAGCCAGGACCTGGGCGCGAAGCAGAACGGAGTGATCACCGTTCCGATGAGCAACTTTGCAGCCGGTGTGTACATGGTAGAACTCACACAGGGCGAACAAAAGGTAACAAAGAGGTTAGTAAAGGAATAACTAGCCTGCCTCAATAAAGTAAAAGGGACGCCGATCGGCGTCCCTTTTACTTTTATACGTTGTCTCGTCCTAATGCTACATTAAAAGTCGATATCGGTGGAGCGCTTCTCGTAACATCTCTACGCCCTTTGGCGAGGGCGAGGTGTAGCGGAAAACATGACGAATTTCAACGCCTAATTGGTGTCATAACTATGATGAGCATATTAATGCGTAATAGAAATTTACTGGCCAGAATGCTTGGATGGTTCTGATATAAGGGTGATCGTTGTTATTTTTTGTAGGGTTGGTAACGCGATATCAATGTTTGTTCGATACAACTATCTGTTGTTTAGGTGTATATGATAAAAGTCTGTTTAAAAAAATCTTCAACAGTTTCTAAAAAGAAAATTCTACTTTTGTTCCCGACAGCTATTTGCAGGAGTCTTTGCTCAATATAGACCCTGAAAAGCTGAACATACATCTTCGTAGTATGCCCGCTGCGGGCGCTTTCACAAGCCTGATTTTTGTTGTTTTTATGTGTTAAACCTGCCAGGTTTAATGCTTCTTATATGTTTATTTAAATGGATCTAGCTGAACTGCTTGTCAATGAAAACGTGGACCAGGTATTGGCTCTGAATGCCCGGTTCGAGATTATTGTTTGGAATAAGGCCTGTGAATTGATCACAGGTTTAAAAAAGGAGGAGGCTATAGGGAAAAGCGTTTTCAGTGTTTTCCCGGAAATGAGGTCGGAGCAAGCCAATGCCGATGCACTGGATGCTGCGCTTAGGGGTGAAAAATCTTTTGTTCCTTACAACCGAACATCTGCTGAGGGCTTTGTTGAAAAGCATTTTATACCCCTTGCCGCAGAGCAGTCTGTCATTGGTGTACTGATAGTTAAGCATGATGTAGCCCATAGGGAAAAGGTAGAGAGTGAACTGCGTGTGCTCAATAAGTCGCTGGAGAATTTTAAATGCATCATTGATTCCGCACACGATGCTATAGTGACGTTTGATGCCAATGGAAATATCACCTACTGGAATGCTGCAGCGGAAAAATTATATAGCTACACCGCTATCGAAATAATGGGCCGTTCCGCAGGTTGCCTGCTGCCCAGTAACATGACGCATAAGGCAACGGAGATCATAGAGGGATTAAGAACAGGTTCGTTTATCGATGTTGTTATCAAACAAGTAACCAAGAGTGGTAAGGAGATAGATGTAGTAGCCAATATTTTTCCGCTGAAAGACGAGGACAATAATTTTATTGGTGGTTGCAAGATAGTTAAGGATGTTACCGATCTGTTGAAATACCAGCACAGTATTGAGGCCTTAAATAAAGAGCTTACCATAAAGAACAGGCAATTGGCATCTGTTAATTCCGAACTGAAAACGTTTACGAACATTGCTGTGAATAATTACAGCGAAACGTTAAGGCAGCTTTACCTGCACTTTGAGTATATAACTGCACATGAAGCAGGTAAACTTTCCGATCCCGGTAAAGGGAATATAAGGAAGGCCCAGGCTGCCATACAGAAGATGAAGTTACTGACGAGCGATATTGCAGCTTTTACGCGTCTTAATGAATTTGGTACAGACAGAAGTGCTATAAACCTTAGTGCTTTGATCAGTACTGTAATTGATGACCTGAAGGAAAAGACAGATACCGGTAATACTGAGTTTATTATTGATGCATTGCCTGTTATACATGGGAATCCTTTTCTGGTGTCGATGATATTCCATCATTTACTGGATAATGCCGTTAAATTCAAAGACGAGCGGCGCACCTTGGTGGTAAGAATTTCTGCACAGGCTGGTGTTAAGGGTGATACAATACATAACGAAGCCGCATTGCCCGATGCTATCTATGACATTATCTCCATAGCGGACAATGGTATTGGTTTTCCTAAAGAACAGGAGGAGCATATTTTCAGCATATTCACCCGTCTTGATCAAAAAAGGAAAGGGTCGGGGATAGGGCTGGCCATGTGTAAAAAAGCAATGGAATTGCATTGCGGCTTTATTATTACCGCCACCGAACCCGGCATAGGGGCCACATTCTCTTGTTGCTTTCCCCGGCCTGACGCTTAATTACTGGATAAGTTAACGATGGTTTAGGTAGTACTTGCTTTATAAGATCAGTTCATATATTCCAACAAAAAAGCCACCGGTTATGGTGGCTTTTGTAGTTCCATCTGGATTCGAACCAGAACAAACAGAACCAAAATCTGTTGTGCTACCGTTACACCATGGAACTATCCTTCCGTGTACGGGAGTGCAAATGTAATAAACCGGTTTCTATTTTCCCAAATTTCTGCCTTAAAACTTGTTGTTACGGTATTTTTATTTAGTAATTACGTACTTATTTTACCTGTGCTTCCATGGCGGCGATAGCCACAATATTTACTATCTGGCGTACAGTGCTACCCAGTTGTAAAACATATACAGGTTTGCGCAGCCCCAGCAAAATAGGCCCCACGGCCTCCGCGCCGCCAACTTCCTGAAGCAGGTGATAGGCAATATTGCCGGAGGCCAGGTTGGGGAATATCAGCACGTTGGGCGCTCCGTTCACCAGGTCGCTGAAGGGGTAGTTCTCTTTAAGCAGCTCCTGGTCGAAGGCGACCCCGGCCTGCACCTCGCCATCTATCACCAGGTCGGGGTGCGTGGCCTTGATGCGTGCTACTGCATTACTTACTGCATGCGACTCAGGCGATGGCGTACTGCCAAAGTTGGAATAGGACAGCATGGCTATACGAGGCTTTATATTAAAGCGTTCTACGGCCTTGGCGGTAAGCAGGGTGATGTCTACCAGCTGGTCTTCGGTAGGGTTGAAGTTCAGCGTAGTATCGGCAAAGAACAGCGGTCCACGCTTGGTCAGCATCAGGTAGAGTCCTGCCACACGGCCCGCTCCTTCTTCCATGCCAATTATTTCCAGCGCCGGGCGAATGGTCATCGGGTATTTGCGGGTAAGCCCGCTCACCAATGCGTCTGCAAGTCCCTGGCGCACCATCATACAGCCGAAGTAAGGGCGTTCGCGCATCATTTTCTTGGCTTCGTACAGGTTGACCCCGCGGCGCTGCCGCTCCTCGAAGAACAGCTCCCCGTAAGCATTACGTGTTGCTTCCTGCTCGTCACTCTTAGGGTCTATGATCTCTACGTCTTCCAGGTGCAGGTTATTCTCTGCTATCATTCGCTGTATCTTGCCAATATTGCCCAGCAGTATCGGCTGTGCTATGCCTTCGTCTTTCACTATCTGGGCAGCCTTTAATATCTTGATGTTCTCCGCTTCTGAGAATACTACGCGTTTCACACTCTGCTTAGCCTTGTTGATCACCGAGCGCAGCACTATATCGTCGCTACCCAGGCGGCCATATAATTCATGCTCATAGGCAGGCCAATCGGTAATAGGTTTACGTGCTACACCGCTATCTATAGCTGCTTTCGCAACAGCCATAGATACTGTTACCAGCAGGCGTGGATCCATAGGTTTTGGTATTATGTAGTTCGCGCCATATTGTAGCGAGTGGTCGTTATAGGCTACGTTCACAATATCGGGCACAGGCTCCTTGGCCAATGCTGCCAATGCCTTTACTGCCGCCAGCTTCATCTCTTCGTTAATGGCGGATGCGCGTACATCCAGTGCGCCGCGAAAAATGTAAGGGAAGCCAAGCACATTGTTTACCTGGTTAGGGTAGTCGCTGCGCCCCGTAGCCATTACCACATCGGGGCGTGCCGCTAAAGCTTCGTCGTAGCTTATTTCCGGGGTAGGGTTGGCCAGTGCAAATACAATTGGCTTCGCAGCCATGCCTTTCACCATGCCCTGGTCCACTACGCCTCCCTTGCTAAGGCCTATGAATACATCAGCGCCTTTCATCGCGTCTGCGAGGCTCATGTCTGCGCTTTGCTGAGCAAATTGTTGTTTGTGGCTATCCAGGTCTGTACGGGTAGCTGTTATCAGGCCCTTGCTGTCGAACATATACATGTTTGCAACACGCGCACCCAATGCCAGGTATATTTTGCAGCACGATATGGCTGATGCACCGGCACCGCTGATCACGAACTTCACATCGGCTATGTTCTTGCCAACAATGTCTAGTGCATTCAGCAGCGCGGCGCCGCTTATTATAGCCGTGCCGTGCTGGTCGTCATGCATAATGGGAATGCTCAGTTCCTGTTTTAATCTCGTTTCTATCTCGAAGCATTCAGGAGCCTTGATGTCCTCCAGGTTGATACCACCAAAGGTTGGTTCCAGTGCCTTAACTACCTGTATGAATTGTTCCGGATTCTTAACGTTCAGCTCAATGTCGAACACATCTATATCTGCATATATCTTAAACAGCAGCCCCTTGCCCTCCATTACCGGTTTCCCTGCTTCGGGGCCTATATCGCCCAGGCCCAGTACGGCAGTGCCGTTGCTTATTACTGCTACAAGATTGCCCTTGGCGGTGTACTTATACACGTCTTCGGGGTTTGCTGCTATCTCCAGGCATGGCTCTGCCACACCGGGGCTGTAGGCCAGCGCCAGGTCGCGTTGCGTCTTGGTTTCCTTAGTGGGAACTACTTCTATTTTGCCGGGGCGGCCCTTACTATGGTATTCTAATGCGTCTTCTTTTCTTATTAATTGTGCCATGTGCTATTCTTCTAAAATGGGAAAACTAAGGTACGGATAATTGTAAGGTGTATAGTGCCCCCGATTAGCAGACAATAACATCTTTCTATACCTTAGGTAAATAATACCATGCTATGCACTATACAGCAGAATATTGGATCAGGGAGCTTGACCTTGTACCTCATGTAGAAGGAGGCGCTTACAGAGAGGTGTACAGGTCGCCCCTGCAGCTGCCCAGGGAGGTGCTGACGCTGGCACATAAGGGGGACAGGTCGGCTATGACATCTATCTATTACCTGTTACGATTCGGAGAATGCTCGGCATTTCACAAAATAGCGTCTGATGAGACATGGCATCACTATGAGGGTACTGTATTATGCATCTATGAAATAACTAACAGCGGGCAATTGACCAGGCATTTGTTGGGAAAGGATATTGCGTCGGGTTGCGTACTAACGCTCACCATTAAAGGAGGTAATTGGTTTGCCTGCCGGGTAGAAGAGACGGGCGGTTACGCGCTCTGTGGATGCACTGTTGCTCCGGGATTTGACTACGAAGAGTTCGAGCTGGCGCAAAGAAATGAGCTGATCCTGCAGTATCCGGAACATACATCAATAATAAGTGCATTGACCAGATGAGGAATTATTATGCTTCCAGTACCTCTTTCATTTTGTCGGTAGTAATAGGCTTATATATGTATTCCTTTACCTGGGGATGAGATAGGGCCCGCTCTTTATCCCGCATGTCTAGCGAGGTGCTGATCATGTAGATACGGGTGTTTGTATTTAGTTCCTGGTGCTGTGCTACGCCCTCCAGGAACTGCCATCCATCCATTACCGGCATATTGATGTCCAGGAAGATAACATTGGGGAACTCACCATTCCCTGCGGCTATCCCGGCAATTGCTTCCAGTGCCCGTGAGCCGTTCTGGTAGGTTTCAATAATGGCGTCGGGGTAAACCTTGGTCATCATCTTTTTCAGGATCAATTGGTAAACCAGGTCGTCATCGATAATAAATACTTTTTTGCTCATTGCTTACCTGATGTAGATTTTAAAAGTTGTACCCGCGTTTACCGTACTTTCTACTTCTATGCGGCCTTCCATTGCTTCTACCTGGTAGCGGGTCATAAACAGTCCTAATCCCTTAGCATCTTTATTGCCGTGGAATGTTTTGTACATGCCAAAGAGCTTATCGCCATTTGTTTTCAGGTCTATACCAAGGCCATTATCGGTAATACTCAATACATACCCCCCGTTTTCTACTGCCGGGTTTTGTTTGATGCAATCAAGCGTGATGATCGGCTGCCTGTCCGGGTGGCTGTACTTTATGGCATTAGATATAAAATTAAGCAGAATACTGTTAAGATAGCCGGGGTTATAATTAATGCAGAGATCGGCGGGCACATTATTCATGATGCGCGCATCCTTCTCGCTAATGCGTGTCTTTAACAGATCCATGGTATGGTCTATAGCCGCTTTCAGCGGTATGGGCTCTACAACCAGGTCTACTGTGTTGCGCATGGCTACCACTTCATTCAGTTGTTGCAGGGTCTCTTCCAGTTGGTCCGACGACATGCGCAGATAGCCCAGGAACTCTTTGCTTTCCTGTTCAGTTTCTGCTTCGTCGATCAGGTCCAGCAGGCTATGTATGTTCACGGTGTGCATGCGCAGGTTATGCGATACGATATAGGAGAAGTTGAGCAGCCTGTTATTCTGCTCTCGTGCCATTGTGTAAGAGTTGTTCAGCTCTAGTTCCAGCAATTTACTTTCGGTGATGTCCTGCATCGTTCCATACATCGCTATGGCGCGGTCATCGTTGTTATATATGTATTGGCTGATAGTGTTCACCCAGCATTCTTTGCCGTCGTTGTATCTGCGTATAAGATAGCTGGCTGTAAATGTAGCTTTCTGTTTGATGGCCATAACGGCCTTTTCGGCTATATCGGCATGAAATTCATTCAGGATATGGTCTTTCCAGTCGATATGCAGCATAGGTGTTGTCTCATCTATGCCCAATATATCATTAAGTGTGGCAGAGCTCTGGAATTCACCGGTTCGAAGGTCGTAAAAGTAGTTGCCGATACGGGCCAGTTTCTGGGCGTCGAGTAGTTGCTTGTCCTGCTCTGTCAATTCTGTATGTGCGCGTCTCAGGTCGTCGCGCATTGCTATAAGGGCCAGCCCCAGCTTATCTTGTTCCGACAACAGATGGAAGTCGGCGTTGTAATTCCCGCTACCTAATTGGCCGGCAAATTCTACTTTTTGTAGAATACCCTGCATCATTTTATTTACCGCATTTTCCATTTGCCCTATCTCATCAGTGCGCACAGATGGCTTGGTGATAGAGATACTACCAGCACTCAGGTCAAGAATAGTTTTGTTGAGTGCCAGTAGTGGGCGGATGATATTTTTTCGTGAATAACGCAGCGACAGGTAGCTGGCCAAGGTAACGGTAACAATACTGAGCAATGTTACGAAGCTGAGTATATATAAGAGGGTAGATGTATGTTCTTGTTGCTGGCCGAGGTGTTGTTTCTTTATGTCTATTAAATTGACGAAACGCTTGTCATTCTCCGATATCAGCTTGTTTATATTGGTGTTTATTGCAGCAGCCCTATCAGCCCTGTTGTCATCAAGATAATTTTCTGGTTGGGCAAGCAATGTCGTTATTTGCCGTATGGAGTCAAGAGCTATCTTGTTGTTGCGCCTGATCTCATTTAGCAGGTTTAATTCCTGCCGGTAAGACCAGGATGCGGAGGTTGTTTTAATATCATTATCCAGCTGAGGATATTCTATTGACATCAGCTGCATCAGCCGTTCCTGGTCTTTGTGATTGGCGAGGTATACCCATGAGTTGGCCAGCTTCCTGATCTCTTGCATAGTGCTGCGCATATCCTTAAGACATTCTAGTGAAGGTATGCTCACCTTTTGTATATCCCTGTTGGTACGCACATTTACGGCCAGCACATATAGCGCAAACAGACCACTTATCGCTACCGTTGCAATGATAGTGATGTAAGTGTTCATCAATTTGCGTGCTATACCTGCTTTCATCAACGTTTTACTGGTTTGTCTTTTTAAAAGGGATATAATAGCTCAGCTTCAAAAACAGTTCACGGCTCAAGCCAGGAAGGGGGGCGTGAAGACTATTGTAAGCCTGGGGGTAGATGATATGTTCGTCAGTAAGATTGGAAACGCCTATGCCGACAGTAAGGTTTTTAACAAGATTATCTGACCCCAGGTAAAGGTTCGCGATGACCTGGGGTTTGTATTCCGTCAGTATGCCATTGTCGTTAGCGTCTACGGTTAAGTAGCCATAGCGTTTGTCGAGCCAGTTTATGGACGGGGAGACAAATAAGTAACGGCCAATACTAAAGCTGGCCTGTAGGTTCAACTTGTTGCGTGCGGTACCCAGGGATATTTTATCATTGCCGGGTACTCTGTTGGCCTCGTCAAGATGTTTATTCTGTACTGTATAGAAGGAGTATCCTAAATTGATAAAGCCGAATGCTGCCTTGTACTTGTACTCCAGTTCCAGGCCCTGGCTGCCTATAGTAATGTCGCTGTTTCGATATCCATCAGGGTAGCCTGTAATAACAGAGTCTGTCTTTACAAAATATGTAATAGCATTGATGGTAGAAATATCGAACAGGTTGGCAGACAGGTACATGTTCTTGCCTATTTTAATACTGGCTTCGAACTCCAGTGTTTTTGAACATTCTGGTTTAAGCTTCATGTTATCCAAACTGTATTGAAAACTCTCGATAGCTGGTGCCCGGAACGAAGATGCATACAGTAATTTAAAGTTGACAATGCCTATTTTTTTTGTTACACCCAGGCGGGGGTTGAAGGCCTGGCCAAATGCAGTGCTTACATCGTAACGTGCGCCTATGGTTACGTTGGCAAATGAGCTTTTAATAAGTAACTGTGCAAAAGGTGCATAGTTCATGTAGCTCACAAAGTTGGTATTGTCGGTTCTGAACATCAGTCCCGGCGCCAGGTGGCCACGGTCGTTATAGCCTTCAAAGCCTGCATTCACATTCAGCCAATAAATAGGGTCCCACAGCAGGCTCAGGTTCAGCTTGTAGGTGTTGGCATGCAGCAAGTAAGAATTATAGTCAGAATCAACCGGAGCCGGGGTGCCCCTATAGGTCCATGGTTCTGAATATTTATGGCTAAATGCAGCAGTGAACTGTAGTTTTTTACTTAGGTCGGCTTTATACTGCAGTCTGGTCATTGCAGATAGGAAGTTCATCGGATAAGCTTTGGTAAATATAGGGAGTAGCCCGTCCCGCGTTGTCATCTCATAGTTGTCATAGATGAATCTGAGCGACAGCCCCTTGTAAGAAAGCGCCAGGCCGGCGGTAACATCCGCAAGGTCCGAGCTACCGGTCATATTGTAACATTGTCCGCGAACATCGGAATAGATCCGGTCGCTACGTTGACCCTGCATCACGCTTCCGAATATTGAATATTTCAATTTTTTCACCGAATCACCAACGGCCACTGAAGCCGTCCGCAAGCCATATGTGGTTGCTGTTTGCCCTACAGATGCATTGGCTATGATCCCTTTCAGGTCCTGGCCTTTTTTCGTCATTATGTTGATCACGGCATATTCGGCACAACCACCATAGATAGCTGAGCCTGGTCCCCTGATTATCTCTACTTTTTTGATCAGGCTGGTAGCGAAATGATCTCCCAATTGTATCGATGCGTAGGCGATCTCGTTTATCTCCTGGCCATCTATTTGCAGCGATATTTTCCCCTCGTTGGCCCATAGCCCCCTGAACGACATCCCGACCACGCCTTCTACATCAACATTGAATTCTATGCCGGGCACCATCTGAAGCACATCCATCAGGCTTCGTGCGCCGCTGCGCACTATCTCGTCTTCTGTTATTACAGATACGATAGAGGGGGTCTTGCGCACAGGCAATGGCTTACGGGATGCAGCCTCAATAGCCTGGTTTATGGTCTTTTCCAGCTCGGTAGATGCATATTTAGAACGCATTTTCGACAGGTCTTCTATAGACATGCCTGAAAGGTCTACAGAGTCCGGCAGGGCAGACTTGTAGATACTGGTATCCTGCCCCCGCACAGGAGCCATATATAACATCGTCAGTATGATCAGCAATATCTGCCTTAGCATCTTATCTTATTAAAACTGCATTATTTAAAATCTGTTCATTCACTTGCAGCCCACGCGCATGCACATTGCGTACACTTAGCTGATATCCTGTTTTGTAATCGTTCTCTTCATCAAGATAAAAGCAGATGCATGCTCCGGCATGCCCCATGCTCTCTTTTTCGCTGATGATAAGAATGGGCATATGCGCCGTTTGTGCGGTGATCTCTCTTAGCTGATCTGTGGCGCCGGCTGCTACTATGACCACATCGGCATTCTTAGCCTCCGTTGTGGTGATCCTTTTGACTGAGTAGCTAACTGAAGAGCTCGTTTTTCGGGAGAATAATTTTTGTAGTTCCCCCTCCAGCGGAGTATTACCTACAATTCCAACGACAACGTTATTCTTCTTTTTGGGCCAGGTGGTATATTTGATGAAGTTGTAGACATATACAGAGTTCTCTTTCGGGTCCATATGCTGGCAATATGCAGCCGCCGGACTAAATAGTCCGAAGAATATCAATAAAATAAGTAATCTTATCAAATTCATATGGCGCCCGGGAGCAATGTATAATACGCCGTGAATATAGCTTGAAAATTGGAGATGCTGGTAATATATAGGGTACAATCGAGTTGCTTAAAATAAAAGTGGCATGCCGTAGCAGGCGCACTGTCAAATATGTTGTGTTATTTTATATGTTTTGTAACGCTGCCTTTTCTTTATAAGTGAAGTATTTCTTCAGGCGTAGTATCGGTTGCTCTATCAAATAATACGATGCTGCAGAAATGGCAATGATCATAGCCACATGTAGCCAGTAGTAAAAGTGGGAATCGATCACCAGTGCGTTCAACGAGGGATGCTCCCTGGTTATTTTGTCGAGAAGATCATTTAGTTGATAATATGCAAGGGCGTTATATACATAATGATACAGGTAGATGCCATAACTGATCCTGCCGACGAAATTCAGGAAGCGATTTTCCAGGAAATACCTGCGAAACCGGGAAGGTTTGGCCTTGATGACCGCACTGATGATACACACGGCCATAACACTGTCGATCGTTTTAAGAAATACTAAACCGTAAACTTCCCAATGAAGGAACATGCCCACCTTCCAATACAAGTAGATACAAAGGGCCAGGCTGCCAACCCATTTGATGGCTTTGTCAAAATATGCAGCATACTTCTCATTGGTCTGTGCATAGGCAAATAGCCCGCCGATACCGAATGAATCGAAGCAGTTGAATACCAGGAATGGTGCCATGTGGCCCTTTATGGTCATGCAATACCAAGTACTGGCAATGCCTATGGCTATTGCAGAGATGAACACATGCTTTAAATACCTGCCTGGTGTGAAAATGATGAGCCACGGCCATAGCAGATAAAATTGCTCCTCAACGCTAAGTGTCCAGGCATGAGAGAAGGAGTTCCAGCTGTTGGTAAGATAGCAACGTATATTAGTGGTGTAGGTAAGATGCCAGGGCAGATTTTCCTTCAACCCGGTATAATCAATAGCATACAGAAATAATAACAGCAGGTAGTAAATAGGGAAAATGCGTAGCGTGCGCCTGATAAAAAAGTTCTTGATGATCCCCCCTTTAGCGTTGCCGTCATCGGTGCGCTGCGCAAGCAATATCGAAGTGATCAAAAAACCACTGAGCACAAAGAACAGGAAAACACCGCCCCCGCCATCGGGTATCAGTACTTCCTTTATAAACCGGCCATTAGGTACAGTGTCGTCAAACCACACACCCTTGTGTTGTATCAATACAAAGAACACCGCGAAAGCTCTAAGGGTATCAAGGCCTTTTATATGTTTCAAAAAAATAGTGCTTTGGGTAAAAATACGATTTTATGTGAATGAGGATAGTTGCACTCCATCAACTCCTCGATTCTTTCAGATCGTCCTCCTCAAACTTATCCAAAAGGTTACAATCGCCGTTAGAGATCGATAATAATATCTTACTGTATTTGGCGAATGTTATTTCAACGGGTTCATCGCAGTTGATCATGGCAGCCATTCCTTCGTATATCTTGAACTTAGAACGCTTAAGATCATTTACAATAAGCCAGGTGTCGTTTTTGATGGTCGATACACTGTAGTTAGTGCTTTTGATCAATATCTTTTTTTTCATCCGCAGGTCTATAGCCGCAAGAAGCCAACGCCGGATACCGGATAGTGTAGGAAGCATGAACAAGGACAATGTAAAGATGCCTCGCGACTTATAGCCTTCAGTTGGTGTAATAAAGCAAGCAACCACATAATATAATGCAAATGATACGGTCAATAAGATCGCCACATAACAGGCCCACATAAACGCCGACATCCAGATGTCTTTTTTGATCCTGGCAATATCCGTTGTTGAAAGATCTTGTGGCTCGATAGTACTCATCAAATAAATGTAATACTTATTTCGATATTGCACTGGTCAGGTCTGAACATGAGCTTTTTTATGGTGACAGTGATGTTAGAAGCATTTGTTGATCTTACTGTTAAACATCTATATGCCAATAGTTTACTAAAGAACGAAAGGGTCTATTTTTGCGATCTAAAATACAAAATCGTACTAATGATGCATTTTATCTATTCTATGAGGTCGGGCGTAGTATTGTTATTGCTATTGATGGTTTCCGTTGCAGCTCATGCACAAAATGGAGCCTTTATTGGCGCTGTGAAGGATAAATATACTCAGGAAGCACTGGCTGCGGCCATTGTGACTGTCGACGGTACATCGCTGGGCGCGCAAACGGACACTGCAGGTAATTTCCGCATAACAGGTATACAGCCGGGTAGCTACGATATTACGGTGCAGCTGATAGGCTATAAGCCCGCAAAGTTGTTCAATGTACTGGCCTCTAACGGTAATGCCAATGTGCTGAACATAGAACTGGAAAAAGCATCAGAGTTGAAAGAAGTGACGGTGAAGACCTACACTTACGGCAAGAAGGCAGAGACGCCGCTATCTACCCAAAGCCTGACGGCTGAAGAAATAAAGAGTAATCCTGGTGGTAACTACGATATATCGAAAGTCATCCAGGCATTGCCGGGCGTAGGTGGTACCAGCGGTGGTGCTGCCAGGAACGATCTCATTATCCGTGGTGGTGCACCCAATGAAAATGTGTACTACCTGGATGGGGTAGAGGTGCCACAGATCAACCACTTTTCTACACAGGGTGCATCGGGTGGGCCGCAAGGCATCCTGAATGTGTCATTCATACAGGATGTTACGTTAAGTACCAGCAGCTTTGCGGCCAAGTACGATAACGCGTTGTCGAGTGTGCTGCAATTCAAAATGAAGGAGGGTAACCCTGATAAACTGCAATCTAACCTCAGGCTGAGCAGCACCGAGGTAGCGGCTACATTTGAAGGGCCCATCAATAAGAATACCACTTTTCTGGCATCCGCAAGGCGCTCTTACCTGCAGTACTTCTTCCAGGCAATAGACTTGCCCATAAGGCCCAACTTCTGGGATTTCCAATACAAGGTAACGCATAAGATCAATGATAAAACAACCCTCACTGCTATAGGTCTTGGCGCGATTGATGAGTTCTCTTTTGCTGTACCCAAACAAAGTACGCCGGAGAAAGAGTACATCATCCGCTCCTTACCAACCATTAACCAGTGGAACTACACTGTAGGCTTTACGCTGAAGCACCTGGTGAAGCATGGCTTTTACACCGTTACTGCCAGTCGCAACATGTTCAACAACCAGCTGGATAAATTTGAGGATGCAGACTTTGGCAATGAATCGAAGCGCACCTTTAAATCTAAAAGCCAGGAGATAGAGAACAAGCTAAGGCTGGAGGTGAATAAGGTAAATAATGGTTGGAAGATCAGTTATGGCGTATCGGCACAGTATGTAAAGTATAACAACGACCTCTTCAGCATTGTGCGGAAGGACATCTATGATACACTCGGCAACCTGGTACAACCCCGGATAGCCATCACTTACAATGCGGCTATAGACTTTTTTAAGTATGGCTTATACGGTTCTTTAAACAGGAAGGTGCTGGACGATAAGCTGTCGCTGACGTTGGGTATACGTACAGATATGAACACTTATACAAAGGATGGCAACAACCCGCTAACTGCGCTCAGCCCGCGTGTAGCAGCATCCTATGCCGTCAACAGTAAGTTCAATATCAACGCCAGCGTAGGCAGGTATGCCAAGATACCCATCTATACCATATTGGGTTACAAGGATAGCCTGGGCCGCTTTGTGAATACCAATAATAAGTACATCCTGTGCGATCACTATGTAGCGGGAGTAGAGTACCTGCCAACCTCATCGCTGCGCATCACTGCCGAAGGTTTTTACAAGCAATATCATAACTACCCGGTATCCGTAAGAGATGGTATATCTATAGCCAATGAAGGCGCGGGCTTTGGTGCCATAGGCAATGAGGCAACCAGCGGCACCGGCGAAGGCAGGGCCTACGGATTCGAGTTATTCATACAGAAAAAGCTGGTGAAGAACCTGTTCGTTACTGCATCGTATACGCTGTTCAAGAGCGAGTTTACAGGTCTCAATGGTAAATACGTATCGTCTACATGGGATACCCGCCACCTGGCATCGCTGATAGCAGGCTACAAGCTAAAGAAGGGCTGGGAGCTGGGTCTGAAATACAGGCTCTCCGGCGGTACTCCGTATACGCCGTATGATATGACGGCTTCGCAGCTCAATTACTTATCGCTGGGCGTGCCGGTGGCCGACTACAGTCGTGTGAACAGTGAGCGTCTGCCGGTATTCAACCAGGTGGATATCCGCATAGATAAGAAATTCAACTTCAGGCGCTCGTCGCTCGACCTGTATTTTGATATGCAGAATGCTACACTGGCTAAAAATGTAAACCAGGATTATTACACCTTTAAGCGCAACGCCGATAATTCCTATGCCACTACGGATGGCAAGCCCGTAAAGGCAGATGGGTCGAACGCGATACCCGTATTGATACCGAATGTAGATCAGAATTTTATCCCCGCTATCGGAGCTATTTTCGAGTTTTAAGGGAAAGATGGTTAGCGCTTCCGGCGGCAGGTGTCGCTGCAGTAGCGCACCTCTTCCCACACGCGCTCCCATTTTTTGCGCCAGCTGAAGGGGCGGCCGCAGGCAGCACATATTTTTTGAGCACGGTGTATAGCCGTGCTCTCTTTTTGTTTTGCCTTATGTGGGGAACTACGCAAACCGGTAAGCGTTTATCAGCCTTTGATAACAGACATGCCACCATCCATGTGCCATACCTGGCCGGTAACAAAGGATGCAGCTGAGCTCAGCAGGAAGCGGGCAGCCGCAGCGATTTCAGTTGGAGCACCAATGCGCTTCAGTGGGTGGCGGCTAACAGCCACGCCCAGTTTAGCTTCTGTATCGGTCAACTTTGCAGCAAGCGGTGTATCGGTAAGCGAAGGTGCTATACAGTTGACCCTGATCTTGGGTGCCCATTCGGCAGCCAGCGCGCGGGTAAGTCCCTCCACCGCGCCCTTGGCCATAGCTACAGATGCATGGAACGGCATGCCGGTGCCAACGGCTACTGTACTGAATAATACAACAGCAGGCGCCTCGGCCTTTTGCAGGTTGGCGTGATATTGCTGCAACACGCGCACGGCACCCAGTGCATTAATATGCATATCGTTCATCAGCTCTTCAGGCTTCAGTGCACGGAATGGTTTCAACGTTATGCTGCCGGGGCAGTAAATGATGCCATCCAGCGTTTCCGCAATAGCCGGCAGGGGATCTTTGGTGACATCAGCAATATAAGACATGGTCACGTCATCCACCATGCGCCTGCCAATGGCAAAAATATTATGTCCGTCGTTCTTAAGCTGCTGAGCCAAAGACTGACCTATACCGGAAGATGCGCCGACGATCAGGTAATTTGCCATAAGGTACTATTTAAGATGGTGTAAGAATTCTGCCCTGGTATCCTCGTTGTCAAACTTGCCACCGTAGAATGAGGTGACGGTTGCAGAGGCTGTATCCTTTATGCCGCGCGATGATACGCACATGTGGCGGGCATCTATAACTACGGCCACATCGTCAGTTTCCAGTATGCGTTGTAACTCTGCACCTATCTGCATAGTAAGGCGCTCTTGTACCTGCGGACGTTTAGCATAATACTGTACTATGCGGTTGAGCTTAGACAGTCCTATTACTTTGCCGGATGACATGTAGGCCACATGTGCTACTCCGTAGATAGGAACAAAGTGGTGCTCACAGTTGCTGAACAAGGTAATGTTCTTTTCTATAAGCATCTGGCCATAACGATACTTGTTATCGAACAGCGCAATGTCTGGTTTGTTGGCGGGGTCAAGGCCGGAGAAGATCTCCTTGACATACATTTTAGCCACGCGGTGGGGAGTGCCTTTCAGGCTGTCGTCTGTAAGGTCCAGCCCCAGGGTGTGCATGATCTCGTGGAAATGATAAGCTATTCTTTTTATTTTTTCCGCGTCTGTTATATCAAATGCATCAGCCCTCATGGGTGTGTCCAATCCGCTCCACTCGTGGTCGTCGCCCATTTGTTCAATCTCATCAATATCCAGTGCCTCTTCCCGCGCAGCTAATAGTATGTCGTCCTGTCTCATTTTTATCTATGTGCCAATATAGGCAGGACAAAAGTAGGCGCTATTTTGTTTAAATAATCAAGTGAATTATTAAACAAAACGATTACGGTATAGGAAAACAGTATAAAGACGAGTTTATTCTAAAACAAAACGGAGTGCAGTGTGGGCACCGCCCGTACTTACAAGTTGGTAGATACCACGCGGCCAACTGTCTACATTAATATCCAACTTGTTATTGTTAGTAACAAAGGCAGACCATACACAACTGCCAAGCATATTATACACGTAAACACTGCCGGAAGGTATGTTAGCTATTGATACCCGGTTAGTAGTAGGGTTGGGCGCCAAAACCATCTCCGGGCGCGGTATATCGGGCACTTGATCTGTACAGTAGGAACTATTGGTGAAATGCCGGGTATGGTAACACGTGTTGAAGTCGAATGAAGTAGCAGGGTATGCAGCGTTGTTAATGAAGCAGACAATATCGCTCTCGTTTTCGAAGCATGCATTATGCAACGGGAATAGTGGTGCTGTCATACACCCCATCCCTTCAACGATGGTCATCCTGGAAAAGTGATCCCGGATAATGCTGAGCCTCCTGTGATACACACCATTAATGAGCACAGAATCCAGGGCAGTGACGCTATCGTGCATACCGGATATTCGCTGGGTATCGCCGGGCAGAAGGTTATAGTTGAACACCACCTGTTCAGAGGTATCAGACTGGCCAAAGGCATAAACCAGCCCTGTTGCTGTATCTTCACGTACATAGTCCTGCTGGTACGACGTTAACCCAAGAACACTGGTACATGATAGTAATACGTGGTAGGTATGCGCTGTAGTTATTGTGTCGTGCGAATAGTATGCCGTGACATTGACGTCCTGGCCATCACCATTAGTTCCATGTACCACCCATCTATTCGAGGTGTCAGTAAAGTGTACTTTCTGCGCAAAAGATTGCAGGAAGAATAAAATAGATGCAACAAGAAGGATAGGAAACTTCATAAATCAAATTTTCATAAAGGTATTGTCTTTAATTTAATATTTATAGGAATTTATGTGAACCTAGATCAAGGGTGCCGCCCTCAGGCCAGGGCCCATTGGATATATCCAGCCGCCCTACCGGCCATTGCTGCCAATTGGCAGATACGTTCATTGCAGCAACAAGGTTGCCGATAACAATTTCCAGGTCGTCTACGCGCCACACATCTTCGTTAGGGTCGTTGGTAGTGCCTCGGCTGGCGTTCATGGCTTCCTGCCCGGTGCGCGATAAGATGAGTGTGTTGCAAGGAGGGCACCAACAGCCGAGACCTGAAAACGTGCTCAATATCCTGGCCGCTACGTCGCTGCCACCTACAGAATCCATAGATAATGCGCAGGCCACAGGCTTGCCAAAGAATACGGGTGTATGCTCAAAGGCCGTCATCACCTCTATGAACCGCTGCAGTGGCGAGCCGAAATTGCTCCAGTAAACACCCGATATCACCAGGAATGCACTGTGCGCTTCCAGCAGTTCAGCTACTTCTTTTATTGTTGGCATTGGCTCGGCAAGGTTCAGTACAGTGCAGGTTATGCCCTGCTGGCTACACAATTCCTGTGTCTTCTTTGCCAGTGCGCCTGAGTTGCCCTGCATGCTGCGTATGGAGCCGTTGATGATGAGTATTTTTTTGCCGGAGTGCATGTGCTAATATTTATCCTTGTGTTTGCGCCAGTATTGCAATGGTATTAGAGTGTCATATGGTGTGCTATAGTACAGTATTGCATAATTGGAAGGGTTTACATAAAAATTATAAATGGTATGGAACATGAAGTTGTCCAATACACCGACCCCTAACCAGAAATAGCGAAATGACTTGTCTGGTGTCTGTTTTGTCATGATTGTAACGTGGCAACAAGTATCTTTCTGCTCTTCTATAAGCTGTTTTACCTCGGGTAAAGACCACAAGAGGTTTAAAGCCCGCTCTTCTTTTTGTTTTATAGTGGCTTGTGCAAAAGTGGCAAAAGGCAGCCCGATTAATAGTAGCCCTATGGCAACTCGTATGGACATTTGTGATTGTTTGTATAAAGGTAAATAGTTGAGGAGTAGTTTTTAATTATCAGGTGTTCGTACTTGCTGAATCAATACACCAACCCCTCCACGCTCACATTACCCTGCAACCCACCGGTGTGTATGCACAACAGTTTGTCGGTCTCTGAAAAATGGTTGTTGTTAATGAGGTCGCGGACGCCGTACATCATTTTGGAGGTGTAGATGATATCGAGCGGGATATTGTTCACGGCATAGAAGTCGTTCATAAATGCTATCAACTCAGGGTTCCATTTGCCAAAGCCGCCAAAATGCCAGTTGTCATGTAGGCTCCAGTTCTCTTTGTGCTCCTGGTCCAGGTGCGGGGCTATGTGGTCGGTAAGGTAGGTGCCCTGCTTCATTGGGGCAAACCCCATCACATGTTGTTGCGGATTGGTCTTATTACGGATGCCACAAAGGGTAGTGCCCGTGCCTACCGATAGCAGTATATGGGTGTAGTGCGGCTTAATGAATTTGCTGATGAGCCCTGCGCCCTTACGCCCCCATTCGTTGGCGCCGCCTTCAGGCACTATATACAGGCTGTCGAATTGGGCCGCCAGTTGTTGTTCCCATTCCGGTTCGCCTTGTCGCTCATAATCTTCCTTGGTCACAAATATCAGTTCCATACCTTCTTCTACACAGTTGCGCAGGGTAGGGGTAAGCACAGGGTATTTACCGCGCACTATACCTACAGACTTCAACCCCGATAACCGGGCAGTACACGCAGTAGCAATAAGGTGATTGGAATAGCCGCCGCCAAAGGTGAGTATGGTCTTATAGCCATGATCCTTGGCCTGCATAATGTTGAGGCGCAGTTTATACCATTTATTGCCGCTGATCACGGGATGCACAAGGTCAAGCCGCAGCATATCCAGTGTATGTACCCTGAACTCGTACCACGCCGGGTAGAGCGATTGGATGATCACACGGTCCTCATGCATTATATCCATACTCGCGCAGGTGGTTTTCGTTGTCGCGCCAGTGCGGACGCACCTTTACAAACAGTTCCAGGTGCACCTTACGGTCCAGGAACTCTTGTATAGACATACGGGAGTTGATCCCCAGTTGTTTGATCATGCTACCACCCTTGCCCAGCAATATCATCTTTTGTGTTTCGCGGCTCACCACTATATCTGCCTTTATCACAGTCAGTCCTGTCTTCTCTTCAAAGGCCTGTATGTTTACGGCGGTATGGTAAGGTATCTCGTCCTCGTACAGGTTATATATCTGTTCGCGTATCAGTTCGCTCACAAAAAAGCGTTCGTTACGGTCGCTTATGTTCTCGTCGTTATAGTATGGCGGACCTTCCGGCAGTTTTTCCAGTATAAGGGGCAGTATCTTATCCGTATTGTGCTTCATTTTTGCCGATATAGGCTGTATGTGCCACTTGGGATACGCTTCTTTGTATAGTGCCAGCGTTTGCGCCAATGGTACATCGCCGCTGTAGCGGTCGGTTTTGTTGAGCAGTAATATGGCAGGTGCTTTCAGCTTAATGAGCGACATCAGGCTGTTCAGGTCTTCCAGCGGTTTGTTGATATCGTGCACTATCAATGCCACATCGGCATCCTCGAGTGCACTCTTTACCTGCGCCATCATTTTTTCGTGCAGCTTATATTTGGCCTCTATAATGCCCGGCGTGTCAGAGAACACTATCTGGTAAGTTGGTTCGGTAAGGATGCCCAGTATACGGTGGCGGGTGGTCTGCACTTTAGATGAGGTGATCACCAGGCGCTCGCCCAACAACACATTAAGCAACGTAGACTTACCCGCATTGGGCGCACCAAAAATATTTACAAACCCAGACTGAAATTTATCGCTCATCGCTGCAAAAGTAGTTAATGTGGAGGAATGTGGGGAAATGCGGCAATGTGATGGGATGTGATGGAATGTTCCGATACAACTGGCTCCGGTACTAAGCGCTTTAGGCCCTGTAAGGGCCGGTTACTATAGCGTCGGGTTTCAACCCGATGGCTTAAGAGGCTGACGGAACAACCTTAAGCCATTAAGCCACTTTTCCGCAGGTACCGATTAAAGAACCAGCCTGTCAGCGCTCCGGTAACAATGCCGATCAGGGCGCCTACTGTCACATCCACAGGATAGTGTACGCCTACATATACCTGCGAATAGCAAACAACTGCCGCCCATGCTATGCAGGCGGGCCACACCCACTTATGCAGGCGGCCCATGGTTGCAGCAGTAAAAATACCTATGGAAAAATGGTTGGCGGCATGACTTGAAGGAAAGCTATACCCCGACCCACACGGAACAATGCAGTGTATAATGCCGTTAAGGGCAGGATTGTTACAAGGGCGTAGCCGGTGAAAATAGGGTTTCAGTAAGGCAGCGCTCACCTGGTCGGATATCACGAACGATATAAAGAAGATCAGACACCATATAGCGCCCTGCTTTTTGTACTTGGTAGGCATATATACCGCCAGGAAAAAATAAACCGGCACCCAAAACCACTGGTTGCGCAGGAATGGCATCACAAAATCCAGCACCTTATTCCGCCATTGCAGGTTCACATAGTACCAGGCTATATGGTCGTAATAAACAATGGTGTCGTGCAGGTAGCCGTGCATTATTTCTTTTTGAATATCATGATCATGCGCGGCGACTCTTCCACGCTGAACGGATGCAGGCCATAATCGCCAAAGGTCTCTGTCATTTCCATTCCTGCCTGGTCAAACAGGCATTTGAAATCATCAAGCGAAAAAGTAGCTACTTTCTCCACGTAGTTGCGCGCTATGCCTTCATCGTCGGTAAAGGCTATATCTTTTCGTATATGCTTACCGTCGTACTTCTTCTTTATATAGAATGTAGTATCTCCGCGCTGCACAGTAGCCTCAGAGACCATATTTTTAATAACAGTGTGATAATTGAAATAGTCTACCACCAACGTACCGCCGGGTTTTAATGCCGCAGCAAAAGCACGCGCAGCCATACGGTTATCTCGGTCGTATTTAAAATATCCGAAGCTGGTGAAGAAATTAAATGCAAAGTCGAAATAGTTGATGTAGAATGGGAAGCGCATGTCGTGCTCGTAGAAATGCAACATATCCGTTTCGTGTGCTTTGGCGTTTTCTATACTGGCCTGGGTAATGTCTATACCGGTCACGTCATACCCTTTTTCAGCCAGGTGGATGGCAAAACGGCCCTCTCCGCAGGCAATATCCAGCATGCGGCAGCCCGTTGGGGGCTGCAGGTAGCAGATCAGCTCGTCGGTAAACCTGCGCGCTTCGCTATCGTCCCTGTTCTGATACAGGAGCTTATAAAAAGGAGAACCAAACCAATTTTCGAACCAATCCATTATAAGAGTATTTACTGTCGCCACCCGCAACAATATCGCCATTTCGCCCGGCAAACTTAATACAATAGGCTCATAATAGATGTTTACACATGCACAAAATTGGGCAACCCGGCGCAGGCTCCCCGCAACAATAAAAAATTGAGGTATATTTGCGGCCCAATAAGTAATATGAATTTAAGACGTTTCCTCGTTGCATATCGCATCCCGCTGGCAGTTGTACTGATAGGTCTGGGTTTTTTAATAGGATTTGAAGTTACCTGGTGGATAGCCTGGATACCTTTCCTGGTGGCCATACTGATGATCGTTGCCTATTTTATGGTAGGCCCTATGACCCTGATACAGGGCTATATGGAAGCCGGTGACATGGAAGGTGCTGAGAAAATGCTGAAACAGGTAAAATACCCTAACCTGTTGTACAAGCCTATCCGTTCCTCTTATTATATGCTGCAGGCCAACCTGTCTACTGCAGGCGAAAACCTGGACGCAGCAGAAGAGCAATTGCGCAAGGGCCTGGCGGCCGGCATACCGGAAAAGGAATACGAAGGGTCTGCTTATCTGCAGCTGGGTGCCATAGCCATGAAGAAGGGTAACACCAAAGAAGCATTTGAGCACATCCGCAAGGCGGTGCAGATAGGCTTGCCGGACAAGGATACTGAGGCTGCCGCCTTCCTGCAGCTCTCCGGTATCTGCATGCAGCGCCGCGACTTCCGCAACTGTAAGATATACTTCAACAAGGCCAAGGCATGCAAGCCTAAGAATGCACAGGTGGTAGAACAGCTCAATGAGATGAGCAAGTACATAGCCCGCATACCCGGCTAATAGCGGTAAACGCAAGCAGCATATAAATTTCTATAGATAATTACCTGATAATAATTCGTTTAATTTTCTATATTCACGAAAAAAAGTTGTGTCCCGCATTATCTCGTTAGCTGTTAAAGATGCCCCTGCCATGAACGCCTATGTGGCCGCTCCTGGTGGCCATGGTCCGTTCCCTGCTGTTATCTTGTTTCACGATGCGTTTGGCTCGCATATCGGTATCCGCAAACTGGCCGATCAGCTGGCGCTTGATGGTTTTGTGGTCATCATTCCCGGTTTATTTCATCGCACCGCCCCCGAAGGGTTCGAAGCGCGCCCCTACCAGGTATCGCTGGCCATGCCGCACGTTAATGCATTAAAGGCCGGCCATGTAGACGCCGATATGCAGGCAACAGTAAAATGGGTACGCAATCAGGATAATGTAGACCCGACAAGGGTTGCCGCTATTGGTTTTGCTATGGGTGGCAGGTATGCCTTTGTGGCCCACGAAAGCCTGGGCCTTGCAGCCGGTGTATCGTTCTATCCGTCTATGTTGCACACAGAAACAGCCCGTATCGCTACAGTGTCTGGCACACATTTATTCATTATTGCTGGCAACGATGAGAGTAGCCCGCAGATCAACGCATTCACCGATGCCATGCACGCAGCAGGAAAGCCTTATGCAGATATCTCCCTTTCCGGTGCCTCTGCCGGTTTCTTCTTCGAGGGTTATGCCGCTTACGATGAAGGCTATGCCAAAGCTACCTGGGCTTTTACCCGCGAATTTCTGAAAAGTAAACTAAAGTAAGCGCGCTAAGCCACCCGCAGTTCCAGCACGTGGTCGTTCATAAAAAAGCCATTACCTATGTCGATATCCTCGTCATATATGGTGGCAAACCCCATGCGGGCATAAAAGCCTTTGGCGCCTTCGTTATGCCTGTTCACGTTTAGCTGCAGCCGGGTACAGCCTGCATTTTTTACTGCCGTTTGTATGTGGTCCAGTAATACGCGGCCTATCCCGGTGCCCTGTGTTTCCGGTAATACATATAGTTTATGCAGTTTATAGGTGTCTGTAGCTACTTCGCCAAACGATGCAAATCCTATCGGCCTCTCACCGTCATAACATATTATAAATGTATCGCCGCGCTCCATTTGCGCCGCCAGCGATGCATCGCTATAAAAACGGTCCAGCATATAGGCCACTTGCGCCTCGCCAATGATCGGCACATAGGTGCCCGGCCATACCGCCATGGCTATATTGGTTATTATGTTTATATCTTCTATTCCTGCCTTTTTTATCTCCGGCATACTCAGATCGTATTTTTTTTTATTGAATAAGCAGGTGCAAATGTCTTTATCTTTTACTCTGCACCTTTGACACTTCGCCCGAAAAACTTATTTTTGATGCAATAGTAACATGCGGTTAGTTGCAATTAAGCACCTTCACCTGCCAAAGTTATTATTTTACAACGCATTAAAACTGCCAAAAAGCCGGAAATGAAAAGAGATCTACGTAGCATACTGTTGATAGCCGCAGCGGCCATACTGGGATTCACATCTTGTAAAAAGAACTATCATTGCCAGTGCTCTTTCAATAATAAGATACAGATGGTCACAGACCTCGGCTCGCAGACAAAGGATGATGCCAAAACACAGTGCGATGCCTACGATTCGACCGTAACCGGCGAAAAGTGGACCTGTGTTATCTATTGATCGCAGCACCCCCAGGCATTTTCTATATCCTGACCAGTTTCATTTCATGGTAACATGCGGAAGTTTATCTTTGCGGCATGAACGATCTCGCAAACTTCGACCCTAATGGAGTAGGGCTTAAGTCTAACAATATATTCGGGCTGCCTTTTACCGAAGAGCAGGCACAGTTGGTATTGCTTCCCGTGCCATGGGAGGTGACCGTATCTTACCGTGTAGGCACTGCCCAGGGACCAGACCATATTTTCGACGCCGCCATGCAGGTAGACCTTTTTGACCCAGACGTGAAAGACGGCTGGAAGAAGGGTTTTTACATGATGCCGGTAGATAAGAACATCCGCAAAAAGAGCGACTACCTGCGCCAGTGTGCCGAGCTCATCCTGTCGCACATGGTCGATGGTGGTGAAGTGTCTGAAAATGAACAGCTTACCGAAAAGCTGAACGAAATAAACGCTAACGGTGCTTTGCTGCGCGACTGGGTATACGAAATGACCTCCGGCCTGCTGAAAAAAGGCAAGAAGGTGGGCCTTATAGGTGGCGACCACAGCACTCCGCTGGGCTTCATCAAAGCGCTCGGCGATGTACACCCTGATTTTGGTATCCTCCAGATAGATGCACATGCCGACCTGCGCATTGCCTACGAAGGCTTTACCTACTCTCACGCTTCCATTATGTATAACGTGCTGAAAGAAGTGCCGCAGGTTAAAAAACTGGTACAGGTAGGTATCCGCGACTATTGCGACGAAGAGTTGCAGATCATCAACGACAGCAATGGCCGTATTCACACTTTCTTCGATAAAGACATTAAGGAGCAGCAGTACGAAGGGGCAACATGGAAAACCATATGCCAGCAGGTGGTGGATGCACTGCCGCAGAAGGTATATATCAGCTTCGATATTGATGGACTGGATCCTAAGTTGTGCCCTAATACAGGTACACCGGTACCGGGCGGTTTCGAGGCCGACCAGGTATTCTATCTGTTCAAAACACTCAAGGCTTCAGGTCGCGAGATCGTAGGCTTCGACCTCAACGAGGTTTCCAACGGCTACCAGTCAGGCGATAGTATCGACTCTATAGTTGGCGCACGCATGCTGTTCAAGTTGTGTAATTACATGGTTGCTTAAGGTTTATATACTATTCGTTAGGTTTATTATATTACTTTTGCCGGTATTACTGGTATCACCACATTAGGTTAACTGATATATAGCCATGTTTATGAAACAATGGATACTAACCCTTATCTGCCTGTCCGCATTTGAGTTTTCAGATGCGCAGACATTTTTGGGGCTTTATGGTAACGAGAATTGCGTCACCCAGATAAAGGACAACCCCGCTTACGCCGTTACCGAAGACAGGGCCCAGATCAACTTTGTTACTGCAGGTATAAATGTAGGCAGCAATGGTATCTTTTTCCGCAAGTCGGTATTCAACTTCCTGTCCAATGGCCAGGCCACAATGGATAAAGACTATTACCGCAATTACGATAAGCACGATAAGTCTATCTGGGGCAATATGGAAATTGTAGGCCCCGGAGCCTCTTTCCTGGTGAAGAAACGCTGGTTCTTTGCCGTTACAACAGGTATGCGCTACCTGATGAATATGAACAACCTGGACAATAATGTATACAGGCTGATGGGGCTTAACCCTACGCACACCGATACCTTACAGGTCGATTCGTTCAAAGTCAAGAATTTTGCTATCACATCACAGGTGTTCAGCGAACTGAACCTAACCTACGCAGGGTATATCTACCAGAGCGAAGATCGTGCACTGGTGGCAGGTGCCGGTGTTAAGATACTCAATGGCATTGCAGCAGCAGGTCTTGGCATCGCCAACGGTAGCTTTAAGACCTATAACAACGATGGTGTGGCGCACAATGCCTATGGCGATGTGAATGTGGCGCTAACCCCATATGCCAATAAGTGGGCCATCACCAATAATCCTTTTAAAGCACTGGGCATGCCGGCTAACAACCTCGGCATTGGTGCCGATGTAGGTTTTGTGTACTACATGAATCCCAACGAGACCATGTACCGAAAAGTAGGGTATACCAACAGGATATCGGTGTCTATCACAGACATAGGTAGCATATCATACACAGCATCTTCTGTGTCTGGCAGATATGATATCAGCAACAAGAATATCGATTACAGGCATATACAGAACAACCCCGACGGTTCGTTCGGCACCTATATATTCAATAATTTCATTGCCGATACTGTAGCAAAAGCTACCGGCAGTGCTAAGCGTGTGAAATTTGGCTTGCCTACTGCCCTGCACATCAATGGCGATTTTAAGGTGCAACCACGCATTTACGTCAACGCCAACGTGCTGGTCAACCTCCGTACCCCCGATCCGATCAACCTGTCAAGCCACTATATCACAACATTTACAGTCACCCCGCGCTATCAGACAAAGAAGTTCGCGGTATCCATGCCATTCTCCTTCAATATGGAAAATCAAGGCTATATGGGGCTGATCGTATTCGCAGGGCCTGTTTATGTAGGTTCAGGATCGCTGTTGCAGATGACAATAAGCAACAGTATTAATAGTATCAACTTCTTTGCCGGGGCTAGCTTGCGTATTAAGCCGAAAAAGCCAAAGGAAAGAGATTATATGATGATGTAAACTATAGATCAGATGAGACAATTATTCTTATTCATACTCGTTAGCGCTTTTTGTATCTCGGCATGTAAAAAGGCAACAACCAACACCGGCCTGCAAATGACCGCCGTGGTGAACAATAAAGCGTGGCGCTCTAACAATACACAAATGACCTTCGAAAAAGGCTCAGGTACGCAGTTGGTCATCACCGCCGATTCTTCAGCGTCGCGCATGGTGCTGAGCATTAACAATTACCATGGTTCTGGTACTTACATCATCTCCGATAGTGGCACTACTGCCAGCTTTACCGACAATTCCGGCCAGCTGCACAAGGCTACCTCGGGACAGGTAAAGGTAGACACGGCCACAACCAACGGCACCAATACCAACTATTTCAAAGGTACTTTCCAGTTCCTCGCCGATAGCTACCAGGTGACCAATGGCACCTACAGCGGCAGCCTGTACCTGAATTAGTGGGCGCATATTGACAGACCTCTACATAGTGTCATGGTGAGCTTGTCGAACCATGGCACGGTCACGGGTTCTTCCTTCGGCTAACTATAACATTTTTGTTTTCATTTTTCATTTAGATTTGTCGCATGTCGATAAAGGTCACTTCTCTCAGCAAGGTTTACGATACGCAAAAGGCGGTTGATAACATTTCTTTCGAACTGAAAAAAGGAGAGATAGTAGGGTTTCTCGGCCCTAACGGTGCCGGTAAATCCACTACTATGAAGATCATTACCGGCTATCTGCCTGCCACATCGGGCACGGCTGAAGTATGCGGATTCGACGTGCAGGAGAAGCCAATGGACGTGCGCAAAAGGGTAGGCTACCTGCCAGAAGCCAACCCCCTGTATTACGAAATGTATGTGCGCGAATACCTGGAGTTTACCGCCGGCATCCACAAGCTGGGTAAAGACAGTAAGAAGCGCATAGAGGAGATGATAGAAATGACCGGCCTTACCAAAGAAGCACATAAGAAGATCGGGATGCTTTCTAAGGGTTACAAGCAGCGCGTAGGCCTGGCGCAGGCAATGCTCCACAACCCCGAAGTGCTGATACTCGACGAACCTACCACCGGCCTCGACCCTAACCAGATAGTAGAGATACGTGACCTGATCAAGAAAATAGGTGCGGAGAAGACCGTATTGCTGTCTACCCATATCATGCAGGAAGTGCAGGCTATGTGCAGCCGCGTTATCATCATCAACAATGGCCAGATAGTGGCAGATGATTCCATAACGCACCTGCAGGAGGCCAGCACAAGGCAGGATGTTACCATAGTCTCCTTCGACAAGGCAGTGGATCAGGCGCAGTTCAACAGCATTAAAAATGTATCCTCAGCCGAAAGCCTTGGTGAGAACAAATGGAAGCTGGTGAGCAAAAATGCCGAAGAATTGCCGCGCGAACTCATGCAGTGGGCGCTCGACCATCACCTCACCATCACCTCTATGCACAGCGAAGTACATAGCCTGGAAGATGTGTTCAGGAAGCTGACTAAATAGGACAGTTAAATAAAAGGATTAATAATGGTTATCCCATTTATTTTCTGATTGTGCTGCATATCCTCAGAGTAAATGATACTGCACTTTGTTTCTATTGCTGCGGCTATAATAAGGCTGTCAAAAAAGAGAATCCGTATCTGTTAGCGATACCACAAGCCGTGATTATTGTGGTCTCCGTATTGACATGGACCTTGTTGTTCTTACAACATTGACTTATTACAGGGATGACAGCCTCGTACGAATACTTGAACTTTCGCGTTATTGTATTTGTAATCTCTTGTAGTACCTGTGTACTTATAAATGAATTTTTCTCCTGAATAAGTTGACGGGCCTTTTGCTGTTTTCCCGGCTCATCTTCCGAATAGCTGTAGATCAGAATATTGCTATCAAAAAATATCCTATCGTTCATTGGCTTCATCGCGGTCAAACTTAAAAGATTTTGTTTTTAGCGAGATAGCATCAAACGATACTTGCTTGGCGGATTGTTCAATGTTTTCAAACCCTTCCCGGATAGTAAATGCAATAATTTCCATCTCTTTCCCGATGTAATTTTCAGGTATGGAAAGCGAGATGTTAACTGTTGTTTGCTCCGGAATGATTGTTGTGCGAACCATTTTACTGCTTATTGTAATATGAAGATAGGAAAGTATTCGGTTTGCCCTGTTCACCACCCCTCACTTTCACACAACATTTTAAACTCCCGCAGCCGCTTTCCGCTAAAAAACGGTTAATATTGCATCAATTATGAAGCGTTTAGCCATTTTAGGATCTACCGGCTCTATCGGTACGCAGGCACTTGATGTTGTTGCGGCTAACCCGTCGTTGTTTGAAGTGGAGGTGTTGAGTGCGCACAGTAATGCCACATTGCTTATAGAGCAGGCTAAAAGGTTCAAACCCAATGCAGTAGTTGTTACCGACGAGTCGAAATATAAAGAAGTAAAGGATGCGCTGATGATGCTCCCCATCAAGGTTTTTGGTGGCGCAAAGGCATTGTCTGAAGTGGTGCAGTGGGATAGTATAGATACAGTGCTGGGTGCCGTATTGGGTTACGCAGGGCTGCATTCCATTCTCGCAGCTATAGATGCCGGCAAGCGCATAGCACTGGCCAATAAAGAGACGCTGGTAGTGGCCGGAGAACTGGTCATGCAGCGTGCAGCCGCAAAACGCGTACCCATCATACCGGTAGATAGTGAGCATTCTGCCATCTTCCAGTGCCTGGTAGGCGAAGACCTGAACAAGGTGGAAAAGGTGATCCTTACCGCATCTGGCGGACCGTTCCTGGGCCGCAAGCCCAATTACCTGGTCAATGTAAAGGCATCGCATGCCCTGCAACACCCTAATTGGGTGATGGGTGCCAAAATAACCATAGACAGCGCCACCCTGATGAACAAGGGCCTGGAGATAATAGAGGCCAAATGGTTGTTTGGCCTTAAGGACGACCAGATCGATGTCATCATACATCCGCAGTCGGTCATTCATTCTATGGTGCAGTTCACCGATGGTTCGCTGAAGGCGCAGATGGGCCTGCCCGATATGAAGCTGCCTATACAGTACGCCATCGCATACCCTGAGCGTATATATAATGATTACAAGCGCCTTGATTTTAAGGATTTTTCAAAACTGTCTTTCGAAGCGCCCGATTCTAAAACATTCCGCAACCTGCAATTGGCTATCGATGCCATGAAGAAGGGTGGTAATGCGCCTTGCGTGCTCAACGCTGCCAACGAGGTAGTGGTGCACGCCTTCCTGCAAAACAAGGTAGGCTTCCTGGAGATGAGCGAGATGATAGAAAAAACCATGGAAAGTGTGGCCTTTATAGCGCACCCAACCATAGAAGATTATGTGGAGACCGACAGGGAAGCGCGTACACAGGTAACAGAATTCCTTAAGAAAAGCCAATTGTCCATTTACTAGTTCACTGATAACATCATGTTCTTAAATTCAATGTTCCTTATGTCGGGCGGCCTTATACAAGCGTTACAGCTGTTGGCAGGCCTGTCATTCCTCATAGTGTTGCACGAAGGTGGCCACTTCTTTTTTGCCCGTCTGTTCAAGACACGTGTAGAGAAGTTTTATCTCTTTTTCGACTTCCTGTTCCCTTTCTCCGGCCTGTTCAACTTCGCACTGTTCAAAAAGACCAAGGGTGATACCGAATATGGTATCGGTTGGTTCCCGCTGGGTGGCTATGTAAAGATATCGGGCATGATAGACGAAAGCATGGACAAGGAAGCCATGGCCCTGCCGCCACAGCCGTGGGAGTTCCGCGCTAAAAAGGCATGGCAGCGCCTGTTCATTATGCTGGGTGGTATCATCATGAACGTGCTGATAGCTATAGTGCTGTACATGGTGATATTTGGAGTTTGGGGCGAAGCGTACATACCTATGGAGCGCGTCACGAATGGTATAGCCGTAGACAGTATAGGCCAGAGCATAGGCCTGCGCAATGGCGATAAGATACGTGCTATAGATGGTAAGCCCATCACCCGCTTCAACGAGATACCACTAGCGCTCATCCTGCATAAAAAGGATGGTACTATAGAGGTAACCCGCGATGGCAAAGACGTTACTATACCTATCCCCTTCGGTACCATAAGCAAGCTGATAAAGGCCGACAGGAACAACATCATGTCGCCGCGTACACCGGCGGTGGTAGACAGTGTATTTGCGAAGAGCATTGCCGACAAGGCAGGGTTCCGCAAGGGCGATAGCATTATCAATATCAACGGGCAGAGCGTTTTGTTCAATAACGAGTTCAGCGATGTGAAGGCCGCCAACTACGGCAAGCCGCTCACCATTGCTTTTATTCGTAATGGAGCTATAGACACTATACGTACCGTGATACCTAAAGATTCCATTCTTGGTTTGGGATGGGCCATGTCCGATAAATATTATAAGCAGGTAAAATACACCCCTATAGAGGCTGTAGGCAAGGGCTTTACCACCGCCTGGAACAAGCTGCAACTATATGTTGCACAGTTCAAATTGTTCGGCTCTAAAGAAGTAAAGGTAAGCCAGAGTATGGGCGGTTTCTACTCAATGGGTAAGATGTATTCGCCGGAGTTCAACTGGCTCGACTTCCTCAGCCTTACCGCATTTATCTCCATTGCACTGGCCTTTATGAACCTGCTGCCCATACCGGGCCTGGATGGCGGCTACGTCATCTTCCTGCTGTTCGAAATGCTGACAGGTAAAAAAGTAAGCGAGAAAGTAATGGAAAAAGCCACAACCGTAGGCCTGGTCATCCTACTGGCCCTGATGGTGTATGTGAACGGCCTCGACATACTGAAGATATTCCATGTAAAACTGTAATTACTTACGAGACATAAAAGCAGAAAGGGAGCATCGCTCCCTTTCTGCTTTTTACCGGTTTTGTTTCCGGTTTGTTTCTGCTTTTTACCGGTTTCGCCGTTGTTGGTGTTCGCACCAACAACCATCGCGACGCATTCGTTTTCGGGCACAGTAACACCCCGCATCGCCGTTGTTGGTGTTCGCACCAACAACCATCGGGGCGCATTTGTTTTCGGACACACATCGCGATCGTTTGCCGTAGCATTTTGCTACGGCAGGCACGGTAGCCGGATTCCGTCCGGCGTTTTGTGCAAATAGCAACAACAGCGAGATCTAGCTGTCGATGCACTCATTAACTATCTGACCATTGAACCACTTAATTTGTGCATATCTTTATTTGGAAACGGCATCGTTCGCATCGTACCTTTACGACGTAATAAACCCCTTAAATACTATGAAAATAAGCGAGAATCCCGCCCATCCTACAATCAGGCGCATCAAGGTTCAGACAAAAAAACATCGGCAGAAAAAATTGCACATTCTGCCACATATGCAGATAGAAGAAAAATCTTAATAAATTCATCTGGTTTAGGATCAATAGAATAACCATCGGCACCTAAAGTAAAATTGCCGGCAACTATCAAAAAAATAATATCGGCAGAAATGTATAAACGCCCATTTTGACCTACCTGTCTTGCACCTGCCCTTAGCTCGCGGCGGTGGCGTATTCATATTTTTCTGGCGTTTATGTTTTGTAAAAGCCACTACCACGCCTGTTTATAGAAAGTTTCGAAAAAACAGCAGATTTTTTCGGTGCTCAAATGCTTTTTTTTGGAGTTTAACTTATACATTTGCACAAAATTTCAGGGCCGTAATGCGTTGTAAAAGTCTGTTTTCCTTGTTAATAGTGGCTTTCGGGCTGTTTTGCCTGACGAATTCTGTGTTTGCACAGGAGGCGTCTGCAGAGCCTGTTGCCGCAGCTGCACCTGCTAATGGTGGAGAAAAGAAATTGGATATTGGTGAGATCATCTTCGGTCACGTGGGCGATTCTCACGAATGGCACTTTTTTGAAATAGGTGAAAAGCCTGTTGCTATGCCCCTGCCAATGATCCTCTATACCAAGGATGGCGTTAAGGTGATGTCTTCCGGTCATTTCGAAGAGTGGGGCAAAGATCCGGTTACCGGCGTTGTGAAGAGTAATTCTCACGAAGGCGTACACATCGAAAAGGGCATGAAGGAAAAGGTGGTGGCTGACGACGGTTCTGAAATATATGATCTGTCCATCACTAAAAACGTGCTTTCCCTGCTTATATCAGTAGTACTGCTCCTCTGGATCGGTTTCTCTGTTGCTAAAAAATACAAGGCCGGCGGCGCTACCAAAGCTCCATCTGGTTTCCAGAACGCTTTCGAAACTGCTATCCTGTTCATCCGCGATGAGGTGGCTATCCCTAATCTGGGCAAGAGCAAGCACGGCCGTTACATGCCACTGCTGCTTACCTTGTTCTTCTTTATCTGGATCAACAATCTGCTGGGTCTGTTGCCTGGCGGTGCCAACCTTACCGGTAATATCGCAGTAACCCTTTGTTTGTCACTCATATCATTCCTGGTAATGGTGGGTAGCGCTAACAAGCATTTCTGGGGCCACCTGCTCAATCCTCCCGGCGTACCATTCTTTGTAAAGATCGTTCTGGTACCTATCGAGATCATTTCCCTGTTCATCAAGCCTGTGGCGCTGACAATACGTCTTTTCGCTAACATACTGGCGGGTCACATCATTATCCTTTGCGTCATTTCTATAATATTTATATTTGCGGGGCTCAATAAGTTTGCCGGTGCCGGTTTCGCACCTATCTCTATTGCGTTCTCTATATTTATGTTCATGCTTGAGTTGCTGGTAGCAGCCATCCAGGCATTCATATTCACCAACCTGACGTCGGTATTTATCGGGTCGGCTATCGAGGAGGCGCATCATCACGATGATGATCACGCCCACGAGCCGGAGAGTATCGAAATAATGATGTAGTTTTTTTTATTAATTAAATCCATAGTAACATGTCTGTTTTAATGAACACAATTATGTTAGCTGGCGACCTCGCAAAGGCGGGTGGCGCTGTAGGTGCCGGTATCGCTGCTCTTGCTGCCGGTGTTGGTATTGGCCAGATCGGTAAAGGCGCGGTAGAATCTATCGCTCGTCAGCCGGAAGCTTCAGGCGATATCCGTGCTAACATGATCCTGACTGCTGCCTTCGTAGAAGGTGTTGCACTGTTCGCAGTAATCGCGGGTATCCTCGCTATCCTGTAATCAGTGTAGAGCTAATTAACTGCATCCAACGCATAGGGCAGCGGATGCAGTTAATTTTAACCAAGTCAAAACTCAAAAAGTCAAAACCGAAAAGTTGCGGCTTCTTTAATATTAACTTACCCCTGTCGCTCAATAACTTGTTAACAATTTAATTATCATATAAAATGGATTTGCTGATACCTGGTTTTGGTTTATTTTTCTGGAATACATTAGCGTTCCTCCTGGTATTGTTCATTCTTGCAAAGTTTGCATGGAAGCCAATATTGAAAACTCTTGGCGAGCGTGAGAAGGGTATTGCTGATGCAATATCTTCTGCTGAGAAGATGAAGGGTGAAATGAGCCAGATGAAGTCTGAGAACGAGAAGCTGATGGCACAGGCCAACGAAGAGCGCAGCGCTATGCTGAAGGAAGCAAAAGAGCTGAAAGACCGCATTGTGAACGAAGCTAAGGAGCAGGCCAAAGCGGAGGCGAACAAGATCATAGCTGACGCTCAGGTGCAGATCAACCAGCAGAAAAATGCTGCCATGGCTGAAGTGAAGAACGAGATAGGTTCTATAGCACTGGAAGTAGCTGAAAAGATACTGCGCAAGCAACTGGCTACTACAGAAGGCCAGGAAGCATACATGAGCATGGCTGCTGATAGCATCAAACTGAACTAATTGTCTAACGTATGGGCAACCGCATGGGTTGCCTGGTTATAAATAAAAGAAATGCAAAATCCCCGTCTTGCGTCAAGATATGCGAAATCGCTGCTGGACCTTGCAGTAGAAAAGAACAGTGTGGAGGATACCCTGAAGGATGTCCGCATGATGGATGCTGTATGCCGCTCTAACCGCGATTTCGAGATGATGCTGCGTAGCCC
>CANGNA010000046.1 GCA_947455215.1 Chitinophagaceae bacterium
GCTATTACCGGTCCTGACGGTGTATGTGTGACCTCTGTTGCCTTAATGTCGAATACAGCTACCGGCGGGTCGTGGAGTAGTAGTAATACGTCTATATTAACGGTTAACAGTTCAGGACTTGTGACAGGTGTGTCCGCTGGTTCTGCTACCATAAGTTATACCATTACCAATAGTTGTGGTACAGCTGTTGCCACCAAGACACTATCTTCTGTTCTGGCAACAAGTATTGTGGGTATTACAGGTGCTGGTACAGTTTGTGCGGGAGGCACTACCACTTTAAGTCATGTAACTCCTGGAGGAACATGGAGTAGTAATGCGCCTGGTATTGCAACGGTGAGCAGTACGGGCATAGTGTATGGGGTGTCGGCTGGTACTGCTACTATAAGCTACATTGTAACATATGTGTGTGGCTCTACTGCTTATGCTACGAAATTGGTAACAGTCAATCCGCTGCCGTTGGCAGGCTCTATAACTGGTACAGCCACTGTGTGTGCAGCCGCTACAACTACATTGTCTGATGCTACTACCGGCGGTACGTGGACAAGCAGCAATACAACAATAGCTACAGTAGGTAGTACTGGTATAGTTAGGGGAGTGTCAGGTGGTAATGCTACTATCAGCTACACTGTAACCAATAGCTGTGGTACAGCAGCCGCAACAAAGGGGGTAACTGTTAATTCACTACCTGCTGCAGGTACAATTACAGGAGCATCGGCATTATGTGTAAGTTCATCAACGAGTCTTATAAGTAGTGTATCGGGAGGCTCATGGAGTAGTAGCAATGCAGGTATTGCTACGATAAGCAGCACTGGTATTATAAGTGGTGTAAATACAGGTAATGTGGTGATAACTTATAGTGTTACCAACAGCTGTGGTACATCAATAGTTACTAAGAGCATAGTGATCAATGCGCTCCCCGCAGCAATCGCAGGTACTAACGTTTTGTGCGCAGGTTCGTCTGTCACGATGACCGATGTGACAACGGGAGGTACATGGAGCATAAGCGGAGTTGGTGTAGCGACGATCAACGCTGCCACACACGTAGTTACAGGTTTGTCTTCCGGCAATGCGATAGTCAGCTATACGCTTGCTACCGGTTGTTACGCAACCCGTGCGGTTACTGTCAATGCTACGCCGCCGGCCCTTGCCCTGATACCAGTTTTATGTATTGGTCAATCAGCATCCTTAACTAACAGTTTGCCGGGTGGCGTGTGGAGTTCATCTTCAGTTACAAGTGCCACTGTGACACCGACGGGTGTTGTAACGGCGCTTTCTGCCTATAGCAATGGTACTATCCGTTATACCGTAGGGAGTTGCTATGCGTCAACCTCATTCACGGTAAACACCACTCCGGGTTATATTACAGGCATGAGCCAGATATGCCAGGGCGGTACGGTTACATTGACCAATAGCGTAAGCGGTGGCACGTGGAGCACTGCCAATAGCAGCATAGCCACGGTGGTGTCAGGTCATGTTACAGGTGTTACAGCAGGTACAACAACTATAACGTATGCGACAGGTAGTTGCTATAAGACGAGAACGGTTGTGATCAATACCTCGCCTGCTCCGCTTCCTGCGGCTTTGAACCTCTGTGTGGGTGATGTGGTAACACTTAGCGATACTGTAGGGGGAGGAGCGTGGAGCAGTTCTGCACCAACCCTTGTAACGGTAACCCCGGATGGTGTAATAACAGCGTTGGCCTCTTTCGGGTCAACAAGGACGATCAGTTACGGTGTAGGCACGTGCCTGGCCAGTACATCGGTATCAGTAGGTACTACGCCTTCGGCTATTGCGGGTTCCGGCAATATATGTACAGGATCATTAACCACCCTGACCAATAGTGTGAGTGGTGGTACGTGGAGCAGCAGCTCAGCAGCTGTAGCGTCAGTATCATCAGCAGGCATAGTAAATGCTGTTGGTGCAGGCACAACAGCGATAACGTATGCCATTGGCGGGTGCTACAAGACAAAAGATATGATAGTGAGCGTAGCACCGGCGGTTATGTTGCCTGTTGGTAATATATGCGTAGGTCAGCCGGTAAGTTTGTCCAATGCGGTTGCTGGTGGTACATGGAGTGTCTCAGATCCTGCAGCGATCACAGTAACACCGGGTGGTGTATTAACGGCGATCGATAACTTCTCATCACCACGTTCTGTGATCTACACTATTGGTAGCTGCTCAGTAAGTGCGCCTGTTACCGTGAATATTACCCCTGCATCGATAAGTGGCAGCACATCAGTGTGCGCAGGCAGTGTGCTCACGCTGGCCAACGCGATCGGTGGTGGTACGTGGAGCACCTCATCGGCAGCGGTAGCAACGGTACTGAGCCCATCATCGGCAGCTACAGGAGTAAGAGGTGTTGTTGCGGGTAGTGCAACCATCACTTACAGTATTGGTAGCTGTTACAAAACAAAGAATATCACGATCACGAACTGCGGGGCGAAAGGTATGGATGAAGAAGGAACAGCGACGGCTACAGCCGGGATAACTGTGCGCATTTACCCTAACCCTGCTACCAGCACGGTGATGATAGATGCCCCGGTAGTGGTACACGTGCAGGTATACAGTGCTGATGGGAGGCTGGTGATGAGCGAGCAAGGCGTGAGGGAGCTGGACGTGAACAGATTATCTGCGGGCATGTACATGATAGCGGTGTACGATGAGCAGAACAACCTGCTGAAGCGTGATCGACTGGTGAAAGAATAGGTAAGCATCTTACAGATAATAAAACTGGGCACCCGGAAGGTGCCCAGTTTTATTTGTTGTAGACCAGGGTGTATCACAGCCTGAAGCTAACACCACCAAGCATATTGAATCCGGCCTGTGGGTAGTAATAATTGTAAGTAGAAAACGACCCTGCGTATATATAGCTGAATGTATAGCCATTGTTGCTGTACATGCTGCCAAATATGTTGTTCAATGCCAGGGTAGCAGTTATCTCTTTGAACGTATGCGTATGCACACTGTAGCGCAACAATACATTCACAAAATTATAAGGGTCAATGCTCCTGCTTTTGTTCGAAGTATTGTCCAGGTATTGACGGCCAACGTATTTGCCTATGATGTCTATGCTATATGTACTTTTGGCTGTGTGCAGCGGAGTGAACGATGCGGTAAGCGCTGCAACAGTATTAGGCGAGAACGAGATGTCAGTAGTGCCATGCTGCACCACCCGCTGTGCAGTGCTGTCATAGTTATCAATATACTCGGTGAAGTTGTTGATCTTATTCTGCGATAAGGTCAGGTTGCCATATACCTTCAGCCACGTGGTAGCATCAATGCCCGCCATCAGTTCTATACCGGCCCTGTAGCTGCTGGCTACGTTTGTTGGCGTATAAGCACCCACATCATTTATCTGGCCTGTGAGTATCAGCTGGTCTTTGTAGTTCATGTAATACAGGTTAACGCCTGCCGATATTTTACCTATGGTCAGTTCGTTGCCTGCTTCCCAGTCGTAAAGGCGCTCTGGCTTAGGCAGGTGGTTGGCATCCGCTTCAAATGCGCTGCGTCCGGGTTCCCTGTTGCCTACTGCAAAAGAGGCATACACCCTATCTCGCAGTTTGTTACCAGATACCAGGTAGCTTACCCCCGCTTTAGGATTAAAGAAATTGTAGTTCACGTCATACCTCAGGTCAGGATTTTTTCTGAAGCCATTCATAAAGTAAGCTACGTTGCGGTATTGCATGTCGCCGGTAAGCGTCAGCCTGCCTATGGTATGTTGCGCCTTCAGGTATACATTCGCATCGTTTTTCTGTGCGTCCACCTGGTACCATTTATAGTTGTCTGGTACACCGCCGTTCAGCGACCATATCACATTGCCGTAGCTCAGGTTTTTAAACTGGTTCCAGCCGCCACCCAGCGATAGTATTGTTTTATTGCTGGTATAGTTCAGCGAGAATACGCCACCGTAGTAGTAGTTGTCAAGCCATAGCCTGCGGATCAGGTCTGTAGTAGTAAAGCTGTCAGTGCCTGCGGGCGTATATACATTAGGTAGGTAATAGTCGGCAAATGCTTCTCCTGTTTTATATTCTTCGTAATAACCTTTGCCACGGGTAAGGAACAGGCCGGTATGCAAAGCAATTTTATCAGAGAAGCGATGATCGCCAAACAGCTGATAATAGTTTTGCAGGTAGTTGTCGGTCTGGTTGTTGTAAAAAGTGCCGTCAGCCTTCATGCCCAACTCGTTATACGTGCGGTTGGTGCCCAGGGAATCCTGTGGTACACCATTCCATGCCTGCCCGGTCTTTTCGGTACCCGGCATAAACAGGAAGTGGAAAGATGTACGGTCGTTAGGCGTCCATCCGGATGTAAACTGCATCGCCCTCAGATCGCTGGCAGAACGTTGGATATAGCCATCGGATGATATTTTGGACAGGCGGACGTCAAACTGGAATCCGCCTTTTAACATGCCGGTACCTGCCACAAGCGTGTTTTTAAAAGTATTGAACGATCCATAGCTGCTACTCAGCATAATGCCTGCGGTGTCCATTTGTTGCAGGTTGCTGACACTTACTGTGCCTCCGAATGCGCCTGCGCCGTTTGTAGAGGTGCCTACGCCGCGCTGTATCTGGATAGAAGATGTTGACGACGCAATATCCGGGATATCCACAAAAAAGGTGGCCTGTTCTTCCGGGTCGTTAACGGGCATGCCATTGAAAGTGACGTTGATACGGGTGGGATCTGTGCCGCGTATTCTGATGCCGGTATATCCTACTCCCGCACCTGCATCGGATGTGGTGATGGCCGAAGGCGTGAACTGCAGCAGCATAGGCAGGTCTTGTCCCAGGTTTTGCCTGGCTATCTCCTGCTTGCTGATGTTGGTTTTCGCGAATGGCGAATTGGCCAGGGCACGCACACTGCGTACTTCTATTGCCGGCAATTCCTTGTCGGTCTTTAATGTGTCCGCTGGTTTGGTCACAACGGAATCGTCATCCTCTCTTGTTACAGGATGAACAGGCCCCAATTGGGCACGAGCGGTTACGCAACCAAGCGTAACACCGGATAAAACAATGATTTTTTTGAGCATGGCTTGAACTTTTTTTAAAGTTGGCGGGATGCCATGCACTACCAGAGATCTGTATTAATTGAACGTATCAACAATTGTGGCCACCAATTGTGCTACGCTCTTTAAGCGTTTTTCCCTAACCGGCATTACCCTGTCCAGGTTCAACGGGTATGATCTCAGCCCTTAATAGGCACCCCGAAACAAATTGCGCTGCAATATTACCGCACTTTTTCACACTTTCATATATTAAATGAATGATAATGTTTGACGGCTTGATTTGTAGAATAAATTCTCGATTTTTCAGATAATTTTAACGAAAAAACAATTTTGAATTTAAAATAATCCTAACTTCGGCAGGCTAAAATTATTGCGGTAATACTTTTTAAAAATCAAAAAATGAAAAAAACAGTTACTTTTCTTGCGCTCGGTGCCTTGATGGCAACGGGTTACCAGGGTAGGGCTCAGTATCTGGAAGACTTTGAGTCGACCACTGGTACAGCTATGCCTGGCAGTTGGACTCAAAACGTGACTCCGGACCTTACAACAGGCTGGCTGTCCGGTACTAACACTTCACTGGCAAGTACATACTTCCCGGTGCCTGCACACACTCGCTTTATGTGTGTGAATGACGATAGGAATGCTACCAATGCAAACCCTAACTCATTCCTGATGACCTCTACGTTCTCTGTTCCATCAACAATGGCACATCCGTACCTGTCATTCGATTGTTCTTACCTGGGCCGCGGTACAGGTACAACTCCGGATACTACCGAAGTAGCAACTGTTGAAATATCAACTGACGGCGGTACTACCTGGAGCGTTCTCTCTAACGTGAGCGGTAATACACAGTATTGGTGGGAGCAGCGCTATATCAATATGGCTGCTTACGCTGGTATGAGCAACCTGAAACTGGGCTTCCGTTATAAAGATGGCGGCGCATGGTTGTATGGCTGGGCTATAGATAACGTTAGGGTTTACGATCCACCAAATGACCTGGCGCTGACTTCTATAGCTCCATATGTTGGTACACCTGCTAACTATGCAGCAGCTGGCAGCAACGTAACAATGACAGGTACTGTGTTCAACTACAGTGCTACAACTGTTACTTCATACAACATCAACTACCTGTTCAATGGTGGTGCAGTAGTAACAAATCCGGTTTCTACTTCAGTAGCGCCTTTCTCTACAGGTACATTCACTGCTTCTACGCCGATTACAATGCCAACTACATTGGGTCAGTATCCATTGCGCGCATGGATCAGCATGGCTGGCGATACTAACCCGCTGAACGATACAAGCGGTAAGGATACGCTGATCTCTGTAGCATTCATGCCTCATAAAACAATATTCTTCGAAGAACCAACCGGTACATGGTGCGGATGGTGCGTTCGTGGTATCGTTTATATGGATTCTATCAATCAGCTGCACCGCAACGACGTAGCTATTGCTTCTGTTCACAACGGTGACCCAATGCAGGCTGATAATGCTTCTTCTTCTGCTTATGATACCTACATGGGTACGCTCATCAGCGGTTACCCTTCACTGGTTATCGATCGTAACACTTCAGTAGGCGATCCTAGCGACGCGTTTGCAGCTTACAACGCTATGCACAACTGGTTCGGCTTTGCTGACATGGGTGTTAACACAATAATGAGCGCAAGCGGCATGAAGGCTATCGTAGGTGTAACTCCTGCTATCGCCCTGAATGGTGACTATCGCCTGGAACTGATCGTTACAGAAGATAACGTTCATGGTACTGGTACTACATGGCAGCAGCACAACTACTACTCTGGTGGTGGTTCTGGTCCAATGTCTTGGGGTCCTTACAACTTCTCTACTCTGCCAGGCACTATCCCTGCAACTACTATGTTCTACGATTTCGTAGCACGTACTACTTATCCTGTTGACCTGTCTGCTAACCCTACTGGTGTAGCTGGCAGCCTGCCAACAACAATGACTCCTGGAAATAACTACTACTACACTTTCCCGGATATCACTCTGTCTTCTAGCTGGGTTACTAACAAGCTGACTGTCATTGCTGTGCTGATCGATAACAATCCTTCAAGCCCATTCTATCAGCAGGTACTGAACAGCACGCACAGTGGTTTCCCTGTAGGTGTTAGCAATGTTAGCGCTGGCGTTGAAGGTGTTCGTGTATTCCCGAACCCTGCAACTGAAGATGCAAACGTAGTATTCGACCTGAAGGAAAATTCAAACGTTGCTATCACTGTATTCGACGCGGTTGGCCGTGTAGTTTACACTCTGCCTGCACAGCAGATGAATGGTGGCGAGCAGCACCTGTCTATCCCTGTTGATGGTTTCGCTACTGGCGTTTACAACATGGTTATTACAACTGGTAATGGTAAGGTTACTGAGCGCTTCACTGTAGCCAGGTAATTCATCCTCAATTCTTATAAAAAAAGCGGTGCCTTACGGCATCGCTTTTTTTATGTGGCTGCTATGACAAAAACGCAGGTATCTTATCGGATAATTCACTAAATTGCAAAGACAAAATATAAACAATGAAAAAAATAGTTACTTTATTGGCTGCTGCTGTTACACTCTGCACTGCAAAGGTGAACGCTCAGTCTTTCACCATGACATCTGATACAGTTACAATGAACCTTGTTGGTGGTGTAGGGTCAGGTATTACTACGCTCGATGATTATGTAGCGTCTGTTACCGGTGCCGTTACGCTTCATTGGCATGTTATCTATTCAGACTTTCCTACTTCATGGAAAGGTGCTTGTGGTATCTGTGATAATAACTTGTGTTACACCTTGAATTCTTTGTGGCCTTCAGGTACGTATAAAACAAGCTCGCCTTACACATCTGCAGGTGTGCATGATTTTCACATGCAGATCAATCAGAGTGGTCTTACAGGTGGCGGCTGCCATTATACTACTGTGCAGCTGACCAATGAAGGAGCAACTCCTTCGCCGGATAGCACAACAGCAACATTCAAGATATGCCGTGATGCAACAGGTGTTAATGATGTGAATAATGTATTCAGCAGCGTTAAGGTATATCCTAACCCTGCTGCTAACCAGGCACAGCTGTCTTTCACACTTACAGAGACATCTGAAGTAGCGATGGGCGTTTATGATCTTGCAGGCCGTATGGTATATGTACAGCCGGTAACTACAATGAATGCAGGCGTTAAAACACTCACGATACCGGTAGGCGATCTCGCAGCTGGTATCTATCATGTAGTGCTTACTGCAGGTGATAACAACGTAGTACAGAAGTTTACTGTAACAAAGTAATTCGATCGATATTATTGAACTGAACGCCACCTGCCAGGTGGCGTTTTTTATTGCCGGTATATTCTCCGTTTATATGCGTAAATTGCATAGTATAATTCCTTGGGAGATGAAGAGAATAATTACACTTATTGCAGCGATCGCAGCATTTAGCACAACCAAATTAAATGCGCAATCTTTCACCATGCAGGCCGATACTGTTACCCTTAATTTGACAGGAGGTGTAGGTACTGGTTTGGCAATGCTCAATGATACCGTAAGAACCGTTAGTGGCTCTGCTACTTTACATTGGCATGTTATCTATTCAGATTTTCCTGCGTCGTGGAGTACCGGTAGCGTCACCGGCATATGCGATAACAATCAGTGTTATAACCTCAGTTCGTTATGGCCCTCCGGTGCGTACAGAACTAGCATACCTTATACTTCTGGCGGCATTAAAGATTTTCATATGCAGATAAACCAAAGCGTGCTTACCGGCGGTGGCTGCCACTACACTACAGTGCGTCTTGCTAATGATGGTGCAACACCTGCAGACAGCACAACAGCTACCTTCAAAATATGCCGCGATGCAACCGGTGTTAACGATGTCAACAATGTATTCAGCAGCGTTAAGGTATATCCTAACCCTGCCGCAAACGAAGCGCAGCTGTCCTTCACACTCACAGAAACTTCAGAAGTCGCAATGGGTGTTTATGATCTTACAGGCCGTATGGTGTATGTACAGCCCGTAACTACCATGAACGCCGGCGTTAAAACATTGGTGATACCTGTAAGCGATCTGGCTGCTGGTATGTATAACGTTGTACTTACTGCGGGTAGTAGTAAGGTGACTAATAAATTCATTGTAGCTAAATAAGACGGTTATCAGCTATTCAAAGGCTTCACTGCAAAGTGGAGCTTTTTTGTTGTTACAGGAGCCTACTCCATATACACATCCTTGAACGGCACCTCTGTCTCTATTTTAGCCCGGGCATTCTTAGGGAAGATGCCATAAAGCGTAGACCCACTGCCACTCATAGAGGCATAGATGGCTCCCTGGTCGTATAGTTGTGCCTTTATCTCGCCCAGTACAGGGTGGTGCTTGAATACGGTCGATTCAAAGTCGTTGCTGATAGTGCCCTTCCAGCGCTCCACAGGGAGCGTGCCCAGGTGTTTCAGATCAAAGGGTGCCTCGCGCGGGGTCATTTCCGCAAAGGCATCGCGCGTGCTCACATGTACCTTTGGGCATATCAGTTGTATGCTGTATTGGCCCAGGTTGACGGCAATATCGCTCATTACCTCACCCCGCCCCGAGGCCAGTTGCGGGGTGTTGTAAATAAAGAACGGGCAGTCGCTGCCCAGTTCCAGCGCCATGGCTGCCAGCGTTGGCTTGTCTAGCTCCAGGTGGCAGAAATCGTTCAGCAACTTCAGCATAAAGGCCCCGTCTGCCGATCCGCCACCCAGGCCGGCACCCATAGGTATGGCTTTATGCAGGAAGATGTTCAGCTTGGGTAGCTTACCCGGGAAACGGGTGGCCATCATCTCGTAAGCCTTCCATACCAGGTTGTCTTGTGTATTGCTGCCTACGCGCAGCCCCGATAAATGCAAGGTGGTCTCTACAGAAGGCACTATCTCCAGCGAGTCGTGGAACGTAACAGGGTAAAACACCGTTTCAAGATCATGATAGCCGTCGTCCCTGCGCCTGGTAACATACAGGCCAAGGTTGATCTTGCAATTTGGAAAACAAAGCATACAGCAGGTGAAATTATACGTACTTTTGAAACCGGCTAACCGTTACTGCATAAATGTACTAAGGAAAACGATTAGCTACAACTTCAATAGTGACCAACGCTACAATGAAAGAAGTAATTCGACTCAGCGGCATACGTAAAAGTTATTTCCTCGGCAAGCAGGAACTGCAAGTGCTTAAGGGTATCGACCTGCTTATAGCGCAGAATGAATACGTGGCACTGATGGGGCCGTCGGGTTCGGGTAAATCTACGCTCATGAATATCCTGGGCTGCCTGGATAGTCCTACATCCGGGCTGTATGTATTGAATGGTAAGGACGTAAGCCATATGGAAGATGATCAGTTGGCCGATGTGCGCAATGTGGAGATAGGCTTTGTGTTCCAGCAGTTCAACCTCTTACCGCGCCTTACCGCCTGGGAGAATGTGGCCCTGCCACTCATCTATGCAGGTATAGGTAAGGCGGAGCGTGAGGAGCGCGCAAGGGCTATGCTGGACAAAGTGGGCCTGGGCGATCGTGCACACCACAAGCCTAATGAGTTGAGCGGTGGCCAGAGCCAGCGTGTGGCCATAGCCCGCGCACTCATCAACAACCCATCGCTGCTGCTGGCCGATGAACCGACAGGTAACCTCGACTCTAAAACATCCGACGAGATCATGGAACTGTTCGGTAACATCCATGCGCAGGGCAACACAGTAGTACTGGTCACCCACGAAGAAGACATAGCCAATTACACCCGCCGCGTCATCCGCATAAAAGATGGCCTGGTAGAGTCTGATAAGAGTAAATAAAATACCCACTCATGCGGGTCGATGTTAGGAACAGCCTATCCCGAACGCTTTTCGGGAAAGCCATCTCACATCGGGACGTACTCGTTTTCGGAACTGAAAGTAACGCCGCTGTCCTGTCTTCAGACTGACAGCTATCGGGTGGGCTGAGTAAGGCTTGGTGACATCTTGCGACGGCAGAGATCACCTGAGACGAGTCACTGCGAATTACGAAGCAGGCTTGCAGCTAAATGGAGCACTAACAGCACTTCCCTTTAGGGATAGGGTTTAATTAGGCGGTAGACAAAGAACAATAGAACTAATTAACTTAGCAAACACATGTTCAAGATATACACCAAAACAGGAGATAAAGGCGGTACCAGCCTGATAGGCGGAGTAAGAGTGCCGAAGAGTCACGTACGCATCGAAAGCTATGGCACTGTAGATGAACTGAATTCCTACATCGGCATGGTCAGCGACATGGTGGCCAACGACGACATAATAGGAGAACTACGTGAGATACAGGACCGCCTCTTTACCATAGGCGCCGAACTGGCCACCGCGCCCGATAAGGACGTAAAGATGAAACTGCCCGATATTCATGGTAGTGATATCACCTGGCTGGAAGACCGTATCGATAAAATGAACGAAGTACTACCCGAGATGCGCTCCTTCATATTGCCCGGCGGCAACCTGGCCTCCAGCACCTGCCACGTGGCCCGCTGCGTATGCCGCAGGGCCGAGCGCATATGCGTTTCTATGGCCGAAGACAAGGAACACGTCCCCGACCTGGTCATACCATACCTCAACCGCCTGTCCGACTACCTGTTCGTTCTGTGCCGCTACATCAGCCACCTCAATAATGCCCCCGAAATGCCCTGGAGAGCAAGGATAAACAACTAAACGGATAACAACTGTCTATATCGGGCAATGTTCTTTTCGCAGGCGTGCCACTACAGGCCCTGAAAGGGCCGGCTACACCAGCATCGGGTTTCAACCCGATGGCTTAAGACGCCAATGCGATAAACTAAAATTCTTACACTTATTTACCGAGTGTCACCCTGAGCCTGTCGAAAGGCGACACGGACATGGGCTCTGTCATTAGCAGTGTAACATGGCAACTGATGCAGACAACCACATCCATAACAAACATATAACCGTCATTTATTAAAACTTTTTTGTTATCTACGCCCCGTAAGCGTACTTTTGCGCCCGTTAAAACAGTAAATATCTCTTGTAGCATTGTTGCGAGGGGTGCAGCAAAGTGAATTATGAAAAAAATAAACGACTACAGGAAGTTCTTTGGTGTAACAGATACAGCCACCCTGGCCGAACTGAAGACCATATACCGCAGCCTGGTAAAAACATGGCACCCCGACAAGTTTGCCAGCGAACCTGAGAAAAAGGCCGAGGCCGAAGAAAAAAGCGCTTACCTCATAGAAGCATACCACTTCCTGGTGAGTATAGCCCCGGAGACCCGCCAGGCTACTTACAACGATTACATGACCACCATTGCAGGTGCTACTATCGTTGATTACGAATTCAAATCGCAGGTACTGAAGATAAAGTTTGTAGATGGCACAGAGTATGAGTACTTCGGTGTACCGCAGGCCATATATGTGAAGCTGGTCAATTCCGATTCTCCGGCACGCTTTGCCCGCAGGCACATCTACACCTCATACCTCTACCGCAGCACCAGCAGGCTCGCTGCTTCAGAAGCTAACTAATGTTTCTTATATGGCCCACTTTAAACGGGCTAATAAAGCAAGTGGGCAGCTCCCCTCTTGCCAAAGAGGGGACGATATTCGACCAAGCGAAGCGCGTTGTCGAATGTCGGGGGTGATCGGTCCAAGGTAGTGTTCTCTTTTTGAATCAAATTATTTACTACTTTCCAATAAGGCCATCAGTTGCTTGTTAAAGCTACTGGTGGCCTTTCCTAATGGTGCAAAAAATTGTTCGTCGAACGATTCTACGGTTACCACCGCTTTTTTGATCACCTCTTTGCCTGCATCGGTCAGTGCCACGGTTTTGGCACGTGTGTCAGTGGCATGCTCCTGGCGCTGCACCAGGCCCTTGGTTTGCAGTGTACGCAGCACTGTCGATGTGGTCATAGGGTCTATCTTCGTGGCCGACGATAATACTATCTGCGTTACCTCCTTGCCATGCAGGGTCAGCCAGTGTATGCTGGCCATCAGCACAAACTGCGAGTGGGTAATGCCATGCACTTCCAGCGCCTTACGTATCTCCCGCTGCCAAAGCGCGGTCACCTGCCACAGCAGGAACCCGGGGCTGTCCTCCGCCTCATCAAAACCAAATGTATTATCTGCTGCCTTCATGTAGCTTTATGTAACTGTATCACTCAAAAATCAACCGCACCACTGCAGTTATTCGGGAAACCCGCAATCATTATCCGATGACTGCCCATCTACGTAGTGTCACCCTGAGCTTGTCGAAGGGCGGCACGGTCACGAGCTCCGTCATTGGCAGGCACGAAGCAGTCTCGCAAGCAAATGGAGCGCTAACATCACCTCCCTTTACCGTGTCTCGGCTCAGCCGATGAGGGCCGGGGTTTCCTTCGCATGAAATTTACACCCTAACCCCCATTTCACCCGCTATCAGCCTGTAATCCTCCTCCCCTATCTGCAAAACCCCATAGCGAAAAGGATAACCCCAATGTCGCTTATCGGGGATAAAATTAAGCGCATTTATCAATGGTAGTATCGGCACATCGCGGCAAGGCATAAAATTCACTTTGCGCCGGTAGGGTACAAACTGCTCGCTCATCGCATATTGGTATACATTATCATCCGCAATTTCACCTATGGCTGTAAATGCCTGTAGCTTATCATCGCCCTGCATACTGTACTTCGATGAATAGACAATGATCATATCACCAGGCTGCATTCTTTTCAGCGGCCCTTCCTTGCCGTGGCACACCTGTATAAAGCTATCTGCCACACCGCGTAGTATATGCTCTTTCGATATGGCCGCTACCCAGTATTTACGTTGGCTCATAATGTTGCCGCTTTAGCTGCCTGGGCCAGCATTTCCGTTGGCAGGCCTTTTACTATATCTGCTGCCACCAGCTTCACCCACAAAAAAGACAGTGGCCCCTTTACCGTCATGGTTGTGGTGATGCGCAGGCCATCGGCGGTTGGTTCAAACGTATGTTCGCCCCACATTTTGGCCAGCGGAAAGCGGGTCAGGTCCGTAAACTTCTTGCCGGGTATCGTTTCCGCTAGTTCTATTTTCACCTTAGGCCCGCCCTTGGGCTTTAGAATAAAATGGTTACCATGTTCAAACTGGCCTTCCATTTGGGCATATTCGATGCCTTCGTCCCAGGTATGCCAGTTGTTCACGTCAGCAAATAGCCGCCACATTTGTTCGCCGGTCACCTTATTGCTGATAATAGAATGAGATCTTGTCCACATAAAATTGATTTTATAAGTGCAAATATAGTAAGTGTGCTTATAAAAATCAAATGGGCTGAATATATTGAAGAAATCTTGATCGACCATTTCTATAACTATGGATGCATCTGCTCATCAGGCCCTGTAAGGGCCGGTTATAATAGCATCGGGTTTCAACCCGATGGCTTAAGAGGCTCGTCCTAGTTTGTAACGAGGATGCCACGGCTGCGCGTTTGTAACACGCGAATCAAAACAATGTAAACACCCCCTTCACCTCCGCTTTCCCACCACTCACCGTTTCACTATTTCCGTCACTGCCATGTACATATACTTTTGCCTGACGTAAAAGGACCTCAACTTATTATCCTTTTGCTATTTTAACCGTTTAACCCTATAAAATGCATACCTTTGCGCACTTATTTTAAGTTTTTACATGGATCGTAATCAGCTCATTGGTTTCGGACTCCTGGCACTGATGCTGATAGGTTATATCAGCTACAACCAGTATGAGCAGAAACAATTTGAAACAAAGAAAAGGGCAGACTCTGTAGTACAGGCCAGGCTGCACCCTATTAAAATAGACAGCGTTGCTGCTACTAATGCCAGCGCTCCCGCTGTGCCCGACTCAGTTGCCGAGGCGCTGAAAAAGCTGCAGCCCCCCGCTTACAACGGCACTGCGCAAAAGGTAGTACTGGAAAACAAAAAGGTAGCTATAGAGTTTAGCACAAAGGGTGGTTTCCCGGTTGCAGCTCAGCTCAAAGAATACAAAACCTATAAGAAAGACCCGCTGTACCTGTTCAATGGTGCCGGTAATACACTGAATGCAGTATTGCCTTTCGATAATGGCAAGGCTACAGAATCACTGTACTTTACCCCGGTAACTAAAACAGAGGCCGATGGCAGCAAGACCATCGACTTTGTTGGCGACCTGGGCAATGGCAAAAAGGTAGATATCATCTATTCCCTGCCTGCCGACGATTATATGCTGCGTTGCAACATAGTGCTCACCGGCATCGCTACACCTACCCTCAAGCTGCAGTGGAACACCGCAGGCCTGCATACCGAAAAAGACGTGACCAACGAGCGTATGAACACGCAGGTGTACTACCGCTTTAAGGACGATGATCACGACTACTACACAGTGCGCACCGGCGAAGAAAAGTCGCACCATAGCGAGGCTGCTACATCATGGGTAGGCTTCCGTAAGCAATACTTCAGTTCTGTGCTGGTGTCTGACGATGGCTTCAGCAAGATGGACGTAAAGTCGCAGGCCAAAGAATCAGATACTACAGTTATTGCACACAACATAGCCGAGTTCACACTACCTATGAAGCCTGCCGGCAATGTGCAGACGGGTAGCATGCGCTGGTATATAGGCCCTAACGATTACAATACACTTAAGTCGTACAAGCTGGGTATGGAAGATATGGTGCCCCTGGGTTATGGTATCATGTCATTCGTTAAGTACATCAACCGTTATGCGCTTATACCGCTGTTCTATTTCTTCGCTGGCCTTACCAGCAACTACGCACTCATCATCGTAATGCTCACATTGTTTGTGCGTATCATACTGTCGTTCTTCACCTACAAAAGCTACCTCTCATCTGCAAAGATGCGCGTACTGAAGCCTGAGCTCGACGAACTGCGTGCCAAGGTAGGCGACGACCAGCAGAAGATGAGCGTAGAGCAGATGAAGCTCTATCGCGAGGCCGGCGTTAACCCGCTGGGTGGCTGCCTGCCTATGCTGTTCCAGTTGCCTATACTGCTGTCTATGTACTATATGTTCCCGTCGTTCATAGAGTTCAGGCAAAAGAGCTTCCTGTGGGCCGATGACCTTTCTACCTACGACAGCATCCTGAACTTCGGGTTCAACATACCATTCTATGGCGATCACATCAGCCTGTTCTGTTTGCTGATGACCGGCTCCAGCTTGTTCCTGGCCGTGTATAACCGCAACATGACACCGCAGGATCCCAACAACCCGATGATGAAGTACATGCCATTCATCTTCCCGATCATCCTGATGGGTGTGTTCAACAAGATGGCAGCGGCGCTTACCTTCTACTATACATGTTCCAACGTATTGAGCATCGTACAGCAGATAGTGATACAGAAATACTTCATCAACGAGCAGGCCATCCATGCACAAATAAAGGAGAACCGCAACAAGCCGGCCACCCAAAGCAAATGGCAGCAAAAGCTGGAAGAGATACAAAAAACACAGGCCGAAAAAGCCAAAGTGCAACCACGCATCAACAAGAAGTAACAACCGATACCATATGACTGATAAAGGGGCGCACCAGCGCCCCTTTTGTTATTTAATACTGTCTCCCAACAATTAGATTACAGGCCCTGAAAGGGGGCGGCTATATCAGCATCGGGTTTCAACCTGATGGCTTAAGAGGCAATATAACACGATCATATCAGTTGGGCGAAATTTGCAATTTCGTCCCAGGTGCAGGCCATTTCCTGATGGCCGAAGTAAAAAAGATAGTTAACCTGTCGGCTGCCCAAACAAGAGGCCCTGTAAGGGCCGGCTATAATAGCATCGGGTTTCAACCCGATGGCTTAAGAGGCAACACAAAACGATCATATCAGTTGGGCGAAATTTGCAATTTCGTCCCAGGTGCAGGCCATCTCCTGATGGCCGAAGTAAAAGATAGTTGACCTGCCGGCTACCCAAAGCAAAAGGCCCTGAAAGGTCCGGCTATCATAGCATCGGGTTTCAACCCGATGGCTTAAGCGGCAACACAAAACGGTCAGCTCTGAAAGAGCTAAAGACAATAGCCCGGTACGTAGTGCCGGGTGATAAATGATAACATGGACGAGCTCTGAAAGAGCGAAAGACACCCACTTCCCCAACCATCATTTTGTGCATATCTTTATTTGGAAACCGCCTATCCACCGTCGTATCTTTGGGTCAGAATAAACCTCGCTAACTATGAAAAAAACAAACACAGAAACCCAACAAAAACACCCGGTCAGCTTTTCGCAATTCATTGACAATCAATTTCAGCAACACCCGGTTTTCGCTTTTTTTTTTCAAAAAATGGCATGAGTAACGGTGGAGATTTTGGTAGCACCCGGTTGGCAGCATGATTTTTATTGGCAAACGCCAAACGTACCGGCAGAAACCGTCGGCAAAAATACTACATCGGCAGAAAGATAAAATTGTATAATATTATTATGTTGCGCAGAATCAAGCTACTACAAAGCTTACCTCAAAAAAAACTGCCGGCAACTATCAAAAAATATTTACTGGCAGAAACGCACTTTTCACCTCTTAACCTTTACCCATTTAACTTACTTTTACGCCCATGACACTCCAAAAGATCCTTATTGCTGCGCTCGTTGGCGCAACCGTTGCAGTTGGCTGCAAAAGCAACTCGTCCGATAATTATGTGCAACCGAAACCCGGTGTGGTGGTCGATAGTATGGCCATGCCCGTTGACGGCGACATCAATCATGCCGTATTCTCTGTGGCCATAGTAGTAGATAGCGACCAGATGCGCGCAGGCCTGTACGATGTGCGTGCTGCATTTGGCGAGAGCGTTGCAGAAGGTAAGTTCTCTATGCCCAAGGGCGGCGAAAAGAACAAGCCGATAGTAAGAAAGGCCAAAGAGCCGTTTCGCTACGTGGTAGGCTTCAAAGTGCCGGACGATACTACTTTTTATGAGTACTTCGAAGTGCAGGCACAGCGCTCACCGGGCGTCGCTACCACCATCGGCATGAAGTACCTCAAATCATACAGTTTCGAATAGGAACGACGAAGTTGACATACAAGTGCCTATACTATTTTCGGATGCGCTGAAAACACCTCCCGGAACAAGGTCCCGCAGAATTGCGGGAGGGTCGGGGTTTAATTAGGCAGGACTGAAATCATACAGTTTCGAATAGGTGGCACGCGGTAGGCAATGTCATTTAGGTAAGAAAAGTACGGTCTGAAAGACCGAAAGATAATAGCCCGGGATGTAGTCCCGGGTGAGATGAGACAAAGTTGGTTAGAGCTCTGAAAGAGCGAAAGATGCCTGAAGCCGCGTCAGCTAAATGACACCTCCCTTTACCGTGTCTCGGCTTAGCCGATGAGGATCGGGGTTTAATTAGGCAGGCCTGAGATCGATTTTGTTTCGAATAAAAATAAACACGGGGGTAACGTGGTAAAACACAGAAAATTCCTACCTTGTACCCTCCATAAAAACAGTTATAGTTATGAACATCCCTGTAGTAGATCTTGCAGAATTCAATAGCGGCGATCCGCAAAAAAAACAGCATTTTGCCCAACAACTGGGTAAAGCATTCGAGGAGACCGGCTTTGTGGCCGTTAAGAACCACGGCATCCCAGACAGCCTGATAGCCGACCTGTATCAATACGTACAAAAGTTTTTTGCCCTCGATCTGGCATCTAAAGAGAATTACGAGATACCGGGCCTTGCCGGCCAGCGCGGTTATACATCGTTTGGCCAGGAGCATGCCAAAGGCTTCGATGCGCCCGATCTGAAGGAGTTCTTCCAGTTTGGACAGGAAGTGCTGGATGATGATCCGGTAAAGAGTGAATATCCGGCTAATATCACAGTTACAGAGGTGCCTGAGTTTACACCCACTCTGTTGGCGGCATACCGCAACTTCGAAAAAAGCGGCGAAGCGCTGTTAAATGCTATTGCCCTGTACCTGGGCCTGGATGAGCACTTCTTCCATAACTATGTACATAATGGTAACTCTATCCTCAGGGCTATCTACTATCCGCCAATCACCAGCGAGCCTAAATCTGCCATCAGGGCAGAACAGCACGAGGATATCAACCTCATTACCCTGCTGGTAGGTGCCTCTGCCGATGGTCTGGAGATACTCACGAAAAAGAACGAATGGCTGCCCGTAACATCCCTGCCCGACCAGATAGTGGTGAACGTAGGCGATATGCTGCAGCGCCTCACAAACAATAAGTTACGCTCTACTACGCATCGTGTAGTTAACCCCCCGCGCGAGAAATGGGCTACGCCACGGTTCTCCATACCATTCTTCCTGCATCCTAAGAGCCAGATGAGCCTCGCATCGCTGGAAAGCTGCATCGACGATGCACATCCTAAGATGTACGAAGACTACACAGCCGGACAGTACCTCGACGAAAGGCTGCGTGAAATAGGTTTAAAGAAATAAATAACTGATAATTACTAACAAATGCCCCTCAACGCTCGTCAGTAGTGTTGAGGGGTATTTTATGGCCATAAACGGCATATATCAATACTTTTCCTCAAATTTGCATTTCTGAAAACGTGAAAAAGACAATTATGAAAAAGATTTTATGTTCTATCCTGTTACTGGCAGGTATTTCCGCTGGCTCATTTGCCCAGGACTCTCTGACTGCTTCAGGGCTTAACCCTATCATTGGCCAGGTATTTATTTCCAATACCTGCGACACAACCGCTGTTACCGAAGGTGCTGCCGGCGCAGCCGTTACCTGGAATTTTTCCGGCCTCACTGTTACCTCGCTCGATACCGGTATCGCTGTTGCCTGCTCAGCTACGCCCAATTGTGCCATGTTCCCAGGTACTACTATTGCCATCAAGTCCAATACAGGCACTACGGTCAACTATGCAATAGCTACGTCAACAGCTTACTCGCAGAACGGCTATTACAATTCGGCTTCTCAATATGCAACTTTCTCAGATCCAATGGATCAGTTGCATTACCCAATGAACTACCTGGATAGTTTTGTAGATACTTACGCAGGTATCATCAACTATACCAGCGTAATACCGATCACGGCGCATGAGAACGGCACCGTAAGGGTAAAGTACGATGCCTTTGGTACACTTACCCTGCCTGACACTACTTACTACAATGCTATGCGCACGCACAGCTACCAGCTGTTCATAGACAGTGCATCTGTGTTCGGCATAGATACTGTGGCCAGCTTTGTGCTCAATACCTATTCGTGGTATGTAAAGGGTATCCACAGTGCAGTGCTCACTATCCTCACTACCGACCAGGTAGGCGGTGGCATACACAACAAAGTGGTTACCTACGGTAAGCGCTACACCGGTCCGCTGGCCATTGCCAATGTTAACGCGGCAACAGCTGCGCTGAATGTATATCCCAACCCTGCTACAGGTATCGTGAACATCAGCATAGATGGTACGGCTACCGGCAACGAAAAGATCACCCTTACCGACCTGTTTGGTCGCCAGGTGGCTGAAATAGCCAATACACAGCAAAACACCAGCTTTGATGCTTCGGGCCTGCCTAAGGGCGTCTATCTGGTGCGCATGCAGAATGGCGCACAGGTGGTTGCCCGCAAGCTGGAATTGCAATAAGACTTTGAAGATCATTAAAACGCAAAGCGGTCATAAATTATTTATGGCCGCTTTTTTGTGGTTGTTTCCACTCGTTTTACCTTATATTTGCTAGTAATAATATCGCCTGTGCCTTACTTTGGCAAGGTTTTATACATAAACTTACTATATTCAGCAGGGTTCTTTCTCCTGACTTTTTGAATGCCAATAGTTTTATATTAATGGAATACAACACTTCACGCAGCCAGTTGCTGATGCCAGAATATGGGCGCAACGTGCAAAAAATGATCGAATATCTCTCCACTGTAGATGATAAGGCCAAAAGGCTGAAGAATGCAGAGGTGATCATAGAACTGATGGGTACCCTCAACCCTCATCTGAAGACCATAGAGGACTATAAACATAAACTGTGGGATCACCTGTACCAGATGACAGGCTTCAGCCTGGAGGTCGACTCTCCATATCCGCCGCCAACACCGGAAGCTGTTTTCAAAAAGCCTGAAGTATTGCCTTATCCTAAGAAGTCGATACAGCATCGTCACCTGGGGGCTAATATTACTGAGTTGCTCGATATGGCCATCAGGGAGCAGGATCCGGAAAAGCGCCAGGGCCTCACCCAGGCAGTGGGCTACTACATGAAGCTGGCCTACGGCAACTGGCATAAGGAGCCGGTGCACGACGACATGATAAAGAACGAGCTGAGAGAGATCAGCGGCGGCCTGCTGAACTACGAGACTGGCGGCTACCGTGTGCAGTACGATAACAACAGGCAGCAGAACTTTAAGCAGCGCAATAACAATAACAACAACCGCAACTTTAAGGGCAACGGCAATAACCAGGGTGGCCAGCGCAATAACAACAACAATAATGGCAACAGCTTCCGTGATAACCAGGGTGGTAGCGGTAATGGCAACGGCGGTTATAACAAGTTCAAGAACAAGAATAAGAGCAAGTTCAAATAAGCAGGGTACTGTTCACACATAGTCTTTACGTTTTTCCATGAATGCTTTCGAGATAAGGGGAGGTAACAAGTTACGCGGCACCATCACCCCCCAGGGTGCTAAGAACGAAGCGCTGCAGGTGCTATGCGCCGCACTGCTCACAGACGAGCCGGTAACATTGCAGAATGTCCCCGACATCATAGATGTGAACACCCTTATAGAGTTGCTGGAAGATATGGGCGTAAAGGTGACCCGGCCTTCTGCCAATACCATTGTACTGCAGGCAGATGGGATAGACCCCGACTATTTCACTACACATGCATTTAAGAAGAAGTCGGGCAAGTTGCGCGGCACGGTAATGCTGGCAGGCCCTATGCTGGCCCGCTTCCGCAAGGCATATATACCGCAGCCCGGTGGCGATAAGATAGGCCGTCGGAGGCTGGATACACACATACTGGGTTTCGAAAAAATGGGCGTAGCGTTCGACTATGATGTGGAGAACCAGATGTTCTCGCTGAATGGTAACAACCTGCATGGCGCACGCATACAGATGGAGGAACCCTCTGTTACCGGTACGGCCAACCTGCTGATGGCAGCCGTGCTTACCGAAGGCATGACCACCATATACAATGCCGCATGCGAGCCCTACGTGCAGCAGCTATGCCTGATGCTGAACAGCATGGGTGCCAAAATAACCGGCATCAGCAGCAACCTGCTGATGGTGGAAGGCGTGAAAAAGCTGAAGGGCTGCACGCACAAGCTGCTGGCCGATATGATAGAAGTAGGTTCTTTCATTGGTCTGGCTGCTATGACGCAGAGCGACATACTCATTAAAAATGCCGGTGTAGATACGCTGGGTAACATACCCGATATGTTCCGCAGGCTGGGTATAGAATTGCACATCAATGGCGACGATATACATGTACCTGAGCAGGAGCATTACCGTATACATAAATTCATAGACGGGTCTATACTTACAGTATATGATCATCCATGGCCGGGCTTCACCCCCGATCTGATCAGCATTATGCTGGTAGCTGCCATACAGGCCAAAGGCACAGTGCTGGTACACCAGAAGATGTTTGAAAGCCGCCTGTTCTTTGTAGATAAGCTGATAGAGATGGGCGCGCAGATAGTACTGTGCGATCCGCACCGTGCTGTGGTGATAGGGCTGGATAAGCAGCAATCGCTCAGGGGCATCAACATGGTGTCGCCAGATATACGCGCGGGTGTGGCCCTGCTGATAGCGGCCTTGTCGGCCACAGGTAAGAGCACCATACAGAACATACACCAGATAGACCGTGGCTACGAGCGTATTGACGAACGCCTGAATGCCCTTGGTGCAGACATCAAAAGGATTTAAGGTTATTTAAACAATAATCATAACCGGGGTCAGTATTTTGCATTTTAATTATTTATAATTTTATAGTCGGGGTATCTCCCGCTTAAACCACCATGATATGGTTACCGACTATAAAAAGTATGGGGCAATGATCCTTGTATTTTGCCTGCCGCTGACAAGTATTGCCGCCGACCTGGCGAATGAGCACCTGGGTACGCAGATATGGATAGTGTCTGCAACCAATACCTTGCTGGTCATTACGTCCATCATTTCCATTGTCCAATTCCTTACGCACAAGAATCACAATCGCACGCCATTCCAGTTATTCAACCTTGTGTTTGCGGTGTTGTTTTATGCTATCAGCGTGCCATTCCTGCTATATCATAAAGCCTATTTTGTAGGCTTCGAAAATCTGAGCAACCAGGAATGCCTGAAGAAGTATTTCCTGGATACCGACCTTACTTCATGGATACGCCGCATCATCCCTGTAGCGGTACTGTTCAACATCATCTACCTGGTGCGCTTTTCAAAAACGTATTACCTGGAATAGGTGCTTGAATATTGTTAAATAGCGCAGGGTAGCCGGCAAAACCAATAAAATTTTCGTTATTTCGGTAATAGTATGAGTTTGATGTTCAAGAGATTTTCGGCTATTTTATTGCTGTTGATAAGCAGCATGTCGGTGTATGCACAAGACAAAAAGAAAGACGAAGAACCTCCCTACCTGAAGTATCCTGAACTACCTGCATTCAACATACTGTTGATGGATAGTTCGTCGGTATTTAATACGTTCAACATACCTACCGGACGTTACACGGTCATCATGCATTTTGACCCCGACTGTAAGCACTGTAAGGCGACAATGGCTGAGCTTACTGCCCATATGGATTCGCTGCAGAACATAGATTTTTACCTGGCCACGCCCAGCAAGGAGTATAGGTTCATACGAACATTTTATAGCGACTATAAGCTAGGTAGCTTCGCTAACATAAAAGCTGTAGGTTGCGACTATGCCTTGTTTTTTATGGATTACTACCAGGTGCACGCCTTTCCCGATGTGGCACTCTATGGCCCTGATAAGAAGATCATTAAACTATTTGATGGTCATATAACAGTACAGGAGTTGTACGACTACTCGCATAAGTAGCACACATACATGCCGCTTTATAAGATCATACCCGTTATTATATTTTGCCTTGTCTGTTTTGGCAGTAATGCACAGCCCGCGCAAATAGTAGAGCGTAATACGCGGCAATATCTTGACTCCCTTGATAACTGGGATAGTAAGGAACGATCAGGTCATGAAGTGCTTGATAGCGGCTATAAGACAACGCTGCGCATGATCAACTACCTGGATGATGCGCTGGGTAGTGTTCCTGGGACATTTGATGCAGATTTTGCCAGTTCGAAAGGGGTGCGAAAGTTCAGGATACTGACCAGTGATGATAATAAACTACGAATATATAACTGGAACGTAGACACCGTTGTGTGCCCGGCATATGATGCCATAGCGCAGTATAAGAGTGGTGGTAAAGTATATACTGACGTGTTGAGCAATACAATGTGGGGCACAGGGACCGTAATATGGTCGGGTTCCTTATATCAAAAACTGATAACGGTGCATGCAAAGAGTGGCAAGACCATTTACCTGGCACTGAGTCATTCCGGGTATTCTGATCTGAATTGTATCACCATTATACAGGCCTACAGTATTGCCGGTAATAAGCTGATACGGGAACCCATATTCCGTTCTGCAAGAGGGTGGGAGAAGGAGATCGATATCGACAGTTATACCATCATACTAAAGAATGAACCATCAATAGCACTTAGCCCGGATAATAAACAAATCTACGTTCCAGTATTCAACTACGATAAAGATACTTTCAAAGGCTACTATCGCCGGTATCAATTCAACGGATATGCTTTCGTGTATAAAGGGAATGTGAAGAGGTAGTTGGATAAGTTATAGTTACTGCTCCCTTTCTAAAACCATTAGTTCAGAATATTGACTGATCTTAGTGAAATCGGCATCATTATGTAACAATGAGATGCGATGAGATATAGCATAGGTTGCTATCAGACAATCGTTGCTTTTACGTATCGTGACTCCTTGCTTTCTTATTTTTCTATACAAAGAAGCTGAGTCAACAGCAGCCTCGATAGGGTCAAGCGAGAGAACTTTGAACCCGGTAAGATTTTCTTTTATCTGCTTGAAGTCATTATCCAGCCTTATGCCTTGCAATATCTCCTGGATAATAATAGGGCATATAACCACCTTGTCTACCTCAATAAGTTGTTCCAGCAATGTTACTTGCCAGGTGCGTTTGCCATTAATAGCGTCAATCCACACAGTAGTATCAACGAGGATCGAACTCATTGTTCGCGCATTTTCTTTAAATCACCGTCCCACTGAACTTTGCCAAAAAGATCTTTCATGTTTTTGCGCTTGAGTTGTGCCACGAAACTCTGTAAAGCCAGATCCACAACCTCTTTTTTGGTATGCGCGTTACTTAGCCTCATCGCTTCTTCAACCAACTCTTCGTTCAACACTATATTAGTTCTCATGTCAATTGTTTATGCACAAAAATAAGAATATTTATACACATGGCTACTAATCGTCCTTACCCTTCTTTTTCAATGTCTTCAGGTGCATGCGGGCAGTATATATGCGGCCGTCTTTGTCCATGGCTTTTATCAGGTAGTCACCTTCGTCCATGTCCTGGGTATCTACCTGGCATACGCCTGAGCTTTTAGGATAGGAGATATCCATTTCAAAATCATGCCCTGTGGTGTCGGTCATGGAGCAGCTAATAAGGTCGGGCATGTTGATAGTAAAGTAGTGCTGGGCTACATTCTGCCCGCTGATGAGCAGTGATGTATTGTCGACCTCTTTTTTCTTTTTGTAGTACACCCCACGCCTGTACATAACGGTGTGTGTCTCCTGGTCTTCCCACACTACATATATGAAACCTCCGCCAATAGCTACGTCGGCATTCAGCATTACGCCGGTGCTCACAGTATCATATACTTTGGGGAAGCCACGCGTAAGATCGTCGGTTACAGACAGGCACACCATGTTGTTACCGCCTGCAGTTTGGGTCCACACCACGCCAGCCGCATAACCAACGCCCGATATGCGCGGGAAGTTTTGCAATACCACACCCGGTATAGTGCCGGTAACCGGCTGCACAGACAATGATGGATTAGAAAGCGACAGCTTGCTGAGATAGATGATGGCATTCTCGTGCTTGCCGCTCATGTATACAGAATAAAGTGTATCCCCCACAATAACGCCGGAAGGCCCACTTGCAGGGCATGTAGGCGGGTAGAACTCTGTAGAGTCCATCTGCAAAGAGTTATTGAACGTGCGGCTGCCATTGGTAGATACGCTGGCCCAAATGTTGCGCAGGCCGCCAAGGTTGTTGCGATACAGTAATATGCCCGCTGTGCCTGATGCTACCAGTGCCGCAGGGCTACACTCGCATACCTTGTTGCCTGATAGTACGCTGGCAAAAGTGTCTTTATAAAAGGTCTCGCCCATATCGTCGGACCGGGCCACGTAGTATTGCTGGTTATCATAGCCTTTATCCACCTTCATAAAGGTGACAAAGGCATTGCCTGCCTCATCGGCAGTGACGGTAGGGAAGCGGCTGATATAACTGCCCGGTGTGGTATCTACCTCTACAGATGCGGAAAAATTGACACCGCCATCGTAAGAGTGCTTGATGTAGATGTGGCCCTTATCTTCCGGCATTTCTTTGTAGGTCACATATACGGTATCGCCGCGCGATGCGATATCGGGTCCTGCCCATGAAGTGGCAAATACCTCGTGACCGGGCTGGCTGATGAGTACCGGCTGGGAAAAGGATTCGCCGCCCCATTTAGAGAACCAGGCCTTACCGGCATCGTCGCCCCATACTACCATGGGATTATTGTATTTATCCAGTTTGATGCGCGGGTGCAGGTTGCCATACATTTTATGTGCCACGGGCGATTGCGCCAGCCAGCTGATGGAATTCTGGGCCGATGCGCCAAGGCACAGCACTGCACATATAAGAGTGAGAATGAAACGCATACGGGACAAGTAAGGGCTTAAAATTAAGCAAGTTTAGGATGTGGTGGGCAATCATTCATGCCATTCTAAAGTTGACTTACATAAATGGTCAATTTTCGTACGCCCTCAATGCTTCCAGTTGCCGCGCAATATCAGTGTTCCATCGTTCTTGCTGTTCAGGGCGGCGGGAGTGTTTTGTCCGGCGGTCGTACAGGTGCTGGTAGTGTTTTAAAGATACGTTATTGCTCCGGTATAAATGGCGTAGTTGCTTTTGCGACAATTCGTCACCGGTGTGTTGTTGCCGGTATGCAGCTATCTGCATGCGGAGCTTGCGGGCATACAGTTCGGCAATATCGAAGTGAGACTGCTCGTGGCGGAGTATGTATGGGCCAGGATCATTTCGCCATTTCCAGGAGCGCTCCGTATTGAACATGGCCGATACTACCGTAATGATACTATCGCGCCTGCGCGTGGCCCGGTACAAAATGAATGAGCTGGTAGTGGCTGCCAGGCGGGCACGGGCCTTGTGCGGCTTGTTGCCCTGGAAGTCGGACCATGTAAGCGGACGCTCTGCGCTCCACAGGATGAGCTGGCCGTGCACGTGCTGCGTTGTAGATAATAGCAACAGCAGTAGAATAGTATATAAGCGCATAGTGTGGTTTAAAAGTAGGGAACAGAACAACAATAACCTACATCGTATCTGCCACGTGCTCCTTTATAAAGGCGCGGATCTCGCCCATGTTGCGATAGGCATAGTTGAAGAGATAGATTGGTTTATGGTCTTTAAATGTAAGCAATACACCCCTGTAGCCTGACTTGCCGAATGACTTGTATGCATGAAGGTTCACCTGTTCAACATCTCGCCAATAAAATGTGCCGAGCCTGCCGATGATGATCTTCTCTTCATCTAATGTTACATGATGTACATTGTTATACTCCCACCAGAAGCCATAAATAGCCATACCAAGCAATGACAGCCCCAGGCCCAGGATTATGAGCGGGGGAGCCTCATTGAAGGAAAACCGGGAGAGTGCAAGAGTCATTAATCCGCCACCGGCAAGCATTACATATACATACCCCAGCCAGATAAGCACTCTGCGAAAGCCAAGTTTAGATCGGATGGGTTGCATGGTACAAATATAGTTTTTTTGTAGGGGAGCAAATGAGCGGCCACCTACGCTGAAGCTCCGGCGCTGAAAAGAGCGAGAAACAGAGCGAGAGCGGAGGGAAAAAGAGAACGGAGAGCAGTATGCTCTCCGTTCTCTTTTTGTGCGGGCGGAGGGACTCGAACCCCCATACCGCGAAGTACTAGATCCTAAGTCTAGCGTGTCTACCAATTTCACCACGCCCGCAGCGTGATTTGGGACGGCAAAGGTATAGATTATTCTGAATTAACCAAATCTGTTTGCATCGGCCAGCACACTACGACCACCCATGATCGTGCATGCATAATTAAACCCTATCCCTAAAGGGAAGTAATATTAGCGCTCCATCTACTTGTAAGATTGCTTTGTTCCGCACAAAGCCCCATGTCATTTGCAAAGTTCTTTGGCGCAGCTAATTGTTTACTGAGTGTGACACTACGTATGGGCTGCCTCTTAGTGTTTGAAATGGCGGGTGCCGGTCATTACCATTACCATGCCATTGTCTTTGCAGTACTGTATGCTGTCATTATCGCGAACGGAGCCGCCGGGCTGTACCACCGCGTTGATGCCTGCTGTATGGGCCATCTTCACACAATCATCGAACGGGAAGAAAGCATCTGATGCCATCACCGCACCTGTAAGGCTGAAGCCGAACTGATTGGCTTTGTCCAGCGCCTGGCGCAGGGCATCTATACGGCTGGTCTGTCCGCAGCCCTTGCCTATCAGCTGGCGGTCTTTTACTATGGCAATGGCGTTGCTCTTCAGGTGCTTGCACACTATGTTGGCAAACAGCAGATCGTTCTTTTCTGCTTCGGTGGCAGGGCGGGCGCCGGCATCGGTCCATTCTGCATAGTTCTTGCTATCGCCATCCTGCACCAGTATCCCATTCAGTATGCGTTTGTATTCTTTAGCCGGGAAGAAGGTCTTCTTCTGCTGCAGTATGTTGCGGTTCTTCTTGCTCTTCAACAGTGTCAGCGCCTCCTCGTCGTAAGACGGGGCAATGAGTATCTCGAAGAACAGTTCGTTGATCTTTTGTGCTGCGGCCAGTGTGATGGGCTGGTTGGTGGCCAGCACACCGCCAAAAGCGCTCTCGCGGTCGCCGGCCAGGGCAGCTTCCCAGGCGTGCTCTACGGTATCGCGCTCGGCTATGCCGCACACATTGGTATGCTTGATGATGGCAAAGGCAGGCTTCTGGAATTCTGCAATGATCTGGATGGCAGCATCCACGTCTACCAGGTTATTATAAGACAGTTCCTTGCCGTTCAGCTTGGTGAACAGCTCATCCAGGTTGCCATAGAAAGCAGCCTGCTGGTGCGGGTTCTCTCCATAACGGAGCACCTGCTTGTTGCCAAACGACATCTGGAAAGGCGCCTCGGCAACATCTTTATTAAAATAATCGGCTATGGCCACATCGTAATGGGCACACTCTGCAAAGGCAGCCGCTGCATAGCGGCGGCGATCGGCATTGGTAGTATTGCCGTTCTGCTCATTCAGCAGGTTCAGCAGGCCTTCGTATTGGTTGCGTGATGATATGATGCACACATCGGCATGGTTCTTGGCGGCTGCGCGGATGAGCGATACACCTCCTATATCCACTTTTTCTGTAATTGCCTTCTCATCGGTAGTCGAGCGAACGGTCTCCTCGAAGGGGTACAGATCTACGATCACCAGGTCGAGCAGGGGTATCTCGTATTCGCTGATGTGGTTCTGATCGCCTTCAAAATCTCTGCGGGCCAGTATGCCGCCAAACACTTTGGGGTGCAATGTCTTTACCCTGCCGCCCAATATAGACGGGTAGCCCGTAACACTTTCTACCGAGGTGCAAGGCAGGCCCAGCTGCTCTATAAATGTTTGTGTGCCACCGGTAGAATACATAACTACCCCAAGGTTGTGGAGCTTACGTACTATAGGTTCCAGTCCGTCTTTATAGAATACAGATATGAGCGCAGATTTGATTTGGCGATCCATTACAGCTTAAATTTTGGCGCGAAGATACTAAGTTTGGCGTAGCCTGCTAAACGATATAATTCTGTTGCTGCCCTAAAGACCCTCTCCCTAAAGCGCAGAGGGCGTACAATGTCCGCGCAGTTGCGCGGTATATTCTATTGTTCAATTGTAAACGCACCATTGTCGCCAACCTTGTATAACTGCGCTGCCGACACTTTATTCCATTGCTGCCGCTCCTTATAACTATAATTATTGCCCAGGATAATTGCCTTAGGGGTATAGATGGTTTGTAACATAGCCAGATCGGGCCCGGCGTGGTAGTTGAGTATAAGGTAGTCGACAGGAAAATGGCCTGCTGCAGCCGGAGTGTCTAATATCAGGATGCGCTTACCGTTTACAAGGAATAGCCGTTGATCGCCGATCTTGTGTTGGTGCCATGCCTGTAACGCAATATGGGCGGGGGTAGTGGCATAGCTTATCTTTTGTGTATTGGCCATGTCTGTTGATAACATAGTATACCCATCGCCTGTTATCCGCTCCACACGTGGCTTGCCGGAGGTGTTGTATACGATCAGCCTATCTTGCTGCAAAGAGTGGTACTTGTCGGCTATTAATGATAGTAAAAGGACGATGGTAGCTGCCAATGAGATGAAAGCACCTTTCTTATTCCTGAGCAATAGCAATATACCCAGCCCTGCGATAACGATGTAGATGCAAGCCAGCTGTATTGCTGACAACTGAAGATAGTGAAACGATGCGGGGCTAAGCTGTTGCAGCGCATTAACAAGACCTGAAAAGCATTTCACCACCAGGATATCAAGCTGCCCTACAACTGTGGCTATGGGTGCTATAAAACGTGTAACCACGGTGAGTATGCCCAGTATAAGCACCGCAAACATAAAGATGGCTGCCAGCACATTGGCCACCAGGAACATAGCCGGGAAATTGTGGAAATAGTATATTGATAATGGTGCTACCAATATTTCTGCGGCAAAGCTGGCACATATGGTAGCCCAGATATTTTTGACCAGCCACTGGCCAATTTTACTCCGGAATGCCGGACGATACAGCCTGTGAATAGGCGAGTAGAACAAGATAAGTGATAGCACTGCCACAAACGACAACTGGAAACCCAGCGAATAGAGCCAGCTGGGCTGTGCACATAACAATATGAATGCAGTGGCCAACAGCTGGTTGAGTGCGTTGTTGTCTTTGTCCATAACGAAACCCAGCGCCAGTACTGAGAACATAACGGCTGCACGGATGGCCGATGGTGATGCCCCGGCCATGACCACATAGATCCATACCAGTGGCAGGGCAATCACGTATTGCACCCAGCGGTATTTGCGGTGTTTGAGCCAAAGCATAAGCCAGCCGATGAGGACAAAGAACATCATAACATTACCACCGCTGATGGCTATCACATGTACAATGCCGGTGTCTGCGAATGACCGGCGCAGTTCGGGATCCAGGTTCACCTCATCGCCAATCAGCATGCCCTGTATCAGCCCCATAGTTGTGGGGTGTGGTATGTAGCGCTCCAGCGCGTCCATGCAATAGTTATGCAGTTTTGCAGTGAAGGAGAGTTGTTGTCGATCGCACAATGCATATAGCCGCATTTGTGCTGTTGAGCAATATTGCTGCCTGTATATATTGTTGCGCCGACAGTACTGCGCATGGTCGAACTCGAATGGGTTGCCTGCGTTCGATAGGGGTTGCCAGTTGTTGGTGAGCAACACTGTATCGCCTGTGTGATACAACATGGGGCTACCCTCCTTTTGCAGGTACACAATTGCTGCCCCTTTGGTGTTGTACGTTGCTGTGCTATCTATTACGCTGATCACATTTACTGCCAGTTTCCAGGTATGGTCTTTTTCTGCAGGCGGGGCGGTGATAACAGCCCGGCAGGCGCCGGCAGCGCTGTAGCGCCCGAACCAGTTCGGGTCGTTACGAACATCGTACAGCCGGCTAAGGCACCAGCCACACAATGCCAGCAATGTAAATGAGCCAATGGCAATTATGGTTTTGTTCCAAACCTTAAACCCTGCCACAAATACAATAAACAACAATAAGCCGGCCAACCCTACTGGTACAACAGAAGGTGCAGGTGGCAAGAGATCGTATAACAATATACCGGCCACCAGTGGCAGCAATAAGCGGAAGAATGGTGCGGTCTCCCAGAAGTGTGGATTGTGTTTGGGCCAGCGGGGCATGAACTAAAATAACAACATTAAAATGTATATTTTATTGCAAGGATGTACGTTATTTGTGGACTATTATAAATCAATCTACAATAAAACTATACTCTATGAATATGAAGCTACTGCTGTTATTTTTCATTGCTATGCTAGGGTTGGCCGCAACCGACAGCCGTGCTGCATTTGTAATACAATCTCCATCCGCCACGGGTAGTTCTATCTTTAGCGATAGCGATACCGCGAAAATTATCCGGGCGCACAAAAAGCAAAAATCATCCTACCCGTTCCCGCGTAGAAGAGGCCGGCGAAGTACCCCGATCATTGCGGCCTTACTTGCAGCCGGTGCTATAGCATTTGTGCTGATGGCCATGACCGCTGCTGCTCCTCTCTATATACTTTATGCAGCACTTTGCCTGTTGGGCGGGTTTGCTACGGGTATTGCGGCACTGGCTAATAATTGTCCGCTGCGGGCATTGGCCATATTTGCTGTAGCGCTGTTTGGTGTTGCCTTGCTCAGTTATATCATTTTTGGCGGCGGGCACTGATGGCGTGTAAGGTCACATACGCTTCTTATATATGTTTGTGCAAGATTGTGTTTTCGTAAATTTACGGCATTCCGAAATAGCCAATAAATAAATCTATATATGTCTCGTAATGTTACCATTTTAGGAGCGGGCCTCGTGGGCTCGTTGCTATCCATTATTTTAAAGAAGCGGGGGCACGAGGTTACTGTGTATGAGCGTCGCCCCGATATGCGCACAGCATCGGGTTATGCCGGCCGCTCCATCAACCTGGCCATGAGTGCCCGCGGATGGCGCGGACTGGAACTGGCAGGCCTGCGCAGCGACCTGGAAGCAATTGCTATACCTATGTATGGCCGCCAGCTGCACATGCCCGATGGCAGCGAGGTGTTCCAGCCATACAGCAAGAACAATGAAGCTATTTACTCTGTAAGCCGCGGTGAGCTGAACAAGAAACTGATGACGCTGGCTGAGCAATGTGGTGTAAAGATCGAGTTCGAACACCGCTGCGCCGGTATAGATGTGCCTAACAATAAAGTAACCTGCACACTGCCCGATGGCACTACCAAAAACATACAGGCAGATCTGTTGTTTGGTGCAGATGGTGCTTTTTCTGCATTACGCACCAGCTACAGCCACATGGATAGGGTAAACTGCTCGCAGAACTACCTGGAGTACGGTTATAAAGAACTGACCATACCGGCCGACGAGCATGGCAATATGCGCATGGAAAAGAATGCCCTGCACATATGGCCACGCGGCAACTACATGATGATAGCCCTGCCGAATACAGACAACACATTTACCTGCACTTTGTTCATGCCGTTTGAAGGAGATATATCTTTTTCTAAACTACAGACAAGAGAAGATGTGACCAGGTTCTTCAACGAGAAATTTGGCGATGCGCCGGCCATGATGCCTACCCTGCTGGAAGACTTTTTTACCAATCCTACATCTTCGCTCATCACCACGCATATATTCCCGTGGCATTATAAAGACAAGAGCGCGCTGATAGGCGATGCAGCCCATGCCATAGTGCCGTTCTACGGACAGGGCATGAATGCCGGCTTTGAAGATTGTTCGGTACTTTCCGGCCTTATAGACAAGCATGGTGAAGACTGGAGCGCCATACTGGCTGAATACGAAGCTAAGCGCAAGCCCAATGGCGATGCAGTAGCACAGCTGGCCCTGCAGAACTTTGTGGAGATGCGCGATAAGGTGGGCGATATGACCTTCCTGGAGCGTAAAAAGATAGAAAAGGAACTGGGCAAGCGCTACCCTGAGCAGTTTGTATCGGTATACGAGATGGTATCCTTCAGCCATACGCCATACGATACTGCCATACGCTGCATACAGGCACAAGACAGCCTGCTGCACACCATTATGGGCCAGGGCGACTTCTTTGCCAATGTGGAGGACAATGCATTTACCGGCAAACTGGATAACTGGATAAACGAATATCATAACGCTGTACAGCAACTAGACTTCGGACGATGAGACTGGAGAAACGATGGTCCATAAAACCTGCTGATGAGCAGGTTGTGGATGGCCTGTACCAGTCGCTGCACGTGCACCCTGCCATATGCAGGCTGCTTGCTGTAAGAGGTATCAAAGACTATGAAGCTGCCAAGCTGTTCTTTCGCCCTGAACTGAGCCACCTGCACGACCCTTTCCTGATGAAGGGCATGAAGAAGGCAGTGCAGCGCATAAGCGATGCGGTAGAGTGGCACGAGCGCATAATGGTATACGGCGATTATGATGTAGACGGCACCACAGCAGTATCGGTAGTGTATTCGTTCCTTAAAAAGCGGTACACCGGCGATATCACCTACTACCTGCCACACAGGTACAGGGAGGGTTATGGTGTATCTAAACAGGGTATAGACTACGCGCGTGCCAATGGGTATACGCTGATCATAACCCTGGACTGCGGGATAAAATCGGTGGACCTGGTGAACTATGCGGCATCGCTGGGTATAGATGTGATCGTTTGCGACCACCACTTACCTGACGACAAACTGCCCGACGCTTTTGCCATACTGAACCCCAAACAGGCCGACTGCCCATATCCGTACAAAGAGCTGAGCGGCTGTGGTATCGGCTTCAAGCTGATCAGCGGGCTGGCCATGCACTGGAAGATATCTATGGACGAGGTATACCCTTACCTGGACCTTGTTGCCACCAGCATAGCGGCAGATATTGTACCCATTGACGGGGAGAACCGCATACTGGCTTACTA
>CANGNA010000047.1 GCA_947455215.1 Chitinophagaceae bacterium
GAGGGTCCGCGGTTCGAACCCGTGTGCTTCCACAAAGAGACCTTGACTTACCGATAGGTTTCTTTTAAATGGTGCGGTAGCTCAGTCGGTAGAGCAAAGGACTGAAAATCCTTGTGTCGCCGGTTCGATCCCGGCTCACACCACCAGTACAAAGCCTCGCAAATTGCGGGGCTTTTTTTATGTCTCATTTTGTGGTTGTATCTCTTAGGTAATTTATTCTGCCCAGCCCGATATCGGCGAGTCCTCGGCTACGCACTGGCTAAGCGAGAGACTCGCCGAAGACGGAAAAAATTAGGGTGTCATTTTAAAGACACCCTATACTAACCAAAACAAACAATCAAGCGTTTTATTTTTTGGATACGATGAATGTCTTTTTTGCTGCATTATGATCTTCTGTAGCTACAATGTACACTCCTGATGGCAGGTTGCTGATGTCAAGCGTTACCTTTTTATCTGCCTGTACATTTTTTATTACTTTGCCGGTTACGTCGAGCAGGGTGATCTTACTCAACTGATCATCAGCTTCTACAGTTATTGCATCGTGTGCAGGGTTAGGAAACACCCTGATGTTGTTTATTGCTGCAACGCTGTTTACAGATGAAGGCAATGGCAGCGATGGGAGCTGAACCATCTGGCCACCCTGCGGTAATGCTACCCATAGGCCAAAAGCTTTTCCGTTGCTATTCACGGTAGAGTCGAAGAAGCCGGATGCAACAACCGTTATTGCAGAGTCTCCCAGGTTGAGTGTGCTGAGGGGCGCGCTATAGCGTTTAACTATCGGGGTGCCTGCGGCTGGTGTTATGTCCAGTACATAATCGGCTTCAGGAACGCTGATATAACCGGTGCTGCAAAAAGAGCCAAAAGCAATGTCGTTTACCAGTGTTGAAGTGCCAGCCTTAACATCTACTGTCGGGGCGTCGGTACTGCCATGTACTACTAGAATATCTGTGTTGCCAGCAGTAGTTGCCACCTGGCGGGCCATATCGTAAACGCTAAGCCTGAAAGGAACTGTTGAAGCGCCGGGAGTGTATCCTGTGGCACTTTCGATACCATTTGCTACCACGATGTATTTTTTTGTAGCATCGAGCGTAACTGTGACATTGAAAAAAGTGTCGTTGACACTGGTGCTGTTTTTGGGTGCTACTCCCAGGAGTAGTGGTACACCTGTAGGCGCATCAATAAATGGCGTTGCGGTGCGGAACGCGAAGTTATCGAGCAGTTTAGTAGGCCCGAGGTATACGTCCACTGAATCTGCTGCTGCGTCTGCGCAGTTGTGGATCACCTGTAATTTTGTTGTTTGTGCTGTAGAAGTCAGTTGGCTGAGCAGCAAAGCGGCCGAGAGAATAGTTAGTTTGTTCATATTGTTTAAAAGTTTTCTAGAAATTATGAACAAAGACATTTTACAAATCACAATTAATGAGATTTTAGTTTTGTTTAACATTTTCCTTTGAAAACTAAACAATTTGTGCGGATTAGTGCTGCTAAAGGCAGCAAATGCCTGCAATTATCAGGATCAATGGGTAAAGTTCAGCCCCTTGTACTACATTAAAGCGTAGATATGGCCACTTTGATAATATCGTCGTAGATCTTCTTATCTCCGCCGGCTTTTATGGTGACGCGTATGCCTGATAGGGTATTGAAGAAAAAACGGGCGAGGGAGCGGGCGGAGTGCTCCTGCGACACCTGACCATCCTGCTGGCCTTTTTTTATTGCATGATAGAGAACATCTTCTACCATGCGCATATTGTCGGCCGATATAGCTGCTATCTCTGCATCATGTGCCGCCATCTCTATTGTTGAATTAACGAGCAGGCAGCCGTTGAGCTTATTGCCTACAGAATCGTCGAGCGCGTGTTGCAGAATATGGCGTATGCTTTTTTTTGCATCTCCGGTACGCTCAATGAAGTCGATCATCTCGGCGGTAGATTCGGCGCGGTATTTGTTTATGGCGCGGATGAAGAGGCCATGCTTATCGCCAAAGGTGTCGTACAGGCTGGAGCGGCTGATGCCCAGCTGATCGACCAGGTCTTGTGCAGACGTGCCATTATATCCCTTGCTGGTAAACACGCATATTGCTTTCGTCAGTACCTCGTCTTCGTCAAATTCTTTTGTCCTGGCCATTGATCATTTCCTCCTGATGCAAAAAAACTTTGCCGCAGTTATGCGGCAAAGTTATACTATCGTTAGTAAACGGCGTGTATTACCCCATCAATGCATTAACGCCTACACCGCCATCTACCACATAATCTGCACCTGTAATGAACTGTGCATCGCTGCCGGCAAGGAATGTAACAAGCTTAGCTACTTCGTGAGCCTGGCCCATACGCTTGAGTGGTACACGATTGCTGAAGGTCTCAGCCATGCCCTGCTGGGTTGCTTCATCCATTCCCATTTTGCCAAATATTGGTGTTTGTATAGGGCCGGGGCTTACGGCATTGACACGTATCTTTTTTGCCGCCAGTTCTGATGATGCAACCTTTACCAGCGAATTGAGTGCGGCCTTGCTGGCTGAGTATACAGAAGAGCCCGGCATGCCTGTAGTGGCGCTTACAGAAGACAGGAAAATAACAGAGGCGCCTTCGTTAAGAATAGGCAAAAACTTATTGAGTGTAAAGTATGCGCCCTTGAAGTTGACGTTCATGATGCTGTCGAAGTGTGCTTCGTCGGCCACGTGCAGTGGTAGAAAGGCACCTATACCTGCATTAATGAATAAGACATCTACATTGCCATGTTGTGCTTTTACATCTGCTACAAGTTTGTCTATAGCTTTCAGGTCGCCCTGGTCTGCGACAAGGCCATTAACTCCTAATTCGCTTGCTGCCTTTGTTACAGCTGCCTGGTTGCGGCCAGTAATAATAACGTTAGCTCCCCTGGCTTTCATTTCCTGTGCTGTTGCATAACCTATACCGCTGTTACCGCCGGTAATAATAACTGTTTTGTTGTTTAAAGTGTTCATGTTGTTTTGCTTTAATTGGAATGATTGTTCCGCAAATGTAGTAATTAAGGAACGTTCGTTCCAAAAAGTGGATTTAATAGCGGTATAGATAAAAATAGTTGCCAGATATAGTGCGCAGGATTACTATAAACGCGCGTTAAGCCTGTTATCTTTGCACCCATGATAACCATATACGGCATACCTAATTGCGATACGGTGCAGAAGGCTATAAAGTGGCTGAATGCGAATAACCTGCAGTTCCAGTTTCATAACTACAGGGAAGCAGGGATAGACAAGCAAACGCTGATGAAGTGGTTGCAGCATTTCCCCATTAATAAGCTGGTGAATACGCGCAGTACCACCTATAAGGATTTGAGTGACGAGGAGAAGCAATGTATAGACAATAAGGATGCAGCCATAGCGGTGATGATGCAGTATAATTCTGTTATCAAAAGGCCGGTGTGGGATATGGGTGATGGCCGGTTTTTCCTGGGATGGGATGAAAAGGAGTTGGCCAAGCTATTGCTTAGATAATATCATATCTTTATGTAAATTCAATCAATATGAAAAAAGTATTATTGTCATCAATTTTTATCCTTTTGTGTACTGCAATTTCAATTGCGCAGTATAACACCAACCGAAATAAAGTATGGATATTTGGAGCTACAGCAGGAGTGGACTTTAATTACAGTCCCCCTATGTCGATTGGGGCAAGTTTTTTTAGTAGAGAAGCATGTGCCTCAGTATGTGATGAACATGGCACGTTATTGTTCTACACTAATGGCAGCGACGTATATAATCACTTTGGGGTGGAAATGCCCAATGGCATTGGCATCGTCCCGTTTACAACAACGAGTTCTACTGAAGGCGCATTGATAGTGCCTGTCATAGGCAGTAATCACCTTTATTATGTATTTTCCCTCGATAATTATGAGGACTTTTTTTCAGGCGGTGCTGGCAGGTTGGCTTATTCCGTTGTAGATATGAACCTCGATGGCGGAGCAGGAGATGTAATAGCATCAACACGAGGGCATATTATATCAGATTCTTTATCGGAAAAGATGGTTGCTATAAGAGGAATCAGCAACGATATATGGTTGCTAACTCATCGGTATGAAAAAAAGCAATTCTATGCCTTTCATATCACATCTTCGGGAATAGATACTGTGCCAGTTATTTCATCGAGTGGTGCTGTTAATGACAGCATATGCTATGAAGCCGGGACTATAAAAGTATCGCCAGACCAAACGAAAATTGCCGTATCTGCCTATGGCATGAGCATTCTTGGAGGGTCAGGAATTGAATTACATAACTTTGACCGAGTCACAGGCTCAGTTACACAGTGTAAGTTGATCGATACTGCAGTTTTCTCCTATGGTGTAGAGTTTTCTCCCGATAACACTAAATTATATTCTGCCGAATCATCTTTTACATCATTTTCATACATGAAAATATGTCAATATGATTTAATGTCGGGGTCGGCCTCTGCAATACATGCTTCTAAAGCAATCGTAGCATTGGTTAATCTATCGGCTGGTGTGACAGATCTTAAGCTGGCTCCGGATAATAAAATCTATTTTGCAGGCGCAGACTCAGGAGTGAGTGTTCGCTATCTCGATTGTATTGCTAACCCTAACCTTTCGGGAGTCGCATGTCACTATGTGGAGCATTACTTACCTTTAAACGCGGGCGGTTTTGCGATATTGGGATTGCCAACTGTAGTTGTTGCAGCTGCTAAGGATGACGGAGTAGACGGTATGGAGGAAAATGCAGTATGGTTGTACCCCAACCCTGCTCAAGATAAATTATTTATTGCCTCAAGAAATGCCCCTAAGCATATATGTATATGGGCATATAGTGGACAAAAGGTATTGGAAGCCGATGTTTTTAATGGCAGTGTGGATATAACCGCACTATCACCTGGTTCATACTTTTTACAATCAGAGAACTGTATGACAATAATGTTTGTTAAAAATTAGCTTTAGTGTCAGTTGACTTGCTCATGTTTTGAGGCGCCTTTATCTCCGCGTCCCGCTAAAAATTCCCTTTGTTCATTCAGCCTGCCGGCCAGGCCGTTCACGTTCTTGCTGAAGGAGGCTATGAACTCTTCTGTGATATTGCCACTGGGTGTTACGCTTTTTAGTTTGCGCTGGGCTGCTGTAATACGGTTGCCGGCAGAGTCTATCATGGCCTTTGCCTGTTTACTGACCAGTGCAGGTTGCACGTCTTTATTGCGGTATTCGATAAAGGTGTTGAAGTACTTTACCCCCGCATTATAGTCGGCCACGGCCTCGTTATACAGGTTCACATTGTCTGTGCTTTTTTTGAATACTTCCAGGTTCTTGCGGTAGTCGAGGTCGTTCTTGATATGGGTCAGCTTATTGAAGGTAAGTTCATTGTCTACGCCATTGGCCTCTATTCTGCGGGCCGATGCTATTAGTTGTTGTTCTTCGGTCTGGCGCTCGTATGCGGCAATGCTATCGGTGTAGCTAAAGTATTTGCTGCTTTTAGTTTCATCACGTTCTCCCCGGGTGAATTCTGCACCGCTGTAGGTATGATTGAGCATTTGCCACATAGGGTCGTAAGGCATGTGCGATGTAACGAATGTTTCGGGTGCTACATCGTAAAAGTCGTTGTTGATGCGTGGGGTAAATGTGCCTTTGTTGATATAGCCCGATGCCCATGTAGGGTCGTATAATTTCCATGTATGATTGCTGTAAACAGCGCACCATGCATGGGCCAGGGTGCTGGTCTCGCCATGCTGCCTGGTATAGCCTGTTATGGTATGTGCGCGCAGGCCCATTTTGTTGCATACTTCGGTAAAGACAGCGGCGTAATGGTCGCAAACGCCTTTTCGGGATGAGAGTATCTTAGCTAATTTATCTTCCTGTGTTTCTTTGCCCCTAAAGGTGTACATGGCGGCCACATCGTAACTAAAAGCGGTAGCCTCCCAAATAAACAGGGCGCGTACCTTATCGTCATCAGTTTTGAAATGCCTGCCTATGTAGCGGGCAATGCCGGCGGTAGACCGTGTCATGGAGTCGGGTATCTGCAATGCAATACTATCCACCGCCCTGTACGGAGTCACCTTCACCTGAGCATGTGCACTATGAACCAATATGGCCACAACCATGGCCGCAATAAACCTCGACATGGAATAAAGTTACCAAACATAATCATACACCACTTATATGTATTTCTTAAAGTTTAGTAAAATGGCCATCCTGTTACGCAAGCCTGACGTTGTGAAGCTTAATCTGCCAGGAAGCCGAACTTGCCATCGTTATAATCTTTAATGGCCTGGTGTATCTCCTCTTGTGTGTTCATTACAAAAGGGCCGTAGCCTACGTATGGTTCGTTCAGTGGCTCTCCGCTTAGTACCAATAAGGTTGTTTTGGTGTTGGTTTTGATATGGATGTCGCCGGTTTCGTTCTTCAGCTGCACATAATGATTCTCGGGAGCATCAGTACCGTTGATGGAGATATTGCCATCTACTACCAGTATGCCCGAGTTGTAGTGTGCGGGAAGCGAGAAGGAGAAATCGGCACCCGGGTTCAGGTGAATATCGTACATGTGTATAGGGGAGAATGTGCTGGCAACGCCTTTTACATCTTTATACTCACCTGCCACTACATACACTTCGCCCATATTATGCGGCAGGGTATGTTTAGGTTTGTTTTTGTGTGCTATGCTCTGGTATTTGGCAGGTGTCATCTTATGCTTCTTCGGCAGGTTGATCCATAGCTGAACCATCTCGAACGCGCCACCGTGCTTATCAAAATTCTTCTCGTGGTATTCTTTATGCAGCACGCCGCCACCTGCGGTCATCCACTGTATGTCGCCTTTGTATATAATGCCATGATTGCCCTTGCTATCGTGGTGCTCTACGCCACCCTTGTAGGCAAAGGTGATGGTCTCAATACCACGGTGTGGATGCACGCCTACGCCGCGCGACAAGTCGGAAGGCGGGAAATCGACCTCGGCATTGAAGTCGAGCAGGAAGAAAGGACTCATACGCTCTTCAAAGCCTTTTCCATTGGGAAAGAAATTCATTACCTTAAACCCATTGCCTACCATGTGCGTATTGGTAGGGGATAGCACACCTTCTACACCGCGGTAGCCGCTGTTGGCAAACTTGTAAGCAGCCTCTGCCTTGTTGCTGAATGCTGCAGCAAAGTAAGAGGTGATTGTGCCGATGATGCCTTTGCGGATGAATTCTTTCCTTTCCATGTGATCAAATTTGAAACAAATGTAGGTACATGTATTTTCCTGTTCAAATTATAAAAAACAATGTAGCTATAGTCGAAGTTATGAAGCGGCCCTGTTAAAACCCACTGTCTCGCGATAGAGGTTGGGCGGCACATCAGCATTCTTCTTAAAGAATCTGTTGAAATAATATTCATCTTCGAAGCCTAACTCGTAGGCTATCTGTTTTACCGGCTTGGCAGTAAGGTATAGTTCTCTTTTGGCTTCGATTATTACCCGCTCTGCAATGATGTCTGTCAACGTTTTGTTGAAATGGGTTTTGGTTATTTTGGCCAGTGCCTTCTGAGAGATGTTGAGCATGGAGGCATAATCGGAAGGCGACTTTTTTGTTTTGAAGTTTTCTTCCAGCGTATCTTTTAGTTGCTGCAGCACAAAGGGCTCTTTTGTGTCTGTTTGCAGCAGTTCGCCCTGGCTTTGTTCTACCTTGATGCGAGATGCGTTGATAAGAAATATTTTAAGATAAGATACCAGCAACTCGTACTGGGCCAATGAAGCGTTTATGATTTCCTGCTTCATTTGCTCTGTGAGGTCGCAGAACCTGGCTATTTCTGTTTCGGAGAGGGTGATGTATGGCGGCTGATAAATGTTGTTGAACAACACGCCGTTGCAAGCTACTTCCTTTTGATGTTTGATAATGCAAAAGAAGTCGGGGTGAAAGTGAATGACAACACCCTTCAGCTTTTCTTCTTCAGCGATCATAAATGGCTGATACGGCGAAAAAAAGAACATGGTTCCTGCAACGGCATTATGCTCGGTAAAGTCGGCTTTCATTGTAGCTTTGCCCTGCGTGATGAGTATTGCCGAGTAGTAATTAAGCCGTTGCACATGATCGAATGGTTGACTGCCTTCCACTATCGATGATATTTTGAATGCCAAATTGCCGTTCGACTGGTCGACCAATGTATAATTTACCGTATCAGCCATAGGTTATAATTTTCTTTCGTGTTCATTAATAGGCATATCGTTGATGCTGGCAAACCGCTTTTGCATCAGTCCGTTGGCGTCAAACTCCCATAACTCATTCCCGTAGCTGCGGTACCATTGCCCATTATGGTCGTGCCATTCATATTCAAAGCGCACGGCCATACGGTTCTCCCTGAAGCCCCACAATTCTTTTTTCAGTTTATAGTCAAGTTCCCTTTCCCACTTGCGGTACAGGAAGGCCTTCACCTCTTCGCGCCCGTTTATAAAGTCTGTGCGGTTTCTCCATTCTGTATCTATGGTGTAGGCCAGGCATACCTTTTCAGGGTCTTTTGTGTTCCAGGCATCTTCGGCCATTTGTACTTTTAGCAGTGCTGTTTCCATTGTAAATGGTGGCAGCGGTAGTTTTTGTTCTGGCATAAGTTTGGTGAATTGGACCGGGGCCGAAGCCCCGGCCTTGTTATAAAAGTAATTAAAGCTCCGGAGCTATAGGGAAATCTATAGGGATGTTGGTAAGATTGTGCAGATAGTTCATGGCTATTTTATCGCTTACCTGCATGATCAGGTCTACCAGGTGTTCTCGGGTATAGCCTGCGTTAAAGAATTTGGTCAGTGTTTCGTCTTTTACGCGGCCCTTCTGTTCGGTTATTTCCTGTGCAAGGACTACCAGCGTATTCAGCTTCAGGTCGCTGCTGTGGCCTTTGCGGATGTTGATCACTTCGTCGTCGGTAAAGCCGTTCATTTTGCCGAGCACGGTATGTGCGCTCTGGCAGTAGCGGCAACCGTTTACCTGGCTAACCACCAGATTTACTGCTTCCTTTTCCTTGTTATTGAGGGAAGTTTTGCCGCCCTGGAAGGCAAGGTATTTACCCAGTGCATTGTCTGACCACGCGATGGCGGCATACAAATTGGGAACAAAGCCCAGGGCCTTTTGCAGGTTGTCGAAAATTGCCTGGTTGCTTCCAGATACTTCTCCTCTGGCAGGAACGTTGAATTTTTGCATTTGTGCTGTATTTTTTACAATGCAAAGGTGCTACGGATGCAGTGCCCGGAAAATGGACCAAATACGCATCCTGATGGACAATTTTCCCGGGTGTGGGTGCTGCTTATGGGCTGACGGCTAAACTTTTCAATTTTTTGCGGTACTTTTCGGAAAATTTTGAATAGAATGGTGACTAATCTGAGCGTTTCGAACTCGCTGGTATCGGAATGGGTGAGTGATATGCGCAATGTGGCAGTGCAACAAGACAGGCTGCGTTTTCGCCGCAACCTGGAGCGTATAGGTGAGGTTACGGCTTACGAGATCAGTAAGCTGATGAAATTTAAGACCATCAACATCACTACACCGATGGCGGAAACCACATCTTCTGTATTGGAAACGCAGCCGGTCATCACAACGATACTACGGGCGGGCCTGCCATTATATAACGGATTGCTTAATTACTTTGATCGAGCTGATAGCGGTTTTATAGGTGCGTACCGGAAACACGACCCGGGAGAGACCTTTGAGATATACCAGGAATACATAACCAGTCCCGAGCTGGCAGGCAGGCCGCTGATAGTGGCCGACCCTATGCTGGCCACCGGCTCGTCTCTGATACTGGCCATTTCTGCGCTTACGGAATTCGACCAGCCGTCTGAGATACATATTGTCACGGCTATTGCTTGTACGGTTGGCATCAAGGCCGTGTCGGAAAAATTTCCGCATGCACATATATGGGCGGCTGTAATAGATGAGGAATTAACATCGCGGGGATACATTGTTCCGGGCCTTGGCGATGCCGGCGACCTGGCATTTGGCAGAAAAAGGCAGGGGTAATCCCAACCAAAAGAAATTTTTCTGTGTCTTTGTTTAAATAGAATAATTAGCATAATTTGCTGAGGAATTGGCTTTAGATTAAAAAAGTATACAATGAAGAAATCACTACTCGGGTTAGGTATGTCGTTAATGCTCGCGGGGTCTGCATTAGCTCAGGATGTGCATTTTACTCAATATTTTACCTCACCACTCACTTTGAATCCAGCTTTGACGGGCCTGGTGCCGGATGATCTTCGCTTTGCGGCCAACTACCGCAACCAGTGGGCATCTGTATCTGCCAGTCCGTATGTTACAGGTACAGCTTCATTCGATATGGCGCTGCTGAAAGGTAAGCTGCCGGAAGGTGATGCATTGGGCCTGGGCGTGATGCTGTTATACGATAAGTCGGGTTCAGGTGGTTTGCAGAATACTACTGCAGGCTTGTCTCTGGCCTATCACAAAGGCTTTGGCCGCGATAAACTACAGCACCTTTCTATAGGGGTACAGGGTTTCCTGGTACAGAAGAACCTGGATTTCCAGGCGCTGACCTTCGAAGATCAGTTCAATCCTGCTACAGGCGGTACACCTTATAAAACACAGGAGAACTTTACCAATGCCGACCTTTCTTACCCCGATTTCAACGTGGGTGTGATGTATTCCGGCCAGATATCTGAGCATGCTACTGCGTATATGGGTCTGTCTTATTACCATCTGACACAGCCTGTAGAAACATTCCTGAACGATAACCACCAGATACATGCGCGTACTACGGGCTACCTGGGTGGCTCATTCGACATGAATGAAAATACTGTACTGTATGCATCTGCCCTGTATCAGAACCAGGCTGCCGCTACTGAAGTATTGCTGGGTGCTGCTGTGGGCTTCATCATGAACCCTGGTCATGACCTGGATTACCAGCGTAACACAGTGCTGTACCTGGGTGGCTGGTATCGCTACAACGATGCGCTTTGCCCTTACATAGGCATTGAGTGGTCTAAAATGCGTATTGGCCTTACATACGATGTGAACGTATCTACCTTTACCCCTGCAACAAAGGGCCTGGGTGGTTATGAAATATCACTGCTGTATTTTGGCCGTATCAACAAGCATGAAAGGCTGCCGGTGTACAACTGGTCTTGCCCTAAACTATACTAATAGTTTTTGTATGATATTTGAAACGGCTTCCTTTAAGGAGGCCGTTTTTGTTATAGCTGTATTTTATGAAACGATCTTATCGGATCGCTTATGGCGGCATTTATATTTAACATACAATTTATGAGTACTTTTCTTGGAGCGAACCTGCTTTTTTCGGTACTTTTGCAGATTGCCTTTTTGAAAGGGCATTGTACTGCATGTCTTTACCCGCCATACTCAAGTTTGTTTACAACCACGGAACCGAAGAAGTAATAAAAAGAGGTAAAAAGATCTTTTATACATCGGGCGTGCAGATGCTTGACGTAGATCACCTCATAGAGCAAGTTCGTTTTCGTGTACGCAACGATCTTTACCAGAACTACTACACTGTAACTGTGAACAAGTACCTGCAGCCGCAGGAAATATCTGTGCGCTGCCAATGCCCGTATAACCTGGGCGAGATATGCAGGCATGAGGTGGCAGCCTTGTTTCAGCTGAATGACATCATACAAAGCGGATTTTTTGAGAACACAGATGTACATTACGACCAGAAGCATACCATAGTGCGGATGCGGCAGGTGAGCAGGCAGGTGTTGCAGATATTCACTTCTCCGCACGATATAGACACCGCCGAGAACTGGGCTGCCGATAACAAGGCCGTCGTGACATCGGGCAAGAGCGAAAAGATAGAAGCAGATGTGGAAGATGGTAATGCCAGTTTTCATGTACGTATAAAACAGAACGAAGAGCGCTATTTTGATACTTCGTGCAGCTGCTCGGAAAACAGATTTCCCCTGTGTGTACACAAAGCTGCAGTGTTCCTGCAATTGCTGAAGAAGCACGGGCCACAATTTTTCCAGGCGATGCAGAACTGGGATGTGCAGAAGAACAAATTGCTGGAGCAATATGGCTATAGCCTTGACGATGACCTGAGCGGTAAATTCACATTCACCTACGAGAACGGCAAGCCATTTTTGCGCGTGCTGGACACCTCGCTGAAGAAGGTGGCCGTTGGGGCGCAACCGGCGAAGCAGGAAACGGTAGTAGAGATACCTACGGTAGTTGCAGAACAAAGACGCCTGGCTATTTTGATAGACCCATCGATAGCTGCCTTTCCGTATATAGATATAATGCTGGTATCGGGTACTACCGATGAAGAGGAGCAGGAGCTGGCTGATAAGATAGAAAAGCTGGAATTACAGCAATATATCAACCCGCTGCGTTTCCGTGAGACAGAGCGGGAGATGCTGCCGGTGGTGCGCAAGTTCATGGGTGATGAACTGGTGAAGTATGTACGTAAGAATATGCCGTTTGGCGATTTCTTAAGTGACCAGGATGCCGTGCTTACCGATAATCCGCCGACCGATGTGAAAGAGCAATTGTGGGAGTACCTGCTGCCCAAGTATCAGAAGATGCTGAGCAGGTATGCAGACTACCCGCTGTTGTACGTGAAGAAGAAAGGAAAGCCTGTATCGCTACAGGGAATAGAGCAGGTGGGTTTTTCTGATAAGGCGGTACATCCGCAGCTGGAAGTAAGAAAGAAAGGAAAGAAATATACCATCAACCTGGATTGGATAGTAGAAAACAGTGCCGTAAGATTTAAAGATGTGCAACTGTTCAATGCAGGGCTGCTGGCGTATGAACATAAGATATACTGTATAGGCAACCTGCAGGAGGTGGCGCTGGTAGAGCGTTTTGCACCAGAGGGAATGATTACCGTGGAGGCCAAGGAGTGGAATGATTTTCTTGCAGGGCCGCTGATGGAATGGAATAAGGTAGTTCATGTCCATTTCTCAGAAGAGCTGGTGGAACATGCGGAGCCGGTAGCACCCAAAACGTTGATATATCTGCAGGAGCGGGAGAATATGTTCATCATACAGCCTATGTTCGACTATGGGGGGATGGAGATACCTGCAGGGATGAATGGGGATGTGGTGCAACCATTTAAGGGTGTGGTACGGGTGACCACGCGTAATGAAGAGGCCGAAGCAGAGGCGCTACAACAGCTGCACTCACTACACTCGGACATACAATACAATAAGCGTGAGCATTATTACTACCTGCCCGGCACAGCAGTGCTTTCTAATAACTGGTTCCTGAGGTTTACAGACCAGGTGCGGGAGTGGAATATGGATGTGCGTGGCCTGGAGCGCCTGAAGACACTGCGGGTGAATACACATAAGCCGGAAACACAGATCAATATAAGCAGTGGTATAGACTGGTTCGATGCATCGGTAGAGTTGAAGTTCGGTGATCAGAGCGTATCGATAATAGAAGTAAAGAGAGCCCTGGCACAGAAGCAAAACTTTGTGAAGCTGGGAGACGGATCGCTGGGTATGCTGCCTGAAGACTGGCTGAAGAAATATACGCTGCTGCTGAAGGTTGGCGAAGCCAAGGGTAACAAGATACGCCTGAAGAAATACCACTTCAGCGTGCTGGACGAATTGCTGTCTGAGATAGATGAACAGTCTTTGCTGGAGGAGCTGGAGATACGTAAGGTAAGGCTGGAGAATATACTGGACAATGACTATAGTGAAGTAAAGCCACCGGAGCACCTGGAGGCAGTGTTGCGCCCTTACCAGCTGGCGGGCTTCCAATGGCTGAAGTTTCTGAACGAAGCAGGATGGGGTGGTATACTGGCAGATGATATGGGTTTGGGTAAGACGGTACAGACGCTCACCTTCTTCCAGCACTACAAGAACACACACAATAATCCTAAGTACCTGGTGGTATGTCCTACCACGCTGATGTTTAACTGGGAAAAGGAAATAGATAAATTCACGCCTACGCTTACCAAGATCATACATCATGGTCCTAAGCGGACGATGAACCCTGAGGCGTTTGCAGAATATGATGTGATCATTACTACGTATGGCACCATGCGCAGCGATATAAAGATGTTCAAGGACATGCCATTTGATTACGTGGTGCTGGATGAATCGCAGTCTATTAAAAATCCGCAATCGCAGGTGGCCAAGGCATCGTTGCTACTTAACTCTAAGAACAGGTTGGCACTGAGCGGTACGCCGTTGCAGAATAATACCTTTGACCTGTATGCGCAGATGAACTTCCTGAACCCGGGCATGCTGGGCAGCAGGGAGTTTTTTATGAGCGAGTTTGCAACGCCGATAGACAAATTTCGCGAGGATGATGTGAAGAAGCAATTGCGCAAGCTTACGTATCCGTTCCTGTTGCGCCGCACCAAGGAGCAGGTGGCCAAAGACCTGCCGGAAAAAACAGAAATGATATTGTACTGCGAGATGGGGCCTGAGCAGCGTAAGATATATGATGCTTACCGCAACACCTATCGGTCGCAGATACTGGGCATGATAGAAGAGCAGGGCATGGAGCGCAGCCAGATGCACATATTGCAGGGCCTTACCAAGCTGAGGCAGATATGTGATTCGCCTGCGATAATGAATGATGAAGAGCGATTCCCGAACCATTCTATAAAGCTGGATGAGCTGTCGAGAGAGATAACGGAGAACGTGGGCGACCATAAGGTGCTTGTGTTCTCTCAGTTCCTGGGTATGCTGGCGCTGATCAAGCAGCATATGGAGAAGGAGAAAATACCTTATGTGTATTTTGATGGCAGTACATCGGCAACAGAAAGAGAAAGAGTAATTAACGAATTTCAGAACAACCACGAGTGCCGGGTATTCCTGATATCGCTGAAAGCGGGTGGTATAGGTTTGAACCTTACTGCAGCAGACTATGTATATATAGTAGACCCATGGTGGAACCCGGCGGTGGAGCAGCAAGCCATAGACCGTACACACCGTATAGGGCAGACCAAAAACATATTTGCCTACAGGCTGATATGCAAGGATACGCTGGAGGAAAAAATGCTGCAATTGCAGGAGCAGAAGCGCGCATTGGCCAACGACCTGGTATCGGATGACAATGCGTTCATGAAGCGATTGACGAAGGATGATATAGCTTTCCTGTTCTCGTAGCAGGTGGCGCAATAAAAAAGCCTCCGAAGAGCGGAGGCTTACCTGGAGTTCATGGTGCCAGGAAAATTTCTTATACGAACGTGTTGTTCGCTTTTGTATAACAAAGCTAATGAAATTTTTGTCATACAGACACGTTTTTTGTAAAAGTTTGTTATTATAGCATGAACAATATCATCAACGCCGGTGATAACATACGTTAAGTTTGTATTATTGCGTTGAAATAGTTCTGAACAGCAACTTATGCGCTACGGCAAAAAGGTATTGATCTTACTGGCTTTTATGGCATCATTTTCGGCATCGGCGCAAAGGGTGGCGTTGAGCATGCCCGACCATGACGAGAAGCTGTACTATTTCGGCATCACCTTCGGGTTGAATTTTTCGGTATACCAGATCAATTATACAGAGGCATTTGGTAAAACGGATACCTTTAAAAGCATTCAGCCTAAATGGTCTCCGGGCTTTAACCTGGGGCTGCTGGCCAACCTGAAGCTGACCAATTTCGTGGATCTGCGTTTTGTGCCCTCGCTGGCATTTGCGGAGAAAAGGCTGAATTATACTTACGGTTCGCCGATAGCGCTGGCCGACAGCCCTGTGAGTAAGGGGGTAGAAGCTATTTATATGCACCTGCCGCTGCAACTGAAATTCAAGAGTGACCGTATCAATAACTTCCGTTTTTATGCTATTGTAGGCGGTAAGTTTGACTACGACCTGGCGGCCAATGCACGCTCGCGCAGAACCGATGAGTTTTTGAAGGTGAGCCCTGTAGACTATGGCTACGAGCTGGGTGTAGGCTTTGAGTTCTTTAATGAAAGTTTCATCTTTTCCCCTGAGATAAAGATAAGCCAGGGCCTGCGCAACCAGCTATACCAGGACAGGAGCCTGCCGCTGACCAACTCCATTCAATCGTTGCTTACCCGCATGATCGTTATCTCCATTCACCTGGAAGGATAACGTTTTCCATTACCATATTTATTTGCCGGGCCAATAGTGCCATAAGTACTGCATGGCGGAAAGGCAAGAGAAAAATGATACTTTTACGGTCGATTTTTTAAAAACAATATAGCATGAGAGATGCATTTATAGCCGATGGCCTGCGTACGCCGGTTGGTAATTTCCGTGGTTCGTTATCCGGCATCCGGACGGATGATATGGCAGCATGGGTGTTGAAAAAATTGGTAGAAAGAAATCCCAATATACCTGCAGCCGCTATAGATGATGTGATCATGGGTTGTGCCAACCAGGCCGGTGAGGATAACCGTAACATAGCACGTATGGCCTTGTTGCTGGCCGGGATACCCTACAGTGTGCCGGGCGAAACCGTGAACAGGCTGTGTGCGTCGGGCATGTCGGCGGTGATCAATGCAGCGCGTGGTATTTATGCCGGTGATGGTGAGGTGTTCATAGCTGCAGGTGCTGAGCACATGACGCGTGGCCCATGGGTCATCTCTAAAACATCTCAGCCTTTTGGCCAGGATGCGCAGATGTATGACAGCAGCTTTGGCTGGCGTTTCATCAACCCCAAAATGCACGAGATGTATGGTACTGATGCTATGGGTATGACGGCGGAGAACCTTGCAGAAATGTACAATATCAGCCGTGAAGATCAGGACCTGTTTGCCTACCGCTCTCAGATGAAAGCTGCTGCCGCGCAAGCCAGCGGCCGCCTGGCAGAAGAGATAGTTGGTGTAGAGATACCCGGCAAGAAGGGTGCTGTGACCATTGTAGATACCGACGAATTTATAAAGCCTACTACTACGACAGACATTCTTGGCAAGCTGAAGCCATCGTTCAAGAAAGATGGTACAGTAACGGCGGGTAATGCATCGGGCCTGAATGATGGCGCGGCGGCATTGTATGTAGTATCAGAGCAGGCCATAAAGCAATATGGTATAACACCTAAGGCACGTATTGTGAGCAGTGCTGTGGCCGGTGTGGAGCCGCGCATCATGGGTATTGGCCCAGTGCCTGCTACACAGAAGGCATTGGCCAAGGCAGGGCTTACCATCAATGATATAGACATTATAGAGCTGAACGAGGCGTTTGCTGCACAGGGACTTGCCGTAATGCGCAACCTGGGCATTGCCGACGATGATAGCCGTGTGAACATAAACGGTGGTGCTATAGCAATAGGCCATCCGCTGGGTATGTCTGGTACGCGCATCGTTAACTCTGCAGCTATAGAGCTGCACAAGCAGAACAAGCGCTATGCGCTATGCACTATGTGTATAGGCCTTGGTCAGGGTTATGCGGTGATAATAGAGCGCGTTTAAATTTTTAATCGCTCAATGGCTTAATAGCTGAATGGCTCAATGAGCGCAATGAATTTGAAATGCCGGGTGGAAGCCCGGCATTTTGTTTATAGGCCCTTTCCCTTGCTCACATACTTATTCCCCTTTATGGAGAAGCGATATGGTAGCGTTGCATCTTCTTCGGCGTAGGCTACACCGACACGGGTTCCTACTATAATATCCCGCGGTTTTATTTTGATACCGCGATCTTCTATATAAATGTTGTTGCCGGAGAGTGATGTGCCGGTAAGGGCAGTGTTGATGCCGAGGGCTGCGCTCATAGCCCCCGGGCCAGCTGTTAGTGCTGGTGTCAGCTTTTCTTTCTTGCGGCGTAGCAGCATGTCTTCTACGCCCTCCAAAGGTTCAACGGCACGTATCAGTACTCCGCTTGGTGTTCCTTCAACATTGGTAATCACGTTGAACAAGTGATGGATACCATAGCACAGGTATATGTAGGCCACGCCGCCCTCCATATACATCACCTTAGTACGTTCGGTGAGCCTGCCCCCAAAAGAATGTGCTGCCTTATCATGTATGCCGGCATATGCCTCTGTTTCCACGATCATGCCTGCTGTACGAATGCCATCGATATTAGTGACAATGACCTTGCCCAAAAGCTCCCGGGCTATTTTGACAACGTCTTTTCGGGTGTAGAAGGATCGTGGGAGCTGCATATATTACTAACATAAGAACACAACAAGTGCTACCAAAGTTATGCCATGTGTTCATTTTGATACTTTAGTTAAGATGAGCCATGGCGTTGATATAAAACAGTAGGGACAACGTAATAAATATAGCTGTAAAGAACACAGACTGTATGAGCCATTTAATAGCAGTTTTGAACCATCCTTGTTGGTAAAACTGATACATGGCCGCATACAGATACACATACATACCCACAGTAACAACCATGCCGAGGATCTGTAAGACAGATAGTACCACACTATTTTCTACGTCTATCATATTGATGGCCTGCAGCAATATACCGAACACGAACACTACGCAGTAAAAGTGGATGGCAAACACAGCGTGGGCAACAAAGTATTGCTGCTTTTGCCGTAAGTACATGAGCCAGAGCAGCAGCGCAAACAGCGGGAGAGAAATAAAGAATATTTTGGACAGAGAGTGAATGAACTGTTCATTTAGCTGCTCCATGAACCGGTTAGGGTCTCTATGATATACCGTAGATAGCCTGGCCATATTGCGGTACAGGAAATGGTCGAAGCCGCTTAGTTTCCTGGCTGATGTGTCGGGGAGGGAATGCTGAATTGAATCGAACACGCGTGCGCCATCGCGTGGATATACCTTTCCGAAGTTGAGATACTCTACAGACTCGTCTGTGCCAGGTATTGATACCTTGCTGTAGCCAATTCGTTTGCCGGGATTATGTTGTTCCAGGCTATCCCTGAATCGGGCAACCTCAGGTGTAGTATGCTCGTGTTTACCCAATAAGCTGAAGGTGACCAGAAAGAATATAGCCGAGTACAACAGGTACATGCGGATAGGATTGAGGTATGAAGCTCTGCGTCCCTTAGTATATTCTTTGGCCAGGAAGCCGGGTTTGGTTAGTACGTATCTCAGCGAGTCGAAGAACTTGCCATCGAAGTGGGTTACATCTTCGAAAAAATGGCGGATGATGTGCCATGCGTTTTCCCTGGGTTCGTTGTTTTCCTGTCCGCACACGTGGCAGAAATGGCCGTGCAATACGGCGCCGCAATTAAGGCAGATGTTTTCTTTTCGTTCGTGGTGATGACGTGACATGTGCTAAAAATAGTAAAAGCCTATGTTTTGTGCATGGTCGGGGGGCGTTTCTTTTAAAATAGTGGTGGTGTATAAATAATAGAGCGCCTATATAAGGCGCTCTATCAGGCTGGTAGTTAATAAGCTCAATTTGTTGTCAAGTGCTCAATATCCGTACCCTCACCGCGCTGTTTTCTTTCAAGGGCTTTTTTGCCGTAGGAAATGCGACAGATGATGACGAACAGCACAGGCACAATAAAGATGGCCAGCGATGTGGCTGCCAGCATGCCGCCAAACACGGTAAAGCCTATGGTGCGGCGGGCAACTGCTCCTGCGCCTTCAGCAAGTACCAATGGTAATACACCAAGTATAAATGCCAGTGAGGTCATGATGATCGGGCGCAGACGCAGGCGTACTGCCTCGAGGGTAGAGCGGATAAGCTCTTCCCCGGCATCAACGCGCTCTTTGGCAAATTCTACGATCAGGATGGCGTTTTTAGCAGAGAGGCCGATAAGCGTTATCAATCCTATCTGTGCATACACATTATCGGTAAGGCTGGGCACGAAGGTGAGCGTCAGTATTGCTCCGAACGCGCCAACAGGCACCGCAAACAATACAGAGAATGGCACAGACCAGCTCTCGTATAACGCCGCCAGGAACAGGAACACAAATGCTATGGACAGCATGAAGATGTAGATGGAGGTATTACCCACATGTACTTCTTCATAGCTAAGGCCGGAGAAGTCGTACCCATAGCCGGCCGGCAGGGTGCGAGCCGCAATGCGTTTCAGTGCTTCGATAGCCTGGCCACTGCTGTATCCTTTTTTAGGAGAGCCATTCACCTCGGCAGAACGGAAGATGTTGAAGTGCGATATTAGCGGAGCTGTTTCGATAGGATTGTATGATACCAGCGTGCTCATAGGCAGCATCTGTCCTGCCTGGTTACGCACGTAGTATTTATCAAGGTCGGTGATGGCCATCCTGTAGTTGGTGTCGGCTTGCACCATTACGTGGAAGTTACGGCTGTAAAGGCTGATATCATTAACATAAAAGCTACCCATGTACGTTTGTATAGCGCTGAATACCTCTGATATATTGACGCCCAGCTTCTTGGCTTTTTCACGGTCTACGGTAAGGCTATAGCTTGGCGTGTGCGCACCATAGAAGCTGAAAGCACTACCTATGGCTGAATCCTTATTAGCCTCAGCAACAAAGTTACGGACCACCTTTTCGAAGGCACGAACATCGTCGGAAGTTTCCTTTTGCTGTATCTGTATACTAAAGCCGGCGGTCTGGCCAAGGCCCGGTATAGGAGGTGGCGATATTACTACCACATTGGCTTCTTTCAGGCCAGCTTCAGCTATACGTTTCTTCAGTACATCGATGATGTTAGGCACTTGCTCGTCGGGTTTGGTACGTTCATCCCATGGTTTCAGCTGACAGAAGATGGAGCCGGCGTTGGATTTGGTGGAGAAGGTCACAACGTTCAGTCCGCCCAGTGCGGCGAAGTGGCCTACGCCCGGTGTTTCGCCAACTACCTTCATTATCTTTTGCAGCACTTCGAGTGAGCGGGCTGTTGAAGAAGCCTCGGGCAATTCGTAAGTAATGAAGATACGGCCTTCATCCTCTGTAGGAATGAAGCCTGTAGGCTTTTGCTTGAAGAGCAGTACTGTGCCAATGCACAAGCATACCAGCAGTATAACCACGAGCTTACTGGCCTTGATAGACCAACGTACGCCATGGGTGTACCTGTCTGACAACCGCTCGAACCAATTATTAAAAAGATAGAACAATTTGTTGAGGCCTTTTGCTTCTCTAGTTACGCGCGACTTGCGCAACAACATGGTACACAATGCCGGGGTAAGCGACAAGGCCACAAATGCCGATAGCACGACGGAGATGGCGATGGTAACCGCGAACTGCTGGTAGAGGCGGCCCACTATACCGGGAATGAACCCTACCGGAACGAACACCGCAGCCAATATCAGGGCGATAGCTACTACAGGACCAGATATATCTTTCATGGCCTGCGCAGTTGCTTCCCGCGCGCTCATACCCTTATGGTCTATGTAGTGCTGCACGGCTTCCACCACCACAATGGCATCATCCACTACTATGCCGATGGCCAGGATAAAGCCAAACATGGTAAGGGTATTGATGGTAAAGCCCATGGGGATAAAAAAGATAAAGGTGCCTACGATAGAAACAGGTATGGCCAGTATAGGGATAAGCGTAGCGCGCCAGTTTTGCAGGAACAGGAACACCACGATGGCTACAAGGCCCAGTGCTTCGAGCAAGGTGATGACCACCTCGTGCATAGATACCTTCACGACGGTTACCGATTCGAATGGTACGCTGTAGTCGATGTCTGAAGGGAAGGTCTTTTTCATTTCAGCCAGCTTGGCATAAACACCTTCGGCTGTTTCCAATGCGTTGCTGCCCGGTGCCTGGTATACGAGGAGGTAAGATGCGCGCCTGCCGTCGACGAAGGAGTTGCTGGCGTAGGCGAATTTACCCAGCTCTACTCGGGCCACATCTTTCAGGTACAACATCTGGCCGGTGCCGGGCAGTGTTTTGATGATGATGTTCTCGAAGTCTGTTACCTTATTGATGCGGCCATTCACCAAAAGGCTGTACTCGAATACCTGCGTACTTTGTTGTGGTGGTACGCCTACGGAGCCGGCGGCCACCTGCACATTCTGCTCGGCAAGCGCGCTGGTCACATCGCTGGCTGCTATACCGTATTCCGCCAGCTTGTCGGGTTTCAGCCACACACGCATACTGAAGTCATCGGTACGACTGAAGATATCGCCCACTCCCTTTACGCGCAGCAGGGCATCGCGCACAAATATGTTGGTATAGTTATCTACAAAAGTTACGTTGTGTGATCCTTTGGGTGAATACAAAGCTACCAGCATCAGGATGCTCGGGTTCCTTTTTCTTACTGTAAGGCCCAGGCGTTTTACTACGTCGGGCAGCTGTGGTGTGGCGATGCTTACGCGGTTCTGCACGTCGAGCGTGGCTACATCGATGTTAGTACCTACGGAGAAGACGGCGTTGACACTCATCTGCCCGTTGCCGGTGCTGTTACTCTGCAGGTACTGCATGCCGGGCGATCCGTTGATCTGCGCCTCTACCGGGGTGGCCATGGTCTGCTCCACCGTCAGTGCATCGGCACCGGTAAACTGGCCTGTAACCTGTACCGTTGCCGGTGTGATCTCCGGATACTGGCCTACGGGTAGATTAATGATACATATGGTACCCACCAGCAGCAACACAATAGATATGACTATTGCAGTGACCGGCCTTTTTATAAAAACATCTGCTATCATGAGATATGTTCCTCCAGGATATTATTTCGATACTTGTTATTTTTTTGCACCCAATGTTACCAGTGAGCCATCGTGTAGTTTCTGCACGCCGTCTACTATAACACTGTCGCCAATTTCAAGGCCGCTTTTTACGATCACTCTGTCGGCTATTACGGCACCCAAAACTATTTTCTTTTGTATAGCATGTGGTGCTACTGTTGGTGCGGGAGCTTTCTTATTATCAGCGGTGCCAGGGGCTGCTATGGCAGTATCCTTTTTTATGTAGACGAAGTATTCGCCCATCTGCTCGGTCACCGCCTTTAGCGGAATGATCATCTGTTCCTGGTTGTCTGTATTGCGTACACGCACCTTAGGGCTCATGCCTGCGCGCAATTGGCTACCCAGGTTGGGGAAGGTCAGGCGAACCGTCATGCTGCCGGTCTGGGGGTTCACGCCTCTGTCCATAGTATATATCTGGCCTACTGCGTTGTACATCGTATTGTCTGGCAGCTGCAAGGTAAACACAGAATCGGCCAGGGTAGTTTTAGACTGTTGCAGGGTAAGGAACCGGCCTATCTGTTTTTCGTTGATCAGGATATCTACCGCCATTGGGTTCTCTGTAGATATGGTATTGAGTATGGTAGTGCTGGGCGAAACAGATGCGCCTTCACGCACCTGTGATATCCCTATCGTGCCATCGAACGGTGCACGGATAACAGAGTAGTTGAGATCTGTTTGTGTTTTTACAGCGTCCTGCTTGGCGGCGGCCAGTTGGTTCTTTGCGTTTTGCAAAGTAGTCAGTGCATGGTCGAGTGTCTGCCTGGCCACAGCATCATGCTCGTTCAGGTATATATACCTGTCTGCATCTTTCTGTGCCTGTGCCAGGTTGGCCTCTGCCACCTGTATGCTGGCCTTGCTCTGGTTCACGCTTGCCTGGTATTTGCTTACGTCTATCTGGTACAGCTTCTGGCCTTTGATTACATGCGCGCCATCTTTAAAGAAGATGCCCGTTACATACCCTTCTGTTTGGGCGCGGATATCTACCTGGTTCATGGCTACCACAGTGCCCGGATACATGTCGTAGTAGGTAGCTTTCTCGGGCGTTACTACATAGATATTTACCGGCACGGGCTGCGATGCGGGGTTAGGTGCTTCGGCTTTCTTATCTCCGCAGGAAGTAAGTATAGCAGTTACTGCGGCAACCGCTCCGGCTATCAGAAAGGACTTATTCATTAGTTTGGTTTCCTTTATCATTTTCGCAATTATTATTGCTTGTATTTTTTTTCTTATGCCCTGCCGCAGGAACCCCGACCCTCGTCGGCTGAGCCGAGACACGGTAAAGGGAGGTGCTATTTGCGCGCCACATTATCTAACTTCAACTCTTTAATCGACTACAATTTCTCCCATTGACTTTTCCAGGTCTATTTTGCTCTGCAGCAACTGGAACAAGGCATTGAGGTAATTGATTTCTGAACTTTGCAGGTCAGACTCCGCCACAATAACATCCAGATACGCTTTTATGCCCTCGGAGTATTGCAGCTTCACTATGTTATATACTTCGCGTGCCATGGCCACATTGTCAGACTGTGCATGGAAGTTGTACAGGTTGCTTTTGTAATTGGCCAACGCGCTTTGATACTCGCTATAAATATTCAACTTCAGGTTCACTTCATCCCAATCTATGCGCTCCTCCTGTAATTTAGATTTGTGGATATTGTCCAGTCGTTTAAAGCCCGTGAACAGCGGTACACTTAACTGGATGCCGATAAGTGAGTTAGGATATGCTTTGTCGTAAAGGTCCTGGAACTGGTAGCTGAGGTATTGATAGTTGTAATTGTAGAAGGCGGATATAGTAGGTATCATACTGTATTTATAGTACGATGTGGCCGACTGTTGTATGTGGCGTGTCAATTGTAATTGCTCATATTCTACGCGCCGTTCTACTCTTAGCATAGCAGACGTATCGGCCAATATATTGGCAATCATCTGTGCGGTGTCAAAATTGACTGTTATCTGTTGTTCTGCAGGACTACCCATCAATAGCTTCAGTTGAGCATACTTAGCTTTTAATTCCTCGGAGGCTGTTTTGAGTTGCGAGAGCGAATTGTTGATGGCAATGGTAGCCTGTTTAAAATCTACCTTGTCTGATATGCCGCTTACATACCTGTGATAGGCATCGTCTTTGTTCTTCCGCAACCGGGCTGTATCTTCTTTGTACACGTTGATGCGCTCTACTGACAGCAGCACATCGTAAAATGTCTTGGTCACCTGGGCCACCAGGTCTATCTTGGCAGACCTTGTATTGGTACTGGCCAGCTGAACGGTAAGGTTGGCGGTGCGGCTGGCCAGTAATACATCGGGGCTAAATATATTCTGGGTGGCGGCTACGGCAGGGGTGGAGGTGAAAGGAAGGCCGGTATTGGCTTTGGTTATGTTGCCGTTCAGGTTCAGAAAAGTAGTAGGCAATTGAATATAGTGCTGGTAGTTAGCAGTTCCGGTTACCTGCGGCAGAAATCCGGACAATGCTATTGAGCGGTTGGCCCGGGCAATATCTTCATCGATCTTTGATTGGTTAACAGCAGGCTGATTTTTAAGTGCATAGGCAATACACTGCTCCAGGGTAAAGGTTTGTAAACTGCTGTCGCCACGAGCGGTCAGGTGCCTGGTGTCGTTGGTGCCATTTACCTGGGCGGATATATTAGAAAACGATAGCGTTGCGATAAAAAATATCAAAACACGTTGTAGCATAAGCATGTGCTTGAGTGGTAGTACTCTTTATAGAGGAACAAAAAACGATACAAAGGTATTTTTTAGCTGACACATAGATGTACCTACCTTTATTGATTTTGTTGATATGCGGTGCGGACGGGCGGAGTTAATATCTATCTGACAGTATTACAACCACATACGTTGTCCGTCGCTGTTTTCGATACTCGTATTTTAGGGAAATTTTGGCATTTGCCGTCCTGGTCTAGGTATACAAGGCCGTCATCTTAATTTCCTGTGAATGCTTTTACCGATATAAAACTACTTTATTCACTTATATTATTACTTTCGCAAGGTAAAAATGGATACATGAGATTCCCGGTAAGATACGTCCTGTTTTTTATTATTGGTGCCAGCACTTTGTCGTGTAACAACTCTCCTAAGGGTAGTCATGGGCCGATCAAGCTGGGTGATTCTTCGTCCATAGTTACTGAGACGGATCCTGCAAAACTGGAAGACCTGGTAACCGACCTGCAGCCGGTGATCCCATCGAACGTTGCGGTAGATACACCTAAGCCCGATAAGCCGGTCACAGATACTGCTAAAAAGGCTGTTGTCGCTGTCGCTGAATCTAAGCCGGCCGCAGTGCCAGTTGGTCCGGGGCTTAAAATTGAATTTAAGGAAACTGTTATCACGTTGCCGGGACTGGATGCCAAGCAAGGTGGTCGATCTAATAATAATGGCGCCGTATTTACCTGGACATCAGGAAATATAAATGGTAGTGTGTTGCATGCAACGGGTAATGTGACCAAAGTATCGCAGCGCTACCAGTCTATAGTTGTGTTGAGGGGCCGCAATGGAGACCTGCCATTGGATGAGCTGAGCAATACGACATCGTGGGCACCCGTAGCAGGTGGCAAGGGCACTTACCCGATAAAAGGGCTGGGTGAAAATGAACTGGAATTTGAGAAAGCCTCGGCCGGTGAAATAAAAAGTGCTGTAACCAAGGCGACCAGGAGCCGCAGACTAAGCCGCAAAAAAGCAGAGGAATGGATGGACTTACTGGGCAAGAATGTGAAATCGGCCAACCAGAAGCCACTGGTGGTAAAACTGCGTTCGGTGATGTGGAAAGTAGATGGCAAGGATGAGAAAGGTAAGCTCTTCTCTAAGCAGATAAGGATAGATCTGCCGATGTAAAGCCTGCGCCAGCTGCACAAATTATTTATTTACACAGTATTGTATAATTCTGCGGTTTTACTATTTTTGTCGTCCGCATGACTTATCCACATATTGCTAACATAAAAAAATATTTATATTCGACAATTCTTTTTGTCGGGGCCGTATGTAGTTTCCATGATGCCCAGGCTCAGTCTAACCCAGCAGATACGGTAGCGATAGCCAACAAGCTGGTAGCTGACAAAAAAATATACCAGGCCAATAAGTTGCTGAATGAATATGTTGCCAGGCATCCTAAAGCCTTTGATGCGGTTTGGCTGAATGCGCAGACCAATACCTGGCTTACTAATTATACTCAGGCAGATACCCTTTACAAGATAGCGCTGAAGATACAGCCTAAGAATGGAGCTGTACAGATGGATTACATCAGGATGCTGCTGTACATGGGAAAATTCAGTATGGCAGAAAAACTGCTGGACTCGCTGGACGGCAGTGGCTCAGGCAATACAGGATTTTCGGTGTTGCGGGCCCGTATGCACTTCTGGGCGGGGGCACCCGATAAAGCATTAGCCATTCTGGGTAAAGTGCTGGAAGCGGATGCCGGTAATACGGAGGCCAATGAAATGCTGGAGGAGATACGGCAGGCCAGGGCATTAAGAGTATCACTGAACGGATCGTACCTGTTGGACAACCAGCCTTATGAGGCCTATTACAGTAACTTAAAAGTAGAGCAATACAGAAATAAATACCTGGACCTGTATTTGGTGGCCAGCCAGTACAATTTCGTACAACCCAATACTACTGATGCGCAATGGGCCACGCTGAATAATAAAATGTTTTTCCCGGCTGCAAAACTGCATATTAATTATGGCGGTGGCATGGTGAAATTTCCGACCACCGGACATACGGACTGGACGGCCAATGTGGGCCTGGTGGAGCAGTTTGCCCCGCATTTCAACCTGGAACTAAACGGAGAGCGCTCGCCCTACCTGGATACGCGCCGCAGTATTGACAGTAGCTTGTCTGTAACCCGGTTCTCGAGCAAGCTGAATTTTCAGAAGCGGGAGTGGAGTGCACAGCTAACCTACCTGAACAGCTCGTTTAAAGACAATAACACCATTAATACCGCCTATGCCTGGCTGATGGTGCCGGTATGGATATCCCAGATCAGCAAATTGCACCTGGGTTACAGTATTGCGTATGCCAATGCGGACAAAAACAGTTACAGGCCTTCTAAAACGCTGAGCCAGGTATTGTCGGAGTACAACTCGTCCTATAAGATAGCGGGGATGTACGATCCTTACTTTACGCCGTCAGAAATGCTGTCTAATTCGTTGTTATTCTCCTTCAACCTGGATATAACGAAAGCGGTCAGCTTTAGCCTGAGCGGCGATGTAGGTACTGCCACAACCAGCAATCCATATCTGTCGCTGGCAAGGGATAGCGCGGGGCCGGTGCACATAACCACTGCTTTTTTGCCCGATCATTTTAATCCATACAGTATCTCAACCGGTATAAATATTCACCCGGGTGCCATGTGGCAGATAACCGCACGTTACAGCTATAAAAGCACTTACTTCTTCACCAGCAACTATGTAAGCGTTGGTATAGAAAAAGGGTTTGGCCGCAGTAAGAGGCGGATGTTAAAGACCAAGGACATGGGTGGCGATGCATTTGGTGTTAGGATGAAGGAGATAGAACAACGGTTAAAAGCACTACGATCTATAACTGATGCCGATAAGCTGGAGCAAGAGTTGGCTAAAATAAAGGCGGACCTTGAAACGCTGAAAGCTGAGCAGGAACGCAGGCTGAGCATGTCGGAAATAACGCCGGAAAGCGATGAGGCGACTGTGCTGCAGGACCGTAAGGAGAGCATTGATGAGATGCTGAAAGAGATAGACGCAGCCAATGCCGGACAATCGGAAGCAGATAAGGCACAACAGTTATCCAGGGTAATTTATCGTGGCAACAGCGGTAGCGAAGGTGCCAGGTAATGGGCTTGTCAACTTTAAACGCCGATTCGCCACCAAACTTTACGTGTATCATCACCTGTTACAGTCCTATGTCAGAATTTTGCGCAATTTCGTATGGCTTAATACCAATAAATTGAACATGTTGTTACAGCCGGTTATTGTCATGCCTATTTCATGAATACTAAAGATCCTCTTTGGCGTTTTCAGGAAGCCCGGAAGGTAACAGCTGCCGATCGCTTCGTCCTCCTTGTACTGATACTGGGTGGGGTATTCGCCGTATTGATGTTTGCCGACTGGTGGTTCCGGCCGGAACATATTGGCAATAAAGGATTGTACTTGCTGCTTACTGTATCGTTCTGGTACAGTATCATACGTATTTTGCTTACCTGGGTCGGGTATCTACGCATAAGAAAGCCGGAGTACATCCGCCCGCAGCACGGTTTGAGCGTAGCTATTTTTACAACGAGTTCGCCCGGTGAGCCGTTGTCTATGTTTGAGAAGACATTGGCTGCCTGTGCACAGATAAAATATCCCCATACTACTTATTTGCTAGACGATACCCAGGACCCTGCGTTCAGGGAATGTGCGGAGCGCCATGGGGCGGTATGGCTGAACCTGGTGGGGTTGCCGGGCGCAAAGGCGGGCAAGATAAATGGCGCGCTTAAGCTGGTAAAAGAAGATTTTATACTGGTACTGGATCCGGACCACATTCCTTTTCCCGATTTTTTTGAACATACGCTGGGTTATTTTAATGATGATAAGATAGGCTTTGTGCAGGTGTCGCAGGCATACTACAACCAATACCGTTCGTTTACAGCAGCGGGAGCAGCAGAGCAGACCTATAATTTTTATGGCCCTACCCAGATGTCGCTGTACGGATATGGTTGCAGTGTGGCTATAGGCGCCAATTGTACGTTCAGGCGGGCGGCGCTGGATAGCATCGGCGGCCACGGAATAGGCCTTGCAGAAGACCTGGTGACCTCTATAAGGTTGCATGCAGCGGGCTGGAAGAGTGTTTATAACCCGGTGGTTGTGAGCCGCGGGTTGGTGCCGGAAGATTTTGGCTCGTATTGTAAACAACAACTGAAATGGGCACGCGGTGTATTTGAGGTGATCTTTACAGAACTACCGCGATTGTATAAGACATTGACATTCTGGCAGCGACTCTCGTATTTCACTATCGGTACGTACTACCTGGTAGGGGTTACGCAGTTGGTATTTACCATAATCCCGTTCATATTCTTTTGCACCGGGTTATTACCGGCGCGTATGAGTTTTGCCGAGTTCCTGGTATACGGTGCACCTATTCTCATTTATTCTGTTGTTGTATATTTATACATGCAACGCTGGGTGTGCGATCCTAAAACGGAGCGCGGCTTTCACTGGCGGGGTATGGTACTGAAATATGCATCGTGGCCGGTTTATCTTATGGGTTTTGTGCTGGCGGTGGTGAATGCCAAAGTGCCTTACATTCCTACTGCTAAAAAAGCAGTGATAGGTTATATCACGCCATTCATCAGGCCAATGGTGATACAGGCAATTGTATTTCTGCTGGTAGTAACGGGTGTGTTGGTTTACAGGCGTTTTTATATGCCGGAGTCGCTGCTGAGGGCCAGTGCCGAAAGGACATGGGGGATGATAGTCTTTGCCTTTATGTCTTTCCTTATGGCTGTGGGGGGTATTTATGCAGCGCTGGAAGCCAGGAATATGAAGGAAGAAGAACCATGGACAAATATTGATATCACTACACAAAAAGCAATGGGTTATGAAGCGGATAATATTTAGGGTAGGAGCCGTTGCTATAGCTGCCATCATTGCTACGCTGATGGTGCTTGGACTGAACAGGGCAGGGCGAACAGGCAAGGGGCCAATAGAAAATGCCATGACCTACACCGGTGATGCCGTGACCACGTTTGAGCATAAAATAATAACAGAGCAGCGCGAGGAAAAAAGAGAGGATAAGCTTAAATGGTTGGCAAAGTACAAGACCTCGACCAAAGAGTTACTGCGTACTGAAAAGATATTAGTTGGCGCATATGACAACGAATCGGATGAGAGTTTTCAGGGCATAGTAGACCTGGAAGATACTTTGAAGACAACATTTCCACTGATCCATATTTACAGCGCCTGGGGCAATAAGCCTAACGAGTTATTCCCGGAAGCGCTGGTAAAAAGCATAGTAAGCCTGGGCTCCATCCCGGTGATCACCTGGGAGCCATGGCTGAACGATTTTGGAGAAGACGAATATCCTGTAGGTAGAAAGGGGGATGAACGCAACCGCAATGGTATGAAAGATGTGGCTGCCGGCGTTTACGATAAATATATTGCAGCATGGGCACGAGCCGCCAAAAGGGCCGGCACACCCATCATGCTGAGGCTGGGGCACGAGATGAATGATGGGTATCGTTACCCATGGGGGCCACAGAACAATGACACTACAGAGTTCATAGCTGCCTGGCAGCATGTACATAAGGTGTTCAGGGCGCAAGGGGCAGACAATGTTTTATGGATATGGGGCCCCCATCCTGCTTATCCTTTCGCCGGATTTTATCCCGGCGATGCCTATGTTGATTATGTAGGTGTGGGCTCGCTGAATTATGGGCCTATTGCAGCATGGAGCAAATGGTGGTCGTTCAGGGAGATATTTGGTAACCATTACAAAGCATTGGCGGTTTACAATAAGCCCATAATTATTACAGAATTTGGTAGCCTGGCAGTAGGTGGTAATCGCGCTGACTGGTATAAACAGGCGCTGGAAAGCATCCCTGTGAAATATCCCCTTGTAAAAGGACTCATTTTCTTCCACTTCTCTAAGGATAATACCACTACACAGCAGGTGCTGAACTGGACCATTAAAAACGACAGGAAGGTAACGCAGGCCATAAGGGGGGCTATGAGCACCTGGAAATGATTTTTAGCCTATACCAAGATTATTTGTCATTTATACGTCTTACATTAGTGATACTTCTACAGTATTGTTAATTGCAAGCTTATGACTAAAACTGGTACTCTTTCTATTTGCCTTGTATTATCCATTTTTTCGTCGTTTGCACAGACAATAACCACATTTGCCGGCGGCGGAGTGGGTGATGGCAATAACCCCAAGGCAAGTTATTTGCTGCCATTTCGTGTATTGTTACATGATAGCAATTTGTATGTTGGTGAGCCGCTTGTGGGCGCCATAAGAAGAATAACACTTGATGGGCAGGTGACCACCATTGCGGGTAACCGAAAGCAGATCAATTCAAATCAGATAATTACGGGTGGTCCCGCTACCGCAACATCGTTGGGGTATCCATGCGGGGTGGCTTTTGATAGCAAAAACAAGCTATACTTTCTTGATGCCGGTGCTAACTCTGTTTTGATGATAGATGATGCCGGCGCACTTAAACGCATAGCCGGGGTCGACACGTTTGGGTATTGGGGAGATGGAGGTCCGGCAACAGCAGCTGCATTCAATGGCCCGGTAGGTTTTGCTATTGATAAGCACGACAATATTTTTATTGCAGATAGTCGTAACGGAGTAGTAAGGAAAGTATCTGCCGGCATAGTGACTACTGTAGCGGGTGGCGGTACGGTGGCAGTTCATTATCCGGGTAGCGTGCCGGCAATGTCTGCGCAGCTGTCTTACATAAACGATGTTGTAGTAGACAACAACGACAACTTATATATTTTAACCGGTGCGAACCTGTATAAGGTAGACAATGCCGGCACGATGGCGGAAATAGTAAGTAGTGCAGATACAAGTGTACACTTGGGGGGCGCCGCATTAACACTAAATAAAGCCGGTGATATATATGCCTTGACAATGGATAAAGTGTACAAACTAACGGCGGGTGGCGCATCTGTACTATCTGGTCACAATGCTTTGTCGGCAGTAGGTATGACCGTTGGAGCCGATGGGAAGATCTTCATTTCTTCGGGCCCCAGCAATGGCCCGGGTAATATTTTACTATTGAATAACGATGGTACAACAGACACATTTGCAGGCAACACTGACTACACTTGCGACGGTACAGATGCGCCTGATGCGATGGTCCCCTATCCTCTTGCGGTTGCCGGTTCCCCTAAGGGTGATGTGTTCATAGCCCATAAAAATATAGGGTCGCAGCCGTTTAAAATAAGGCAGATCGGCCGCAATGGAGTAATATCAACAATGCTGAAATTGCCCGCTGCTGATGTATGTGTAGATAAGCACAACAACCTCTATGCTTTGTCATTTGGCCGGGGTGTGGTTTATAAAATATTGCCCAATGGCGATACGTTACGATATGCCGGAACGTATACATCAGGGAGTGTGGAAGACAATATACCGGCAACTGCTGCAACGTTATTATCGCAGTCGAACTCGATAGCAATGGATGATGCCGGGAACCTGTTTGTCAATGAGAGATACCGGATAAGAAAAGTGAACTCGGCCGGTATTATAGCCACAATTGCAGGGGATGGTGTTGTTGGTACGCCAGATGGAGATGGTATACCAGCCACAGCGGCAAAGGTGCTTTGTAACAGCCTGGCCGCCGATAATGCCGGGAATTTGTATTTGCTTGAGCCTAACGATATTAAGAAGATAACGCCTGACGGGATGATCCATAAAATTGCCGGGTGCAGTGGCTGTACGGAAGAAGGAAATGGCGTGCCTTCAATAGCGGCTTACATCAGGACAGGCAGAAATAATGATATTGTAACAGATACGGCAGGCAACATTTACTTCTCCGATATTTACAACGTCAGGAAAATAGATGCTTCAGGCATCGTTACTAAAGTTGCCGGGAACGATACACTGGGTTTTTCGGGCGATGGTGGCAATGCATCTTCGGCTGCTTTTAGTTATCCATACGGATTATCTATTGACGATTCAGGGCGGCTATATGTAGCAGACTTTGGTAACTGCCGCATCCGTCGCATTAATACAATGTACCGTTTTCCTACGGTCCAGACTCCTAAAATTGATTCTTCTGGCGCTGTGAAGCTATTCCCTAATCCGGCATCGGCTTACCTGGATGTAAGTTGGTACAGTGCCAGCGGCAGTGGCAGTTCATGGAGCGTATCTGATGCAACAGGCAGAACGGTGATGACGGGAGAGGCGGAGCCGGTGAACGGCATTGTAAATGAACATATTTTGTTGCCGCAGCTATTACCTCCGGGCATGTACATGTTCCGCCGTGGTAGCGAAAAGGCACTCAGGTTTGTATTGACCAGGTAGCAATAACAATGGCGCCCGAAAGGCGCCATTGTTATTTGTCAGCAAGATATTTTATTTACTCTTTTTTCATGCCTGCCACCTTCGAATGGTGTGCTGAGGAAGGTGTGTGTCATTTGCTCTGCCAGTTCCAAAGGTACATAGCGGGCCGGCATACACAGCACATTAGCGTTGTTGTGCTGGCGGGCCAGGGCTGCCAGTTCGTCGAGCCAGCACAGTGCGCCACGGATACCCTGGTGTTTGTTGGCCGTCATGCAGATGCCATTGCCGCTGCCACAGATGAGGATGCCACAGGCAGCCTTCCCTGTTTCTACCATTGTTGCCACAGGGTGGGCATAATCGGGGTAGTCTGTACTGTCGGCGCTGTAGGTGCCTTTATCTTCCACCTGCCAGCCTTCGGCCAGCAACATTTTCTTTATAGCCTCTTTATATTCAAAGCCTGCGTGATCGGCTCCCAGGGCTATTGGTAAAGAACGGTCGAATGTAGTTTGCATATCAATTAGTTGTTTTCTCTCGATTTTTTGGCAAGGCGCGCTTTCAGTGCACGGGCACTGATGAAGATAGACGCTTCGTAGAGGGCATATACGGGGAAGAATACCAGCAGGCAGCTGAACAGATCGGGCGGGGTGATGATCTCCGACAGAATGAACAGTATCAGCACTGCATATTTTCTTTTCTCGCGCATAAAGGCGGGCGTCATGATGCCAATGCGCGACAGGAAGTAAACAATCATAGGCAACTCAAATACAAGCCCTAGGGCTAACACAAGATTGCTCATCATGTCATAATAATTTTCGAGCGTAATGTTGTTCTTGATATTTGGACTAAGCTGATAGTTGCCAAAAAAGTTCACAGTATACGGGGCTATAATAAAATAAGCAAAAAGAATGCCGGTTAAGAACAGCAGCGAGCACCAGAAGACAATACCCCTGGCCGCGCGTATCTCGGTATCTTTAAGGGCCGGTTTTATGAAACGCCACAGTTCCCACAGCACATAAGGAAAGGCAATGATAAAGCCGATCATCATAGACGAGGACATCCCCATCATGAATTGTCCGGTAACGGCGGTGTTCTGGAACTCCATTTTGATCTTGTCCAGGCAGAAAGAATCGTAGTGGAAAAATTTGCCTAGTGCGCAAAACCACTTATAAGATATGAATGAGTCATCGGTAGGGCCAAGAATAACATTCTTGAATATCCACTCGATCTTGATGAAGACGGCAATAGCAGCTATAACAATAACTACTGCTGAGCGGACAATATGCCACCTGAGCGCCTCTACATGATCGAGGAAGCCCATTTCCGCATTGGGATTTACGGTTTGATTTGTTTTTTTGAATA
>CANGNA010000048.1 GCA_947455215.1 Chitinophagaceae bacterium
ACAATGCGGGAGAGTAGGTAGTTGCCATATTTATTTAAAGAGCCTTGCTGAATAAGCAAGGCTCTTTTGCTTTTGGGCGGCAACTGTAGTTGCTCCCGCAATGCTGCGGGATGTGCCACATATTTATTTTGAAAGCCTCAGCTAATGCTGGGGCTTTCTTCGTTTAGGCTAGTGCCAGAATGGCTCGTGTTGTGCGGAGCCGCAAGATATTACGACTATACGCGCTGTGGCCGGGGTTTGTTACGCCGGACGGAATCCGGCTACCGGGTACTACTGTAGCTGGATGCTACGGCAAACGGAGTCTCAGAATGGCCCGTGTTGTGTGGAGCCGCAAGATATTGCGGCTCTACGTGCTGCAACAGGTTTTGTTATGCCGGACAGAATCCGGCTACCGGGTGCTGCCGTAGCTATAAGCTACGCCAAACGGCTTGTGGGAGCGCAGTTATGGGAAATGCATATCAGGTGTACAAAACGCATGCGTCCGCTTAAGCCCAGGGGTTGAAACCCCGGGCTATGATAGCCCGCCCTTACCTGCCAGCGGCAGACGGGCAGGGCGGCACAAAGGAGCTATACAGTGCCGATGCGATTATCGTCGACCGTGTTATTGAAATTATAAATTGTTTGCGGTGCGACGCCAGACGGAATCCCGCTACCGGGTGCTGCCGCAGCTGGAAAGGGTGTTGTATGCGGATAGGTCAAATATTACAGTGCTGTGTGTTGAGTAGCTGCATTGTGATCCAGAACAGAAACGGCTATGTGAGGTAGAAGCTTGTCTGGTTTGGGTTTGGTCGGCAATCGTTATGATATTAACCGAAATTAAGATGCAAAGGTATAGGAGATCTTTTCGAAATATCGTTAAGGGAGGTTAATTAAATTTTTATTAATTAAGACTTCAGAGTCATATAATATTGTTCAAAGATGTAAGAGGTTAGTTAGGTGGAACTTTGTATCAATTCAATCCCTCACGTTAAAACTTAGGTTATGAAAGGTATTATGAAGTTGATCGAGAAGTTTATCGTTGCACCAACAGGCAAAATGTTTTTTGAGCTTATCAGCCATTTTAAATATCGCTTCAGCGATTATGTGGTTGAGTTTATTGCTGCTTTGATCTATGTATTTACGTTCCATCCGATTCTTTCCACATTAGAGGAGTTAAACCCGTTCGGAGTTGCCACGATAACAACGGCTGAAAGTCCTGCAAAAACCGGTGGCCAAGCCAGTGCTGAAGAGCAGCGCATTAGCGGGATGGGTTTCACGGTAAAACAAACGTCGCATATAGTACAAGAGGATCTTGTGGAGGTTGCCAATGACAGGCGAATAGATCACAGGGTGAGTATTGCACGGTTGTCCTGGGATACTATCACCGGCGACCGTGTATTCTCGGGCATTAACTATTCCAATGAAGGGCAGATATATTGTAAATGGAAGTCGATATCCATGTTCATGAATGAAGATGATAGCCGGATCGAGTACTGTTACCTGTCGCTTTATTGCAACAATGGTAATACAGTAAAGGGAAGGGGTAAAATAATTTATTCCGATATCCAGAATGCGTTTATTATGGGATCGTTTGATGATGATAATGGAAAAGAGGTCATCTACGCAAAGTATTATAAGTTGAGCGACGTAGAAAAAAAGGTGCATTACAAATATGCTCCTAATGATCCAGACCAGGTAAGTGCTTTTGTGAAGAAGGTCGTTAGAAGATATTGACAAGTAAATGTTTATTTCCAAATTATTTGACATTATTTGTCAAATAAACTGACAATTTATTAGCTTTGTAGTTGTTAGGTAATTGGAAATGAACCCTGTAGTTGAACATACTGATCTTATAAAGCATTTGCAAAAGGAGGTGATCCGGTTGCAGGGCGGTGGTGTAGCGCAAGGTATAGTTCAGCGGCGGGTAAGGTGCGGGCCAATAGAGCAGGCATTTCCGGGGCGGGTGTTTCCTACAGGGGCGGTGCATGAATTTATCAGTCATAAGCCTAATGATGCAGCTGCTACCAATGGCTTTATGGCTGCATTAATCGGGCAATTACAGGATGAGCAAGGTATGTGCCTGTGGGTAGGTATCAAGCGATCTATTTTTCCTGCTGCCTTACAATTATTTGGTGTAGACCCGGGGCGTATCATTTTTATTAGTCCTGACAAGCAAAAAGATGTACTGTGGGCAATAGAAGAAGGCCTGAAATGTAAGGCGCTTGCAGCAGTGGCCGGTGAATTGAAGGGGCTGAGCTTTACGGAATCGCGGAGGCTGCAACTGGCAGTGGAGGAGAGTAAAGTGACAGGTTTCCTACACAGATATCAGCCAGCAACAGAAAATACGGTTGCCTGCAGTACCCGCTGGAAAATATCTTCTATCCAAAGCATAACAGGTGGTATGCCCGGTGTAGGCTATCCGAGATGGGATATACACCTGCAGAAGGTGCGTAATGGTAAGCCGGGCAGGTGGCAGGCAGAGTGGGTGAATAGCGGGTTCAACTTTATACAAAGGCCAGCTATTGTAATAGCGCAACAACAACTTAAAGCAGGATAGGGATGGGTGGAAGATATGTAGCGATATGGTTTACCCACCTGGTGCCTGACCATATGATAAGGCGCAGGCCGGAGTTGAAGAATGTACCTTTTGTGCTATCTGCGCCGGTGCGCGGGCGCATGGTGGTGATAGCTGTAAGTACGGCAGCAGCTGCGCAGGGCGTGTCTGCCGGTATGGTAGTAGCTGATTGCCGGGCCATAATGCCTGAACTGGAAGTGCTGGAACATACGGATGGTGCTGAGCTGCAACTGCTTACTGCGATAGGGGAATGGTGTATACGGTTTACCCCTGTTGTGGCTATAGATAGGCCGGGTGGGCTACTGCTGGATGCCACCGGCTGCGCGCATTTATGGGGTGGAGAAGGGCGATATATTGATGATATAGTGAAGCGGCTGCAGGGGTTTGGCTATCACATACGTATATGCATGGCCGATACGCCTGGAGCGGCGTGGGCTATATCGCGATATGGCAAGCCCGGTAGTATCATAGGGCCGGGTGAGCAGCAACATGTCTTGCTGCCATTGCCACCTGCTGCATTGCGCATTGATGAGGCGACAGTGCAGCGAATGGAGAAGTTGGGGCTGCGTAGTATAGGCAGTGTAATTGCAATGCCCCGAAGCGCGCTGCGCAGGCGTTTTGGTCCCTTGCTACTGCAACAGCTGGATAGGGCAATGGGTGTGGAAAGAGAAGTGTTGCTGCCTATACAGCCTGCTGTACCTTATACAGAGCGCCTGCCATGCCTGGAGCCCATACGTACTGCAGAGGGTATAACAATAGCCATACAGCAGTTGCTTACAGCCTTGTGTAAGCAACTGGAAAGTGCAGGGTTGGGTATGCGTAAGTGCATGTTGAAATGTTACAGGATAGATGGTAATGTGCAGCAGATAGAGATAGGCACAGTAAGGCCAACAAGGAGTGCCATTCATTTGCAACAATTGTTTGCGTTGAAAATAGTGACCCTTACCCCTGCGCTGGGCTTTGAATTATTTGTAATGACAGCAGTTGCCACAGAGGAGATAACCGTTGAGCAGAGTGCGCTGTGGGATGGGGTGGCACATGATGATGGTGCCATAGCAGCCTTGCTGGATAAGATAGGCGGAAAGATAGGGGCAGACAGTATACGGCGCTATGTGCCCGCAGCGCATTACTGGCCTGAGCGATCGTTCAGGCAGGCGGATACATTTGCTACAGAGCCGGCGGCCAACTGGCGCATGAATGTACCACGTCCGCTACACCTTTTATCCAAACCAGAATTAATAGAAGTTACTGTGCCTATACCCGATTATCCGCCTATGCTATTTTACTACAAAGGGGAATTGCATAATGTGAAGAAGGCTGACGGGCCGGAGCGTATAGAGCAGGAATGGTGGCTGAGTGATGGTGTGCACAGAGATTATTATTGCGTAGAAGATGAGCATGGGGCAAGGTTCTGGCTATTCAGGAGCGGGGGATATGGTAAGGATGATGTGCAATGGTTCTTACATGGTTTTTTTGCATAAAGACAGGGAAAGATGCAGTATACGGAGCTACAGGTAACCACTAATTTCAGCTTTTTACGGGGTGGCTCTCATCCAGAAGAGATGGTAGAACAGGCAGCAATGCTTGGGTATACGGCTATTGCTATAACTGATGTAAATACATTGGCCGGCATAGTGCGGGCACATGCAGCTGCCAGGAAAAATGGCAGCATCCGCCTGATACCTGCCTGCAGGCTGGAATTGCTGGATGGCCCGCCATTGCTGGCATACCCTACAGATAAAGAAGCATATGGCCGGTTGTCGACATTGTTATCTGTTGGCAATGACAGGGCAGAAAAAGGGCAATGTCATTTATACAAGGCAGATGTATATAAGTATGCCCAGGGCATAAAATTCATAGCTGTGCCGCCATTGGAACTGACCGTGGAATATGAGCTGGAACATACTTTTGTTGCGGCGTTCAAAGAATATCAACAGCATTTTGGGGCTCACCTGTACCTGGGTGTCAGCAGAAGTTATCATGCCAATGATGGCAAGCGACTATACAGGCTTTACGAGCTCAGCACTGATACAGGAGTGCCTATAGTAGCTACCAATGATGTGCATTATCATGAGCCGGCACGCAGGGAGCTGCAGGATGTATTGACCTGCGTACGGGAGAAATGCACCATATACAATGCCGGCTTCAGGCTGTACCAGAATGCAGAGCGCTATCTGAAGCCGATAGAAGAGATGCAGCGCCTGTTCCTGCAGTATACCGATGCGCTGGCGCGGACAGAAGAGATAGCCAATGCCTGCCAGTTTTCTTTAGACAGCCTGCAATATGTGTACCCCGAGGAGATAACCAGTGAGGGCCGCACCCCGCAGGAAGAACTGGTATACCTGACCTGGAAAGGTGCAAAGGAACGATACCCTAAAGGGATACCGGAGAAGGTAAGCAAGTTGTTGGATCATGAGCTGGGCTTTATAGAAAGGAAAAATTACGCTGCTTACTTTCTTACCGTATATGATATTGTAAGAGAGGCGCGCAGGCGGGATATATTGTGCCAGGGGCGTGGATCGGCGGCCAACTCAGTAGTTTGTTATTGCCTGGGTGTAACGTCGGTAGATCCGTCGGTGTTCAACCTGTTGTTTGCCAGGTTTATGTCGGATGCGCGCAATGAGCCACCGGATATAGATGTGGACTTTGAGCATGAGCGAAGGGAAGAAGTGATGCAATATGTATTTAATAAATATGGGCGCGACAGGGCTGCTATTGTAGCTACCGTGACACAGGTACATTTTCGAGGGGCGGTGAGAGATGTGGCTAAGGCGATGGGCCTATCTACAGATGCTATCAACAGGCTGTCTAACTCGTCGTGGGAGTTTACCGAAGATTGGGCTGAGGGCAAGCACGCCACCAGTGAAGGGTTTAATGCCAATGATCCGCACCTGAGAAAGGTGTTGCAGCTTACGCAGCAATATATAGGGTTTCCAAGACAGCTGGGCCAGCATACGGGGGGATTTGTTATTACACAAGGCAAGCTACACGAGCTATGCCCCACACTGCATGCGCGTATGGAGGACCGTACCTGCATAGAGTGGAATAAGGATGATATAGAGACGTTGGGCTTTATGAAGGTGGATGTGCTGGCGCTGGGCATGCTTACCTGTATCCGTAAAGGGTTTGACCTGATCCGGCAGCATTACGGGCAAACCTATACATTGGCCACAGTGCCCCAGGAAGTAACAGAGGTATATGACATGATCTGTGATGCAGACACCATAGGTGTTTTCCAGATAGAGAGCAGGGCGCAGATGTCTATGTTGCCGAGGCTGAAGCCACGCACATTTTACGACCTGGTAATAGAAGTGGCTATTGTGCGGCCGGGGCCGATACAGGGTGACATGGTACATCCTTATTTGAGAAGAAGGGACGGAATAGATGAGATCACCTATGAAAAGCCGGAGCTTGAAGCCATATTGGGCAGGACCAAGGGAGTGCCGCTATTCCAGGAGCAGGCTATGGAGATAGCCATAGTGGCTGCGGGTTTCACACCAGCGGAAGCTGATGAACTGAGGCGTAGCATGGCCACTTTTAAAGCAAAGGGTAAGGTGAGCTACTTCAGGCAGAAGATGATAGACGGCATGGTGCAAAATGGCTATAAGGAAGAGTTTGCCCAAAGAGTATTCAAGCAGATAGAAGGTTTTGGCAGCTATGGTTTCCCGGAGAGCCATGCGGTAAGTTTTGCGCTGCTGGTATATGTATCGAGCTGGATAAAGTGGGCATACCCTGATGCATTTGCCTGTGCCTTGCTGAACAGCATGCCTATGGGTTTTTACCAGCCGGCACAGATAGTGACAGATGCGCGTAAACATGGGGTAGCAGTAAGGCCTGTAGATGTGAACTACTCGTACTGGGATAATATACTGGAGGAGCAGGCTGGTAGATACAGGGCATTACGCCTGGGCTTCAGGCAGGTGAAGGGATTGAGTGCAGCTGATGTGCAGTTGCTGACGGATGGCCGTAAGCAGCAGTACACTACTGTAGCCGCATTGAAAGACGTAGGTATAGATGTGAAGGTACTGGAGCGGCTGGCTGATGGCGATGCCTTCCGCAGTATGGGGCTGGACAGGCGGCAGGCACTATGGCAGGTGGCAGCGATGAATGATATAGCCACGGGTATCTACACAGGTCAGCAGCCGGAAGCGGCAAAGGAGGCGCATATACAATTGCCTGTAATGACACAGTCGGAACATGTGTTGCAGGATTACAGTGCTACTACATTATCGTTGAAAGCACACCCGGTAAGTTTTGTGCGGGATAAACTGACCATGCTGAATGTGCATTCATCAGCAGGAATCAATCAATGTAATGATGGTGATGCTGTAAAAGTATGCGGGCTGATATTAGTGCGGCAGCGGCCGGGTACGGCACGGGGTATCTGCTTTATAACGCTGGAGGATGAGACAGGTGTGGTGAATATAGTGGTGTTTGAAAAGTTATTCAAGAAGTATCGCAAAGACATACTACAGGCACGGCTGCTGATGGTAGAAGGTAAGATGCAACGCGAAGGCAAGGTGATACATGTAGTTGCTAAGCGCTGTGTAAATGTGTCATCACTACTGGGAGAACTATCTGTAGCCGCTAACGAGCATATAGCCATACAGGCCAAACTACGGAGCGATGAGCATGACACTGATATGGCCAACTATACCACCAAGGATAGCCGTGTGCAAAAGGTAGTGCAGGCCGAGCTATTTTATGGGGGGCGAAATTTCAGATAGAAAATAACAGAGGGGCAGCACAACTGCAGAAAATGGCAGTATTTTTGATGCTGTTTGTTGAACAAAATACATACACATGAAACGTGCGTTGCTTACTTTATTATGCCTGCCTATGTTTGGCGCAGTACAGGCCCAATTTCGCGTAGGGCCGGATGCCGGTATCTTATTCTCGAATTATACAGGAAAGCAGAATGGAGATAATGTGCCTACGAAAGCCATTTTTGGTGCACGTATAGGTGCTACGGCAGAGTATGGTTTTGGTAGTGGCTTTGCCGTACAGGGTAGTGCTCTATATGTGGCCAATGGTTACCAGCTGAGTAACGTAATAATGACCCAGAAGATGACCTTGAATACGCTGGAGGTTCCGGTGAGCCTCTTGTGGCGATCGGGCGAAGTGGGGGATGATCGTTTTTTTGTAGGTGCAGGTCCGTATGTGGGTTGGAATATCGGTGGAAAAGTAAAGGAGACGGGTAATGGTGTAAGCGAGAGCCGTAAAGTAAACATAGGTGATACACGAGGAGATGATGACGCCCGAAGGACAGACTACGGGTTTGGCGCGTATTTGGGTTATGAACTAAGCTCCGGTTTGTTCATCAGGGCACATTTTCAGCATGGCCTGACGAACCTGCAGCCAGGTGGCGATGCAGATAATACTGCCAGGAGTGTGAACTACGGCGTGAGTGTGGGGTATATGTTTGGTAAGGTGAAGCGTAAGGAGTAGATGTGGTCATTTGTCTGAATCAGGATAGCCAGGATTGAAGGACAAGGAGGATGTCGGGCTTCAGTTTCTGTTTGGTGTTGCAGGGTATGATGCAGGACGGAATTAGGCAGCCAGATATGCTATAGCTATAAGTAATGCAGAATTTATTTCGCTAATCGGCGATCCGGAGATCGCCTACACGTTACGACGGCATTACAAATGCCGCCGAACTGTGCTAATACGGCCAATGATACTCATCAATAGTTAAGGTATCACCTACATTGGTTATTGTAATTGAATAGTCAATAATTTCCTCCGATGGCCTGATGTACATATATTCCCAGTTCCCACTTTCATTTTGTGTTTTTTGAACCCCGTAAATAGCAGCTACAGAACCAAGTGTATCACTAGTGCTTTTGAAGGGCGGATGAAGAGTATCGGCAAGGAATGCCAGTTTGTCTCTATGAGAAATGGCAATAACAAGCTTGTCGTGATGATCCATAAATCCATCGTCTGACTCGAAATTAATTACTTTAAAGTCATCTTTAATTGTTACTTGCCGATAATTCAGTATTGACCTAGCATCTTCTCTATTAATAGGATCATTTTTAAAAAGGCCGGAAATAAGTACAAGCATTGCAATAACGAAAATGACAGATAATGCAATACCTGTTTTTTTAAAACTAAGTCTTACAAGAAACATGTATAGCACAAGGCCGATACCAACAATAAATACTATCAGAATTATTAGCAGACCAATAATAATTGCAGGCATATAGGACAGTGAGCATTTAATAATGGTAAATAGAAATTCTAATATAGCAATTTCACTAAACTAATGCAAGTTTTTGAAAAGCAGGTGGTAAAATGGCTGGCACGATTTTGTTAGCGGGTACTTTATTTTCTACAGATTCCCCAAATTGAGATTTTTTGAAGTGCAGGCTTTAAAATGATTTGTTGTGGACTGTGGAAATATATTGCTTCAAAACCTTTCTGCATATGGACTCCATAGAAAATGAAATGCTACAGCCAGCCAATGGCACTGAGCCGGCGATGCCTACTGAAGAGATAGCTGATGTGATCATGCCCAAACGGGTAAAGAAGGCCAGAACGAAGCCGGCCGTTCCCAAACAGTATAGCAATTTATATGAACCGGCGCCGCAGGAGGTGCTGGACAAGGAGTTGCTGCGGATACTGATAGAGGTGCGTAACGGAAATTTTGATGTGCGCATGCCCATTGACCAGGTAGGCATCAGCGGTAAGATATGCGATACGCTGAACGAGATCATCTTTATGAACCAGAAGATGACGCAGGAGTTTACCAGGGCCAGTAATACGATAGGCAAGCATGGTAAGCTGACGCATCGTATTGAGATGCCTTTTGCAAAAGGTGCGTGGAGCAATGGCGTGGACGCGTTGAATACGCTGATATCGGACCTGGTACATCCTACTATAGAAATTGCTGGTGTTATCAGCTCGGTGGCCAAGGGTAATTTGAGTCAGCAGATGCCGCTGCAGATAGGCGACCACGTGCTGCAGGGGGAGTTTGCACGAATAGCCAAGGAAGTAAATGATATGGTGAAGCAGTTGAACCTCTTTAGTATGGAGGTGACGCGTGTGGCGCTGGAAGTGGGTACGGAAGGTAAGTTGGGCGGACAGGCAACGGTAAAAGGGGTAGGTGGTGTGTGGAAAGATCTTACCGACTCTGTAAACCAGATGGCCAGCAACCTGACGGCACAGGTGCGTAACATTGCCGAGGTGACGACATCGGTAGCGAAGGGTGACCTGAGCCGTAAGATAACGGTGGATGTAAAGGGCGAGATACTGGAGCTGAAGAATACGATCAATACGATGGTGGATCAGCTGAACTCGTTCTCGAGCGAAGTGACGCGTGTGGCACTGGAAGTAGGTACTGAGGGTAAGCTGGGTGGTCAGGCGCAGGTGCGCGGTATTGGCGGTACGTGGAAAGACTTGACCGACTCTGTAAATCAGATGGCCAGTAACCTTACCGGCCAGGTACGTAATATAGCCGAGGTGACGATAGCGGTGGCGAGGGGCGACCTTTCGAAGAAAATTACTGTTGACGTAAAAGGAGAAATATCGGAATTGAAATATACCATCAATACGATGGTGGACCAGCTGAACTCTTTCAGCGCGGAAGTAACGCGTGTGGCGAGGGAAGTGGGCAGTGAAGGTAAGCTGGGTGGCCAGGCGGAAGTGAAGGGTGTGGCCGGTGTATGGAAAGACCTTACCGACAGTGTGAACCAGATGGGTAGTAACCTAACGGCACAGGTGCGTAACATTGCCGAGGTGACGACAGCGGTGGCGAAGGGTGACCTGAGCCGTAAGATAACGGTGGATGTGAAGGGCGAGATACTGGAGCTGAAAGATACCATCAATACGATGGTGGACCAGTTGAACTCTTTTGGTAGTGAAGTAACGCGTGTGGCGCGTGAGGTGGGTAGTGAAGGCAAGCTGGGTGGCCAGGCAACGGTGGAAGGTGTAGGTGGTGTATGGAAGGACCTTACTGATTCTGTAAACCAGATGGCGGGTAACCTGACGGCGCAGGTACGTAACATAGCCGATGTAACGACAGCGGTGGCCAACGGTGACCTTTCCAAGAAGATAACCGTGGATGTGCAGGGTGAGATATTGGAGTTGAAAAAGACCATCAATACGATGGTGGACCAGCTGAACTCTTTTGGTAGTGAGGTGACGCGTGTGGCGCGTGAGGTAGGTAGTGAAGGTAAGCTGGGTGGCCAGGCAACGGTAAAGGGTGTAGGTGGTGTGTGGAAAGACCTTACCTATAGCGTGAACCAGATGGCCAGCAACCTGACCGCGCAGGTGCGTAACATTGCCGAGGTAACAACGGCGGTGGCCAATGGCGACCTCTCGAAGAAGATAACCGTGGATGTGGAGGGTGAGATACTGGAGCTGAAGAATACCATCAATACAATGGTGGACCAGCTGAACTCTTTTGCGAGTGAGGTGACGCGCGTGGCACTGGAAGTAGGTACGGAAGGTAAGCTGGGCGGCCAGGCCAAGGTGAAAGGTGTGGGTGGTGTGTGGAAGGGATTGACCGATTCTGTGAACCAGATGGGTAGTAACCTGACGGCCCAGGTGCGTAACATAGCCGAGGTAACAACCGCGGTGGCCTATGGTGACCTGTCGAAGAAAATTACAGTGAATGTGCAGGGAGAGATCCTTGATCTGAAGAATACGATCAACACAATGGTGGACCAGCTGAACTCTTTTGCGAGTGAAGTGACGCGTGTGGCGCTGGAAGTAGGTACAGAGGGTAAACTGGGTGGCCAGGCCAAGGTGCAGGGCGTAGGTGGCACCTGGAAGGACCTTACGGATAGTGTGAACCAGATGGGTAGCAACCTGACGGCGCAGGTGCGTAACATTGCCGAAGTAACAACGGCGGTGGCGAAGGGTGACCTATCGAGGAAAATTACCGTGGACGTAAAGGGCGAGATATTAGAGCTGAAGAATACCATCAATACAATGGTGGATCAGCTGAACTCGTTTGGTAGCGAGGTGACGCGTGTGGCGCGTGAAGTGGGTAGTGAGGGTAAGCTGGGTGGCCAGGCCGATGTGCCGGGTGTGGGCGGTACCTGGAAGGATCTTACCGACTCTGTGAACATTATGGCGGGTAACCTGACAGGCCAGGTGCGTAACATTGCCGAAGTAACAACGGCGGTGGCCAATGGTGACCTGAGCCGTAAAATTGAGGTGGACGTAAAGGGCGAGATCCTGGAGCTGAAGAATACCATCAATACTATGGTGGAACAGCTGAGAGCCTTTGCCAGTGAGGTGACGCGTGTGGCGCGTGAGGTAGGTACCGATGGTAAACTGGGTGGCCAGGCACACGTGCCGGGTGTAGCAGGTACATGGAAGGATCTTACCGACTCTGTGAACCAGATGGCCGGTAACCTTACCGACCAGGTGCGTAACATTGCCGACGTGGCTATTGCGGTGGCGAATGGTGACATGAGCCGTAAGATAACTGTGGATGTACGTGGTGAGATATTGCAGCTGAAGGAAACGCTGAATACGATGGTGGATCAGCTGAGGGCGTTTGCGAGTGAGGTGACGCGTGTGGCGCGTGAGGTGGGTACGGATGGTAAGCTGGGTGGCCAGGCGTTTGTGCCGGGTGTGGCAGGTACCTGGAAGGACCTTACCGACTCTGTGAACCAGATGACGGGTAACCTGACGAGCCAGGTGCGTAACATTGCCGAGGTGACGAAGGCGGTGGCGAGCGGTGACCTTTCCAAGAAAGTAACGATAGATGTAAAGGGTGAGATATTTGACCTGAAGAACACCATTAATACCATGGTGGACCAGCTGAACTCGTTTGCCTTTGAGGTGACGCGTGTGGCGAGGGAAGTGGGTACGGAAGGTAAGCTGGGCGGACAAGCGGAAGTAAAAGGTGTTGCCGGCACGTGGAAAGACCTTACCGATAGTGTGAACATGATGGCCAGTAACCTGACGAGCCAGGTGCGTGGTATAGCCAAGGTGGTGACTTCTGTGGCTACGGGTAACCTGAAGCAGAAATTGTCCATCAGCTCTCGTGGTGAGGTGGCACAGCTGACGGATACCATTAATGAAATGATCGACACCCTGGCGGTATTTGCTGACCAGGTGACGACAGTGGCACGTGAGGTGGGTGTAGATGGCCGACTGGGTGGCCAGGCCAATGTGCCGGGTGCATCGGGTATATGGAAGAATCTTACCGAGAATGTGAACCAGCTGGCCGAGAACCTGACCACGCAGGTACGTGCGATCTCGGAAGTGGCATCGGCGGTAACCAAGGGTGACCTTACGCGAATGATACGTGTAGAGGCTCAGGGTGAGGTGGAAGAGTTGAAAGATACCATCAACCAGATGATCGCCAACCTGAAAGAGACAACGCTGAGGAACCAGGAGCAGGACTGGCTGAAATCGAACCTGGCGAAGTTTACACAAATGCTGCAGGGGCAGAAAGACCTGAACACGGTGACCAGGCGCATATTATCGGAGCTGGCGCAGGTGGTGAACGCGCAGCATGGTATGTTCTACATACTGGAGCAGGACGAGACCTTTAACAGCGGTACGCTGAAACTATTTGCGGCATATGCCTATAAAGATGAGCTGAACATTAAGAAGGAGTTCCAGCTGGGTGAGGGCCTGGTTGGGCAGGTGGCCATAGAGAAGGAGAAGATATTGCTGACCAATGTGCCGCAGGGCTATGTGAAGATCGCATCGGGACTGGGTGAGGCCACGCCGCTGAACCTGATCATCCTGCCGGTGTTGTTTGAAAAAGAGATAAAGGCGGTTATAGAACTGGCATCGTTCGAGACATTCAATGAGACGCACCAGGACTTCCTTGGTCAGCTTACGGAAAGTATCGGTATCGTGTTGAACACCATTGAGACCAACAGCCGTACAGAGCACCTGCTGGAGCAATCGACATCGCTGGCCGATGAGTTGAAGCGCACCAATGAAGAGCTGCAGGATAAGGCACACCTGCTGGTGAAGCAGAAAGAAGAGGTGGAAGCGAAGAACAAGGAAGTGGAAGAGGCAAGGCGATCGCTGGAAGAAAAAGCAGAGCAGCTGACCCTGACATCGAAATACAAATCGGAGTTCCTGGCCAATATGTCGCACGAGTTGCGCACACCGCTGAACTCGTTGCTGATACTGGCGCAACAGTTGTTCGAGAACCAGGAAGGTAACCTTACCGAAAAGCAGGTACGCTTCGCCAAGACCATACATAGCTGCGGTGACGACCTGATACAACTGATCAATGATATTCTTGACCTGTCGAAGATCGAATCAGGTTATATCTCTGCCGACTTCATCAATGTAAGGCTGGGTGAGATCACCACATTTGTGGAGACGACGTTCAAGCACGTATCGGAGAGCAAGAACCTGAAATTTATCATAGAGCGCGATCCGCAGTTGCCGGAAGTGATAGAGACAGATATACAACGCCTGAACCAGATCTTGAAGAACCTGCTTTCGAACGCGTTCAAGTTCACTGAAAAGGGTGAAGTGAAGCTGCGTATTTACGAGGCCGACAGGAAGTGGCGCATGGGCACGCCTAGCCTGGAGCAAGCCCGCAAGGTAGTGGCGTTCGAGATAACCGATACTGGCATAGGTATTTTAAAAGACAAGCAGAATATCATCTTCGAAGCGTTCCAGCAGGCTGAGGGTTCTACGAGCCGTAAGTATGGTGGTACGGGTCTTGGGTTGTCTATCAGTCGTGGTCTTGCTGACCTGTTGGGTGGTACGATAGAACTGGAAAGCGAAGTGGGCAAGGGCAGTACATTTACACTGTTCCTGCCTATTGATTACAACCCGACTTTGCTTAAGAAGGAGAAGCAGGGAGCCATAGCCCTTAAGGAATATGAACTGGCGCAGAACGAGGAAAAGCTGGCGTACCAGACCATACCGGTATCGAAGCTGCCGGAGCGGGATATGGAAGGTGTGAATGAGATCATTAACCAGACGGGTGATGACAGGAACAACATCACATCGGGCGACAAGGTAGTGATGGTGGTGGAAGATGATATCCGCTTTGCCAAAATAATGATAGACAAGGCGCATGAAAGCGGATTGAAGGCTGTAGTGGCCACCAACTTTGGCGAGGTGTTTGACCTGGCCAATAAGTATATACCAGCAGCAGTAACGCTGGATGTGAAGCTGCCCGATGCCAGCGGCTGGAAGATACTGGACCTCTTTAAGAATGATATGAACTTCAGGCATATACCTGTGCACCTGATATCGGGCGAGGAGAACAGGATACTAGCCATGAAGCGCGGTGCCAGAAGCTTTCACCAGAAGCCATTGAAGAATGAAGCGTTGTCGGTATTGTTTGCAGACATAGTGGAGTTCAACAGTGTGGGGACAAAACGATTGCTGGTGGTTGAGGATAACGAGATCGATTGTTCGCAGATAGTGAAGGAGCTGGATAATGGTGAGTTGATAGATATATCGATTGCCAGCAATGGTAAGCAGGCATTGGACATGATCAAAGAGAACGTGTACGATTGCGTAATAGTGGACTATATGCTGCCAGATATTGCGGGGATAGACTTTGTGATGGAGATCAATGCAGTAAAGCGGTCGCAGATAATGCCGGTGATCGTGTACTCTGCCAAAGATTTCTCGCCTAAAGAGAGGACGCAACTGAAGCAATTTGCCAACAGAGTGCTGCTGAAGAATGTGAATTCGCTGGAATTACTGCTAGAAGAAGTGGTGCTGCATATGCACATCAACCATAAAGACCTGCTGCCGGAGAAGAGGAGGATAATAGAAAACCTGAGATTGAAGGAAGATGTGCTGGCGAGTAAGAAGGTGCTGATAGTGGATGATGATGTACGTAACCTGTTTGCACTGACCACGGCATTTGAGCGCTACAGCATCAATACCATTACCGCCGAGAGCGGACAGGATGCCATCAATATACTGAATGAGACCAATGACATAGACATGGTATTGATGGATATTATGATGCCGGAAATGGATGGATATGAGACCACGCAGAAAATACGCCGCGAACATAAGAATAGTAAACTGCCTATTATAGCTGTGACGGCCAAGGCCATGAAGGGTGACCGGGAAAAGTGTATAGAAGCCGGGGCATCTGACTACATCACCAAGCCGGTGAAGATAGACCAGTTGCTTTCACTGATGAGGGTTTGGTTGTATAAGTAAGTCAAAAGTGTTTTAGTCGTAAGTCGTAAGTGGATAGTTGAGAGCAGATATTGAATTGTGATCCAGGTTAATAGTAGAAAATAAGCGAGGTGGAGGAGTATAAAATACACAGTACGGAGCAGAAGACAGCGGGTAGCCCCATCAAGTCTGACATCAAACTATTGATAGTTGATGATCGGGAGGACAACCTGTTCTCGATAGAGACCATATTGGAGCAGGATGGTTACATCATACGTACTGCTAATTCCGGCAGGGCGGCACTGAGGATATTGCTGAAGGAGGATGATTTTACGTTGATACTGATGGATGTGCAGATGCCCGACCTGAATGGATTTGAGACCGCTACGCTGATCTATGAGCGGGAGAAGCTGCGGCATATACCCATCATATTTGTAACAGCTAATGATCATGGTGAGGAAAGTGTGTTCAAGGGGTATAAGATGGGTGGTGTGGATTATATCTACAAGCCCATCAACCCCGAACTGATGCGGGCCAAAGTGTCTGTGTTTGTAGAGTTATACAGAAAGAACCACCAGTTGCTGGCGCAAGATCAGAAGATGGTAGCAGCTAATAAGCGGCTGGAGGAAGAGATAAGGGAACGCAGGGCATCGGAAGCCAAAGTCCGCACGCTGAACCTGCAGCTGATGGAAAATATCAACAGGTTAAAAGCTACCAATGAAGAGCTGGAACGCTTTGCTTATGTGGCCAGTCATGATCTGCAGGAGCCGTTGCGTAAGATCATACTGTTCAGCGACAGGTTTGCCCTGCGGCATAGCCAGTCTATGGATGCGGAGTCGAAGGACTATATAGACCGTATCATGAAGGCGGCAGAGCGCATGCGCATGCTTATAAAGAACATACTGCTGTTCTCGAGGTCGGCCACTGATGAAGATGTATTTGAAGAAGTATCGTTGAATGATATTGTGACCGCCATCCTGTCGGACCTAGAGATATCGATAGAGCAGAAGCGTGCCTTGATAGAAGTAGGGCAGTTACCTACGCTCAGGATCATACCGGGGCAGTTCAGGCAGGTGTTTCAGAATCTGATCATGAACGCGTTGAAGTTCTCGAGAGAAGATCAGGCGCCGCATATACGCATACATGCCGAGCGTACGAATGGCCGGCTGTATAGCGGCATAAAACCACATTTGCACGATGTTGATTGCTATACCATTTATGTAAAAGATAACGGTATTGGCTTTGAGCAGAAGTATGCTGATGACATCTTCACGCTATTCAAACGGCTGAACAGTGCAGAGAAGTTTGAGGGCACAGGCATAGGCCTATCTATCTGCAAGAAAATAGTAGAGCAGCACAACGGGCTTATCTCAGCGGTGAGCAGCCCGGGTGAAGGAACAACGTTTATTATATCGCTACCGGTTGGCGGGTGATCACTCTTTTTCCATTTTTTGGGCACGCATGTCACCCTTCACCTTATCTATAGTGCTTTTAAAGTCGCGGTTGGTTAGCAGCGCATCCCAGTTTTTGCCGGTAGTGGTGTTTACCTGTGCCAGGTATTCCCTGTCATTGGGGAAGAACGTCCAACACAGTGGCGTGCCAGCTTCTGTAACAGGTGCCAGGCCCACAATGCGAACAACCATCTTGTTCTGGTTAGTAAACAGCCACTGTTCTTTTATCCTGTATTGAGTTATAGACGAAGGCTTAATTGCCGCTTTGCCCTTGCCTGGGGCCATTAATGCTACTATTTCTTCTTTGCTTAGTTCTTTGGTAAATCTGTCGTCAACGGCATCGTATAATTTTATCTTGCCGCTCAGTGCCCCTTCTATCAAGATATTGACGAGTGGTTTGCCCGTATTGAATGCCTGGTTTACGGCATCATGAGCATCTATATTGCGCCACACTGTTTTAGCCCAAAGAATATCTTTTTCCATTATCCGCTCTGCAGGCAAGGCGTAAGTCTCCTCGTTGACGTATTGTGATGCATCTTGTTTGAGCAGTTCTTTAGCACGTGCCTGTAACTGATCGTTGGTCATAGTTTGCGCGAACGTATTACTGCTGAATAGCAATACAGCGGCAATGGAGAAGAGGCGGATATTCATAGTTCGTATTTTTTATAAATATAGGAAATGATCTGCATTTATAACCAAAAAAGCAGAGCGAGTGCTCTGCTTTTTTGGGTTGAAATAATGACCACGTTATCTGCCCAGCCAGTCCATTGCGTTCTTATATAATAGTTGCTCTTTCAGTTCTTTGGCGTACGGCATACTTTCTATCAGTTTGCCAGGGTGATGCTCGCCGAGGGGGAAGGGGTAATCGCTGCCCATACATATCTTATCGCCGCCCATAATGTCTATGATAAAGTCGAGCGCTTTGGGGTCGTGTACCAGTGCATCTATCCAGAATTTGCCTATGTAGTTGCGTGGGTTGTGCGGGTTGTCTATAGCACAGAGATCGGGGCGCACATTAAATCCGTGTTCTATGCGGCCAATTGTAAGGGGGAAACTACCACCGCCATGAGCAAAGGCTACACGCAATTTAGGGTGGCGCTCCAATACACCGGCAAATATCATAGAGCATATAGCGCGGCTTGTTTCGGCCGGCATACCCACCAGCCATGGCAGCCAGTACTTGGTCATTTCTTTTTCGCCCATCATCTCCCACGGGTGCACAAAGATGCAGCAGCCCAGGTCTTCAGCAGCTTTCCAGAATGGGTCGAAGTAAGGATCGCCGAGGTTCATGGTGTTGATGTTGGAGCCTATTTCTACCCCAGGCATCTTGAGCTCTTTTACGCAGCGCTCCATTTCTTTGATGGCGGTTTCTACGTCCTGCATTGGCACCGTGCCCAGGCCCATGAAGCGGGTAGGGTGATCGGCCACGCACTGGGCTATGTGATCGTTGAAGAAGCGCGATGTTTCGAGCGCATGTGCGGGCTTAGCGAAGTAGTTGAACAAAACAGGGATGGTAGATAGTACCTGTACCTTTACCTCTGTCATGTCCATTTCTTTTACGCGCACATTGGCATCCCAGCAGTTGTGTTCTATCTCGCGGAATACCTTGTCGCCCTTGATCATCTGCGCGCAGCATGGCTTGTGGTGTTCCAGCCTGATGAATTCTCCGTACCCGAATTTCTGAAACCAATTGGGTATGTTCTCGGGCATTATATGTGTGTGTATGTCTATTTTCATTTTTTTTGATGTTTTAAACGGGTGTTACAAACGCCGCGCCGTTGCATCCGCGTTACAAACGCGGACGAGTGTGGTGTTGTGTTCCCGTGTCCGTGCCATGGATTCGACAAGCTCACCATGACACTCTGTAGCCCTCATGACATATATCTGTTGTACGTCTCTTTGTTGTGTAAAAATACAACGCCCGCTGTAAAGGCGGGCGTTGTGGGTGGTTATTTATTATTCCTGGTGGAATGGATAGTTGTAATCGGTTGGTGGCACGTAGGTCTCCTTTATTGTGCGCGGGCTGAGCCAGCGGTACAGGTTGAGGATAGAACCGGCCTTATCGTTGGTGCCTGATGCACGGGCTCCACCGAATGGCTGCTGGCCTACTACTGCGCCTGTTGGCTTATCGTTGATGTAGAAGTTGCCGGCGGCGTTTACCAGGCGCTTCGTCATATATTCGATTGCGTAACGGTTTTGTGAGAAGATAGAACCGGTGAGCGCGTATGGAGATGTAGTATCTACCACATCCAGCATCTGCTGCCAATGGTCGGCCTCGTAAGTATAGATCGTCAGCACAGGGCCGAAGATCTCTTCGCACATAGTTACATAAGAAGCGTCGGTGGTCTCTATGATGGTCGGTTCTATGAACCAGCCTTTAGACTTATCATAGCCGCCACCGCAGATGATCTTAGCTGCGCCGTTGCTGTTCTTAACGTTGTCTATATACTTGGTGATACTGTTGAATGCTTTTTCGTCGATAACGGCATTGATGAAGTTGGTGAAATCATCAACAGGGCCCATCTTCATGGTCTTTACCTGCGCTATCAGTTTTTCCTTGATCTCATCGGCAAGGTTAGATGGCAGATAAGCGCGTGAAGCTGCAGAGCATTTCTGGCCCTGGAATTCGAAAGCGCCACGAGCCAGTGCAGTAGCTACAGCGGCTGCATCAGCTTCGGGGTGAGCGAAGACGAAGTCTTTACCGCCGGTCTCACCAACTATACGCGGGTAAGATTTGTAGCGGGATATGTTCTGGCCAATGCTCTTCCACATGCTCTGGAATACGCCTGTAGAGCCTGTGAAGTGGATACCTGCAAAGTCGGGGTGCGCATAGCAAACCTCTCCCACCATAGCACCCGGAGGATAGATAAGGTTGATAACGCCCTTGGGCAGACCCGCCTCGATGAGGATCTCCATGAATACGCTGGCAGAGTATATCTGCGTGTTGGCTGGTTTCCAAACTACTACGTTGCCGCACATAGCAGGTGCTGTAGGCAGGTTGCCGCCGATAGCTGTAAAGTTGAATGGTGTTACAGCCAGCAGGAAGCCTTCGAGCGGGCGGTACTCCATGCGGTTGTTGATGCCGGCAACGGACAGTGGCTGCTCTTTGTAGATGCGGCTGAGGAAATGTACATTGAAACGCAGAAAGTCGATGAGTTCGCAGGCGCTGTCTATCTCGGCCTGGAAGGCGTTCTTGCTCTGGCCCAGCATGGTAGCCGCGTTCATGCGGAAACGGTACTTGGTGGCCAGCAGGTCGGCAGCCTTCAGGAAGATATTGGCCCTGTGCTCCCAGCTTGTAGCCGCCCATGCGTCGCGGGCAGCCAGTGCCGAGTCTATGGCCTGGTGTACATGCTCTTCAGTAGATTCGTAATAATAGCCGATGACATGACCGGTTTCATGCGGCGGACGGATCTCGTGTTTTTTGCCATTGCGGAGCTCTTCTCCGTCTATGTACATAGGTATGTCGCGCTTATGGCTTTTCATTTCAGCCAGCGTTTTTTGCAGTTCTTTACGTTCGTAGGTGCCGGGGCCGTAGCTCAGCACCGGTTCGTTCTTCGGTTCTGCAAAATCGAAATATGCATTATTCATAATAAGTATTTTTCAGTTGGAGTTGCAAAGTTAGTTGTTTCGACGGAAGGTAGGTAATAGGGAAATGTTATGGTTGGATAAGGTCGTTTCACGCAAAGGACCGCTAAGATTTTTCGCAAAGGGCCGCGAAGTGATTTCACGTAAAGCACGCTAAGGAAGGCGCAACGTACGCAAAGAACTATTGGGATGAGGCAAAGGGCGCAAAGGGGGGGCATCAATCTTTTATAAAATCGATGTGGGCAGTTTTACAGGCGCCGGCGGACAATCCTATTTTATACGCTTGTCGTTGATCAGTGGTACTGCTATGGGTTTTGGCAACTGTATGATGCCCAACTTGCCGAACAACAGTATAATGGGATAGACAGGATCGAGTTCATGCCATTTTACGCCAAAGTTAATAGCTGATGGATGTTTGTGGTGATTGTTATGGTACGATTCGCCCAGCATCAGGATGTCTATAGACAGCAGGTTTTCTGAAGTGTTTTTGAGGATAAAATTGCGGTAGCCGAATTTATGCGCAAACCAGTTGATAATGGCGCCGTGAAAGGCACCCATTGCCAGCACTACAGGCAACAACAGATATTGCCAGGGTGATGTGACGAATAGCACAAAGAATGCTGTATAGGCAGCAGCCCACAGCAGGCGCGACAGGGTAGAGTTGGCCCATTTGTCGAACGCCGGCCACTCCGGCAGGTTTTTGGTGTACTTATCATCTACAGAAATGGTACCCTTGAATATGCCTTTATAGATATTACGGGTACGCACCATCATAGAGAAAATATTGGACGAAAAATTGGGTGAATGCGGGTCGAGCTCGGTATCGGTATGCGCATGGTGCAGGCGGTGCATAATGGCATAGGCGCGCGGACTCATATAATGTGAGCCCTGGGTGATATAGGTGAAAATAAAGAAAAAGCGTTCCCAGCCATGCGTCATTTTAAAGGCACCGTGAGATGCGTAGCGGTGATGGAAAAAAGTTTGGGCAAAAAGGGAGGTATACCATACGGCAGCAAAAAACAGGAAAATGGTCATTATGTATAATGATTGAAAAATGGGCCAGTACGCAAAAAATGAGAACGAAAGCAGCTTTTAAGATGGAAACCCCGAGAGAATACCTGAAAAATTAAAAACGTAACCTGGCTGTTACAATGGCAACAATATAAATGTAGGAAGTCTAAAGTTAAGGATAAGCAAAGGTTGGGTATACAGGAGATCTGTCTCGGTTATGTAAAGAGGTGTTTGGGATACTATACCACAGTCATTGTTTTTATTGGTTATAGGGATCTGTTTTTAGTCACCTTTGTCACCTTTACAGCCATGTTTGGTTTTACCTGCATGATGCCGGTGGTGAGGATGGTGTCGCCGGGGTGAAGGCCCTGGAGTACTTCTACCATGTCGTTGGTGCGGGTGCCGATGGTGACGGTGACCATTTTTACTTTGCCGCCGCTGGCTATGGCTACCTGTTTATCGCGTGTGGTGGGGATGATGGCCTGGCTGGGCACCAGCAGGGCAGATTTGTTGTTGCTGAATGGTATTGTAACGTGCGCAAAGGAGCCGGCTATCAGTTTTTCGTCGTGGTTATCTACTACTGCGCGGGCTTTAAGGGTGCGGGTTGATGCATCGGCCGATGGCTCTGCGGCGAGGATGGAAGCTTTGAAGGTGTCGAGACTGCCGGTTACGGTGAATGCGATCTCTTTGCCGGGCTTTACTTCGTCCTTATACTGGTCGGGCAGGGTAAAGTCGAGTTTGAGCATACGGTGCTGCTGCAGGGTGGCTATTACAGTGGTTGGCGTGATCACAGCCCCAACGCTAACGTTACGGATGCCAATGCGTCCGTTGAACGGTGCTTTGATGATTGTTTTGCTAAGTTGCGCTTGAGCGTAGGCCAGGTCGGCGTCTATAGATGCTATCTGGGCTACAGTGGTCTCGTAATCCTGTTTGCTGATGCCGCCGATGTCGAGCAGTTTGGCCTGGCGTTCCTTTATTTTTACCTGTAGTTCGCGCTGGGCCTGCGACTTTTGTATCTGGGCCCTGATGTCGTCGTTATATAGCCTTACCAATATATCGCCCTTATTTACATGGCTACCTTCTTTAAATGACAGGGTAGTAATGCGGCCCGATGTTTCCGGGAGTATCTGTATCTCTTCATTGGGCAGGAGTGAGCCGGTGGTGGCGTACTGGTTCTCAAACACTTGCGGTTCTACAACAAAGCCTTCGGCATTCAGGGTGGTGTTCTTGGGTTTTGGTGGTTCTTCTTTCCGGCCTTCGTGGCAGGAGGAGCAGAATATAGATATGGTGATCAATGTTAAACAGGTGTATTTACTGTAGCGGAATTTCATGTCTGGTCTTGCGGTGACGTTACAAATATTGGTTAATCGTATAATAATCATACCATACTACATGAGTATCAAAAAGGTATGAGACCACATAAAAATCGGATGGTTTAACGGGTTTGCGGACCTGGTATATGTATAAATTAATGTGCTATGCTTAGTAAGTTGTGTATTAGTGATATTACTTTGAAACGGTATATGTAGTTGTGGGTTAGTTATTCTCATGTTGTTGTGCCCACGTCTTCTTTACTTTTCTTTGTGCTGCCGTCCCGCAATTCTGCGGGATAGACGCCGAAAAGTAACAAAAGAAAGCGGTCTCGGCTTAGCCGAGAGCGAATCGCTCCGCGCGCCAAAGTAGCTATACTGCGCATAACCCTGACAGTGCCGAGACGGCTATCGCCGACCTCAACATAAACAAGCTTGCATCTATTACATTACTTATAATGCAATGGAAATCTTGCCATCGAGCTTTGTGAATTGGGTATAAGTATAATATTATACCCAAAGCAAAGTTTTACTACATTTGCGGGACACAAAATTGAATCAATTAAATTACTTCCTTTTATGGCATACGATATCATCGTAATAGGCAGCGGACCTGGTGGCTATGTAGCTGCTATCCGTGCATCACAATTAGGTTTTAAGACTGCGATAGTAGAAAAAGAGAGCTTAGGCGGTATCTGCCTGAACTGGGGTTGTATTCCTACCAAGGCCTTGCTGAAGAGCGCCAGCGTAATGGAGAGCTTCAGTCATGCTGCTGACTACGGTATTGCTGCCAGCGATTTTAAGGTTGATTTTCCTGCTGTGGTAAAGCGCAGCCGTGGTGTGGCCGATAAGATGAGCAAGGGTATCCAGTTCCTGATGAAGAAGAATAAGATCGACGTCATCATGGGTATGGGTAAGCTGAATGCCAAAAAAGAAATTGAAGTAACGGGTGCAGACGGTAAAATGACCGTATACCAGGCCAAGCACACCATATTGGCTACCGGTGCACGCAGCCGCCAGCTGCCTAACCTGCCTATAGATGGCAAGAAGGTGATAGGCTACCGCGAAGCAATGGTACTGCCTGAAATGCCAAAGAGCATGATAGTTGTGGGCAGCGGCGCTATAGGCGTAGAGTTTGCTTACTTCTACAACACTATGGGCACTAAGGTGACGATAGTTGAGTTTATGCCGCGCATAGTACCGGTAGAAGACGAAGACGTATCGAAAGAACTGGAAAAGAGCTTTAAGAAGAAGGGTATTGAGATAATGACCAATTCTTCTGTAGAGAAAGTAGACGTGAGCGGCACAGGTGTAAAGGCTACTGTTAAGACTGCCAATGGTGAGATAACCCTGGAAGCAGACATAGTACTGAGCGCTGCAGGTATAGTTGCCAACATAGAGAACATAGGCCTGGAAACAGCCGGTGTTGCTACTGAAAAGGGCAAAGTAACCGTAGATAAATATTATAAGACAAACGTTGATGGCATCTACGCTATCGGCGATATCACTCCGGGCCAGGCGCTGGCACACGTAGCATCTAAGGGGGCGGTAATATGCGTGGAAGCAATAGCCTTTAAGGAAGGTAAATACAAGCACATGCCTGAGCCGCTGGATTACGGCAACGTACCGGGCTGTACTTATTGCGTGCCTGAAGTGGCCAGCGTAGGTATGACCGAAAAGCAGGCTAAGGAAGCCGGCTACGAAGTGAAGGTGGGTAAATTCCCGTTCTCTGCATCGGGTAAGGCAAGCGCTTCTGGTGCTACAGAAGGTTTTGTAAAGGTGGTATTTGATGCTAAGTACGGCGAATGGCTGGGTACGCACATGATCGGCGCTAACGTAACTGAAGCGATAGCGGAAACAGTGGTTGCCCGCAAGCTGGAAACTACATGGCACGAGGTGCTGGATAGCATACACCCGCATCCAACTATGAGCGAAAGCGTGAAGGACGCCGTAGAAGTAGCATTGGGCGAAGCGATCCATTTATAATCATTCAAATTCCAAACTCCAGGGACCAAGATCCAATCCCAGAGTTGGCTGATATTAGAAAGCTGTTCCGTGAGGAGCAGCTTTTTATTTTGTGCAGGGTCGGAGGATATGCGGGGAATTGAATATTTTTACCGCCACTTTTAAACAATTATGGACATCATTCATACTTTGCTCGGGCCGGATATAAAAGCCGGTTTGCTGATCATACTTAACCTGATAGTGATAGAGAGCCTGCTGTCGGTAGATAACGCAGCCGTGCTGGCCACTATGGTGCTGGACCTCCCCAAAGAACAGCGTGAGAAGGCATTGAAATATGGTATTGTGGGCGCTTATGTATTCCGTGGTATCTGCCTGCTGATAGCCGCATGGCTGGTAAAGGTCTGGTTCCTGAAGCCGCTGGGTGGTTTGTACCTGATATACCTGGCGTTCAGTTACTTCCGCGGGAAGGCTAAAAAGGCCAAGGCTACGGAAGAGGAAAAGCACGTAGAAAAGGGCGAAAGCTGGCTGTATAAGGTAACCGTAGGTACTTTAGGCAATTTTTGGGCTACTGTGGCGCTGGTGGAGGTGATGGACCTGGCGTTTTCTATAGACAATGTGTTTGCAGCGGTGGCGTTCACCGATCACATATTCCTGATATACACAGGGGTGTTCATAGGGATACTGGCCATGCGTTTTGTAGCGCAGTTCTTTGTGAAGCTGATGGAGAAATTTACCTTCCTGGAGACGGTGGCTTTCCTGGTAATAGGTGTGTTGGGCATTAAGCTGTTCTCTTCTTTGTATACCCATTTTAATGAGGGTGACCCGGTAGCTAAGTTTATAGAAGGGGAAAAGATGGATATGTATGTGTCTATCTTTACGGTAGCCATATTTGTATTGCCGGTGCTGAGCTCTATGCTGTTTAACTTCCCTAAGCGGCACACTATAGATCCGCGTGTGGCTGAGAAGGCCGAGCATGTGCTGGATGAGAGTTAGTATTAACGAGATGATGATATAAAAAGTAAGGGCAGCCAAAAGCTGCCCTTATCCGTTATATACATTTCTGTTATTAGCCCAGTTCAGGGTACAGCGGGAATGCTTTCATGTATTCATTCACTTCGCCCTTTACCGCAGCCAGCGTTGCTTCGTTGTCTGCGTCCATTAATACGCGGTCTATCCAATTCACTATTTGTGGCATATCGTTCTCTTTCATGCCACGCGTGGTTACTGCAGGTACGCCTACGCGTATACCCGATGTGATGAATGGAGACTTATCGTCGAATGGTACCATGTTCTTGTTGATGGTCACATCTGCTTTTACCAGGGTGTTCTCGGCTTTTTTACCGCTGATGCCTTTGTTGCGGAGGTCTATCAACAGCAGGTGGTTATCTGTGCCGCCTGATACAATATTGTACCCCTTTTCGTTAAAGGCTGTTGCGAGCGATTGTGCGTTGCTGATCACCTGCTTAGCGTAGGTAGTAAAGTCATCCGACAGGATCTCGTGGAAGGCTACTGCTTTGGCGGCGATGACATGCTCCAGCGGACCACCCTGTGTGCCCGGGAATACGGCCAGGTCTATCATCTGGCTGAGTGTACGTGTTTCGCCCTTAGGGCCTTTTACACCCCAGGTGTTCTCGAAATCGTTCTTCATGAGTATAAGACCGCCACGTGGGCCACGCAGTGTTTTGTGCGTGGTGGTGGTCACAAAATGGCAATGGTCGAACGGGCTGGCCAGCAGGTGCTTGGCTATCAGGCCGGCAGGGTGCGATATGTCGGCCATCACCAGCGCGCCAACGCTATCAGCTATAGAGCGTATACGTGCGTAGTCCCAGTCGCGGCTGTATGCAGATGCGCCGCAGATGATGAGCTTAGGGTTGTGTGCCCTTGCCTGTGCCTCCATCATTTCATAATCTACCAGGCCGGTATCTTTATGTACACCGTAGTGTACAGCTTTGTACAGCTTGCCTGAAAAATTCACCGGTGAGCCGTGTGTCAGGTGGCCACCCATGCTCAGGTCGAGGCCCAGTATGGTGTCGCCCGGCTGCAGCAATGCCAGCATCAGTGCTGCATTGGCCTGTGCGCCGCTGTGTGGCTGCACGTTAGCATAGCCCACGCCAAATATCTCTTTTGCCCTGTCTATGGCCAGTTGTTCACTTTTATCTACTACCTCGCAGCCACCGTAGTAGCGTTTGCCGGGGTAGCCTTCGGCATACTTATTGGTCATTACGCTACCCATAGCCTGCATCACCTGCAAGCTGGTAAAATTCTCAGAGGCTATCAGTTCCAGGCCATGGCGCTGGCGCTGCATTTCCTCATGTATCAAATCGAATATCGCTGTATCACGGTGCATGAATGCTCGTTTTTTGCCGCAAAGATAGGTTTATAATTGCTCTGTGCCGCTGTTATTGATAAGCCTGCCTTTGACCAAAGTTATTACCTTTGCCCTCTCATGGCCGGGAACGCGTTCATATCGTTGGTGAAAAAAGATCTGCTTATAGAGTGGCGGCAGAAGCATACGCTGTTTGGTGTGTTGCTGTATGTAGGCGGCACTGTGTTCGTGGTATATATGATGAACGGCCAGCCGGAAGGGCGCGTATGGAATGCGTTGTTCTGGCTTACGCAGCTGTTTGTTGCGGTCAACTCCGTGGCTAAGAGCTTTTTGCAGGAGCATGCCAACAGGTTCAGGTATTATTATACGCTGGTACATCCTATCACCTTCATGCTGGCCAAAATGACCTACAGCATACTGTTGATGCTGGTGATGAACCTGGTGACCTTATTTCTTTACTACCTTATGCTGGGTTGGCCACTGGCCAATGGCGGGTTGTTCGTGCTCATCAGTTTGGTGGGTAGCCTCAGTTTGTCGGCGGTGTTCACCTTTTTATCGGCTATAGCTGCGCGCGCGCAGCAAAATTCTGCCCTGATGGCTATTTTGGGTTTCCCGCTGGTAACACCCTTGTTGATGATACTTAGTAAACTGGCGGTTATTGCCCTTAGCCCTGTGTATGTTGAGGGGTGGGGTGGGCTTGCCGGGATCCTGCTGGCGCTCGATGCGCTGATCATCCTGTTGGGGGTGATACTATTCCCGTTTCTGTGGCAGGAATAGCCGGTCTTATTATATAACCTTTATCTTTTTTTCTCTTAAGGCCGTAAAATCTGTAAATTCGCACCTGTTAAAAATTACATATGCAACTACAAATGGTTGACCTGAAAAGGCAATACCAGAAAATAAAATCGGAAGTTGACACTGCCATAAATAATGTGATAGAAAGTGCAGCCTTTATTGGCGGCCCTGATGTGAACGGTTTTGCTACAGAACTGGCGCAGTACCTGGGGGTAAAGCACGTTATTCCATGTGCCAATGGTACCGACGCCTTACAGATAGCGCTGATGGCCCTGGGCCTGAAGCCCGGCGACGAAGTGATCACCCCGAGCTACACCTATATAGCTACTGTAGAGGTAGTGGCACTCCTGGGTATTACTCCTGTGTTTGTAGATGTAGATCCTGATACGTTCACCATGAATATGGATAGCGTAAAAAATGCTATTACCCCTAAGACGAAAGCTATCATCCCGGTGCACTTATACGGTCAGGCTGTAAATATGGAGCCGCTGCTGGCCATAGCCAAAGAGCATAACCTGCATGTGGTGGAAGATAATGCACAGGCTATAGGCAGCACGTATACGTTCTCTAATGGCACTACCTGCAAAACAGGTGCAATGGGTATCATTGGCTGTACTTCTTTCTTCCCGTCGAAGAACCTGGGCTGCTATGGTGATGGTGGCGCTATGTTCACCAACGATGATGAGCTGGCCCGCAAGCTGAAGATGATCGCTAACCATGGCCAGGAGAAAAGGTATTACCACGAGATGGTAGGCTGTAACAGTCGGCTGGATACCATACAGGCTGCAGTGTTGCGCATAAAGCTGCGCAAGCTGGATCAATATTGCTACCAGCGTCGCCAGGCAGCCGACTATTACGATAAGGCATTCAAGAACAACCCGAAGATAACCACCCCATACAGGGCGCCGTATTCTTACCACGTATTTCATCAATACACATTGCAGATAGAAGGTTTTGATCGCGACGTATTGCAGCAGAAGCTGGCAGAGCGGGGTATACCATCTATGATATACTACCCGGTACCATGCCATAAGCAGAACATGCTTAAGGAATTTGGCGTTGCATCGGCGGTGTTGCCCACTACCGATATGCTGCAGGATAAGGTAATATCGCTGCCGATGCATACTGAACTGGGCGAAGAAGAACTGGAATTCATTACCCGTAGCGTAATAGAAATAATAGGTTAAAAACACAAAACATGAAGATCACTACAACACCTATAGAAGGCCTGCTGATACTGGAACCCAAAGTGCTGGGCGATGAGCGCGGCTACTTTTTTGAAAGCTACAGGAAGAGCCACCTGGAAGACGCGGGCAATACCGTGAATTTTATCCAGGATAACCAGGCCCGCTCTGTGAAGAACGTGCTGCGTGGTTTACATTACCAGAATAATCCAATGCCGCAGGCCAAATTGCTGCGTGTGCTGGAAGGCGCTATATGGGATGTGGCTGTAGATATCCGCAAGAACAGTAAAACATACGGCCAGTGGTATGGCATAGAACTGTCTGCTGAGAATAAGCTACAGTTTCTTATTCCACACGGTTTTGCGCATGGCTATGCGGTGCTGACAGATACTGCAGAGGTGTTCTATAAATGTGATAATTACTATAGCAAGGAACTGGAAGGTGGGGTATACTTTGCTGATGAAACTATAGGTATAGATTGGAAGATCGACATATCTAAAGCGATCATCTCTGAAAAAGATCAGAAACAACCATTGTTGAAAGATGCTAACAATCTGTTCTTATAATGGTCGAATAGTTTAAAATAGGATCAGTTGATAAAAAGTAAAGATCCCGGATATCCGGGATCTTTACTTTTATACATAAGCATAGGTATCAAGCCATTGCGCTATTGCGCAATTCAGCCATTATCACAGCCATCCTTTCTCTTCCATCAGCTTTTCGGCACGGATGATATCTTCCGGAGTATCTATCTCCACGCCCATGTATTGGGTAATGGCCATGCGCATAGGTATACCATGCTCCAGGAAGCGCAGACATTCTACCTTCTCTGCTGCTTCCAGCGGTGTCATAGGCCAGTTGGTGAACTGCATCAAGGCATGTTTGCGGAAGGCATATACACCTATATGTTCGTAATAAGGGATATCTATTTCTTTGTTGCGCGGGTAGGGCAGTACGCTGCGAGAGAAGAATAGTGCGTCGTTATTCAGTGCCAGCGCTACCTTTACATAGTTATGGTCTTGTATCAGCGCGGGGTTGGTCAATCGTTGCACCAGCGATGCTACCTGTACTTTATCGCCATCGGCACCTGCAAACAGCTGCAGCAGTTCCTGTAGCGGCTGTTTTTGTACAAAAGGTTCATCGCCCTGCACATTCACAAACACGTTGGCATCCATGTGCGCAGCTACCTCTGCTATACGATCGGTACCGCTCTCATAAACGCCCTGGCTCTTTACAGCCTTGCCGCCGCTTTGTATGATCTCGTCCATTATCTCGTCGGCATCTGTTACTACGATCACCTCATCGAACAAACCTGTGCTCATAGCCGATTCGTAGGTGCGGCGGATGACACTCTTGCCTTTCAGCGGGGCAAGCAATTTTGACGGGAACCTGGTAGCGCCCAGGCGGGCAGGAATAAGTGCTATAACTTTCATAAGGTATTTATTTCTTTAAAATGCCCAGCAGGAAGGTGATCCAACCGCCAATGAACAGTAAGCCACCAAGAGGTGTTATTAAACGGCCAATAACTGGTATGGCTACATTCTTCACCTCCAACAACGGAAACAAATATAGTGTGCCGGAAAAGCAAAGTATGCCACCCAGGAACATAGGTACGGCCATAGCCACCTGTTTATTGGGGAACGACGCATAAACGATACCTGCCAGTATCAGCCCGAACGCGTGATAGAACTGGTAGGTCACACCTTTCTGGAATACATCTATCTTTTCAGGAGGCAGTACTTTGGTAAGTCCGTGTGCGGCAAAAGCCCCCAGCATTACAGCCAGTGCTGCCATGGTTATCCCTGCGATGAGCGCCGGTTTATACATTGGTCAAGATTTTTTCAAAGGTAGTGAGCGAAATGTTCTCCGTTTGTAAAATATGCTGCGCCCTTTCGTAGTCTTCTTTACGTTGTTCCAGCATATTGGCCAGTGTAGTTGCCAGCTGGGTACTTTTCTTCAAAAGAGGGCGCTGCACCTTATCGTGCTCCAGGTTACTGATGAGCTGCTCTATTGTTGATCGCAGATATACTACTTCACCGGCTTTCAGCATCATATCCATGTTATTAAAAAAGCAAGGTGTGCCGCCGCCGCAGGCTACTATGGTATCTTGCTCTGCGGTGCGGATCAATGCTTCGAGGTAGCGGTTCTCCATATCGCGGAAGCCCTCTTCTCCTTCTATCTCGAAGAGGGTGGCTATAGAGGCTTTTTCTTTCTTTTCTATATATGCATCCAGGTCTACAAATGCATGGCCAAATGAGTCAGCAACTTTTTTGCCCCAATATGTTTTGCCCGTGCCCGGCATACCGATCAGGAATATCATGCGCTCAGTTTACCATTAATAAATTTCCACAGGAAGAGGATGGCGTTCTTAACGGCCATTTCCTTGTTGCGTTCCCTGTCGTAGAAGAAGCGGAACTCTTTGGTACGCACTTCTGTGGCCGATGCTACGGCCATCCATACCGTGCCTACTTTCACGCGGTCGGTGCCGCCGTCGGGGCCCAGCACGCCGCTTACCGAAAGAGCATAGTCGGTGTTCAGTACTCGTCGTGCGCCTTGTGCCATGGCTATCACTGTAGCCTCGCTTACGGCGCCCTGCTCTGTAAGGGTTGTGGCGGGCACGCCTAATACGTGCTGCTTCACAGCATTGTCATAACTAACAATGCTACCCATAAAGTAAGCTGATGCCCCCGGTACCTGCGTAACTGTATGGCCTATAAAGCCACCAGTGCAGCTTTCTGCAAGGCCAATAGTTTGCTTTTTCTCCAGGAGCGTACGGGATAGCAGCACCTCCATGGGTATATCCTCGTGCGCTATCACTATAGGGCCGAGTATGCCGGCCAGTTCGCTTTGTAATTGTTCCAGCTCGGCCACCAGCATATCAGGGTGCTGGCTGCGGCCGGTAAGGCGCAGTTTCACGAAACCACTATCGGGTAGGTAGGCCAGTTTGATATGCGCGGGCAGCTTTTCTTCAAAACCTACCAATTTCTCTGCAATAAAGCTTTCACCTTCGCCTGCTGTAACTATGCTGCGGTGTACCAGCGCATCGCTGGTATGGTGCTTTAGTCGTGGCAGTACTTCGTGCTGCATGATGTGCTTCATCTCGAAAGGCACGCCGGGCAGCGAGACATATACTTTGCCATTTTTCTCGAACCACATACCGGGTGCTGTGCCCATCTCGTTAAAGAGAACCGTGCAATTGTCGGGTACATCGGCTTGTTTCAGGTTGCGCTCTATTACCGGCCTGTTGCGGCGTTTGAACAATTCGTACAGGTGTGCTAGCACACGCTCATCGCGTACCAATGTTCCGCCAAAATACTCGCACAGCAGGGGCTTGGTAATATCGTCGGATGTAGGGCCAAGGCCACCTGTTATTATGATCAGTGAGGCGCGTTGTGATTCTTCATCCAGTGCGTTGATGATGGCCAACCGTTCGTCGCCAACTGCCACGCGGCGTACCACATCTATGCCCAGTTCGTTAAGACGCTGGGCTATCCAGGCGCTGTTGGTGTCAATCGTTTGACCTATCAGCAGTTCGTCGCCTATGGTAATGATTACAGCATTTATATTGCTCATGGTTATTGCTCGTTATCAGAGCTCTTTAATATATCTGTATTGAAAAATGGCACCAGCCGGTCATAGAGTATCGGTGGCATATTTACCTTCTTCTTTTCTTTAGGGTCAAAGAATACCAGTGTGGTCACGCCCTTGTTCAGAAATACACCTGCCTCGTTATACAGTTCGGAGTGGAATTGTATCTTGGGGCCCGTGGGTAGTTCCTTCAGCAGCGTTTTCACCGTTATCAGGTCATCGTACAGGGCAGGGCGGTAATATTGTACATTCAGCTCTGCTACAGGCATCATAATGCCCATCTCTTCCAGCTCCCGGTAAGTAAAGCCCAATTGCCTGATGGCTTCGGCCCGGCCCACCTCGTAGTACAGCGCATAGTTGCCATAGTAGAGATAGCCCATCTGGTCTGTCTCCCCGTAGCGCACTCTTATTTTGGTTTCTGCTATGAACATTTTATAGTCGTAAGTCGTAAGTATTTAGTCGTAAGCTATTGTTATGTCAGTTTTTTACTTTCTACTTTATACTTACTACTCAGGCTTCATCCTGTCACTGTTCTTAATGGTGTAATAGCTGGTGGCCTGGTTCAGGCAGGTCACAGTAAGGTCGTTGATGCATACATGCGGTGGCAGCGTAGCGCAATACCATACTATGTCAGCTATATCTTCAGCGCGCAGCGGATCAAGGTCGGTATAAACGCCTTTGGCGCGTTCCTTGTCACCTTTGAAGCGTACTTCCGAAAATTCGGTCTCCGCCATGCCGGGGTGGATACCTGTTACCTTGATGCCATAATTGAGCATGTCTATACGCATGGCCTGGTTCAGTGCATCTACTGCAAATTTGGTGGCGCAGTATACATTGCCGTTCTTGTATACCGTTTTGGCGGCTGTAGAACCAATGTTGAAGATATGTCCGGACGCTTGCTTGGTCATGATAGGCGCTACCATACGGGTAACATAAAGCAATCCTTTGATGTTGGTGTCTATCATCACTTCCCAGTCGTCTATATCGCCATCCTGTATGCTGCCCAGGCCCGATGCGAGCCCAGCGTTATTTACAAGGATATCTATTGAGTCTACTCTGGCTTCCAGGTCGGCAATGGCGTTTTGTACCTGGGTGCGGTCGCGCACATCAAACTGCAGGGCTATCACCTTGCAGGTGTGTTTGGCTTCCAGTTCGCTCTTCAGCTCTTCCAGCCTGTCGGCGCGGCGGCCGGTGATGCAAATAGTATAACCATTGGCAGCAAAGCGCTCGGCTATTGCCTTACCGAAGCCGGAAGTGGCCCCGGTGATGAGTATTGTTTTAGTCATGTGTGC
>CANGNA010000049.1 GCA_947455215.1 Chitinophagaceae bacterium
GGTAATGGCCTGGGTAACTGTTGTGATACCACAGGTGCTGGCTACTGAATAAGAAATAGTGGCCACACCTCCCGCAACGCCTGTTACCACACCTGCGCTGCTCACCGATGCAGTAGCAGCAGATGAAGAACTCCAGGTACCGCCGGGTATTGATGCTGAAAATGTGATGCTACCACCCGCGCATACCCCTGTTGTGCCGGAGATCGTTACATTAAGATGTGAACAGGCTATTTTACGAACGCGAAAATTGTACTGATCGGCGACCAGCAGATCGCCGCCATTGTCAAATACGAGGCCCAGGGGAAAGTTGAACGTCGCCGCCGTTGCCGGACCTCCGTCGCCAGTGCCACTGCCTGTACTGATTATACCGGCTGCAGTGCTGATGCGCCCCGTTGACAAAACGACTTTGTGTACATTATTAAAAACACTATTGAGTGCAAAATACAAATTACCCTTACCATCCAGGCACACGCCACTCACACCATTTAGCGCACTCGCTGTTGCCATTCCGGTATCTGCCGGTGCACCGGAAACGCCATTTCCTGCAATAGTGTAGAGCATACCGGAATAAGTCACCTTCTTTATCTTTGTCGATTCGGTAAAGTATATATTGCCGGTATCATCAACTGCTATGCCCCAGGGAGCACTAATAGTAACGCTGGTGGCCGGGACGCCATTGTCACCTATACCCGAACTATTGCCAGCTACCCTGGTAATGATACCTGCTGTACTGATCTTTCTGATCAGGTTGACATTACGCTGGACAAGGTACAAGTTACCGCTTGCATCACAACCAAGACCGCCAAGATCTGATAACTGAGCGGCTGTTGCAGGCCCGCCATCCCCTAGAGTACCAGAGGTGGTAGTACCCGCCACCGTTGTTATAATACCGGACGTGCTAACCTTCCGGATACGGTTATTGCCTGCATCTGCAATATATACCTGCCCCGACCCATCCACTGCAATTCCCGATGGAGAGCCTAACTTGGCAGCTGTTGCCGAACCTCCATCTCCGCTGTAACCAAATGAGCCCATCGTTCCCGCAAACACAGAAATAATACCCGATGGGGTTATTTTACGTACCACCTGGTTATTTTGCTCTGTTACATATATATTTCCAGCAGCATCTTTAGCCATAAATGTGGGAAAAACGTTGGCTGCCGTTGCCGGGCCGCCATTGCCTGCCAGCGTGCCGTTAGAGCCATTACCCGCCCAGGTGGTAATTATCTGCCCCCTTACATTGCCAAAAGCAAGCAACATGCCCAAAAGAGCAAAACACCGGGCGGCTAAAGATATCTTATTTGAACTCATAACTAATTTTATTTATCTACTATATAAAAACTACAAGAATGTGTAGGTAAATGTAGATAAACGTATTACTGCGTACAAGCTCGTGGGTTGATGATAGAGGGTATTTGGTGACGAAACGCCAAACTAAGGTGACATGATCCAGTTGAAATTCCGAAAGCAGCAATTCGCATGCAATAAAAAACTAATTGACGCTCATTTCGTCGAACAACCGATACGCTTTGCCTTTAAATAATATCTGCAACTGCGGCTCCTGGTAAAAGGGCCTGCCCGTAAAGGTTTTGGCATGTGCCTGTATATGCAGGTGGGGTTCTGTGATACTAATTCCCCATCCATAAACCAAAACTATGCCCCTGCACCAGCTGCCCGTCGCATCGCATACTGATGTTGTCCACCTTTATCTTTACCACGTTGTTGCGCAGGTTCTTGATGACGATCTTTTCATCGTCGGTGAGCATATTGCCTTTTGTACTGTACGGTCCGTACGAAGCTCCATCTTTAATGGTAAAGGTGATGGTAAATTCCGTCACCTCGCAATTGGGCATACCGGTTACCAGCTTCGGGTAAGAGAGTATCTGCGTGTACGATGCATAGCTGGTATCAATATTAGCAAGCTTTACCTGCGGCAGCGATACCTGGGCCCTTCCGGCAACCGCAACGGCCATCAGCAACAGCAATAGTATGTGTTTCATTTGTGGGTGATGTTTGTATAAAATTACTGCCTGGCAACGGCAAACGGCATTGATTGCTGTTATATATTTATTGTCGATCTGAAGTAGTCGTACAGCTCATAAAACCGGCCCCTTACGCTATCTGCTAACTTTCCGCTGCGTGAAATTTATCTACACGCCACGATGCACAATTTACCGTACATTTGAGCGCATAAAAAACCACCTGGCAACTTATGAGTGATAGCAATAATATCCCTAAACTGATACCATACCGAAAGGGCGACGCCTGGGGCTTTTGTACGCCCGATAAGCAGATAGTGATCCCCTGCACCTACGAGAACACCAACCCTTTCTCCGAAGGGCTGGCAGAGGTGCGCAGCAACGACAAGTGTGGCTATATAGATGAGACAGGGGCAATGGTCATCCCTTATAAATACGACTACGGATCGCTGTTCAAAGAGGGCCTGGCTGCCGTAGAGAAATTTGGCAAGTACGGCTATATAGATAAGACAGGCAAAGAAGTGATCCCCTTCAACTTTACCGATGCGGAAGATTTTATAGATGGATTGGCTATAGTAGAGCAGAACGGCAAGTGGGGCTTTATCAATAAAACAGGACAGATCATCATACAGTGCCGCTACGACCTCGTGACCCCTTTCAAGAACGGGGTGGCCTTTGTAGAGCAGAATGGCAAACCTAAGTTCATAGACCCTACCGGCAAGCAGGTAGAGGAACCGGACGACCAGGATTTTTACGACGGACTGGCACTGGAATACGACCAGAAAGACCGCGTAGGCTATGTAAACGAGGCCGGCGACCTGGTAGTACCGTGCATGTACGATGATGGTATGGACTTTAACGAAGGTATGGCACCCGTATGCCTGAAGGGCAAATGGGGCTTTATAGACACCACCGGCAAGCAGGTGATACCCTGCAAGTACGATGATTTTGTAGACAGTTTCCAGAACGGGCTGGCCATGATGCAGATGGGCGATGACTTTGGCTTCATAGGCAAGGATGGCACTGAATACTGGGAAGAATAATTTTCAGTCGTAAGTCACTAGTCGTAAGTAAAAAGTCCCGGGAGTGATCTTTCGGAATATTTTTCGTACGATTTACAAAAAAACGACTTACGACTTACGACTAATGACTTACGACTAATTTCACTATTTTTGACCACATGGCACATAATATAAAAACAGTTACCGTAATAGGTTCAGGAACTATGGGCAATGGCATATGCCACGTTTTTGCCCAGAGCGGATTTAACGTACATATGATGGACATCAACCAGGGAGCCTTAGATAAGGCCATGGGTACCATCGGCAAGAATATGGACCGCCAGGTGGCTAAGGGCGGCCTTACCGAAGAAGCTAAAGCAGCAGCACTGGGCCGCATCAAAACCTTTACCGTTATGGAAGAGGCTGTGAAAGATGTGCAGCTGGTTGTAGAAGCCGCTACAGAAAATGTAGAGCTGAAGCTGAACATCTTCCGCCAGCTGGATGCACTGTGCAATGCCGATTGCATACTGGCCAGTAATACTTCATCTATCTCCATCACCAAAATTGCCAGCGTTACCAAACGCGCAGGCAAGGTGATAGGTATGCACTTTATGAACCCTGTGCCGGTAATGAAGCTGGTAGAGATCATCAATGGCTATGCTACCGATGCAGCAGTTACCGAGACCATCACTACCCTTTCCAAAGAGCTGGGTAAGATACCGTGCACTGCCAACGACTATCCGGGCTTTGTGGCCAACCGTATACTGATGCCTATGATCAACGAGGCCATCATCACCCTGCAGGAAGGAGTGGCCAGCGTAGAGGCTATAGATTCTATTATGAAGCTGGGTATGGCGCACCCAATGGGTCCGCTGCAGCTGGCCGATTTTATTGGTCTGGATACCTGCCTGTCAATACTCAACGTATTGCACAATGGCATAGGCAATCCTAAATATGCACCGGCTACCCTGCTGGTCAATATGGTGCAGGCAGGTTACCTGGGCGCCAAGAGCGGCGAAGGTTTCTACAAATACACACCGGGCAGCAAAGATGTGGTGGTGAGCGAACGCCTGGCACACATCAAGTAACAACAAGAATACTATGCATAAACAATATCCCTTGTCGTAATGGCAGGGGATATTTTTTTATAGATGCTGTGGGGCACAATTCGCCCCGGTAAGTTAAGATAGTAGCCGATAGCCGGCTATGGAAAAACTATAATCGCCCCCTGCTCAGCTTGTTGAGCAATGTTACATAAGCGGCCTTGGCGCCGGGTGTCAACTGACCTATGATGTCGGGATGGATCTCGGGATAAGAACGGTCGTCCTTCCAGGCAATAGCACCACCCCACTTTTTCTGCAGATCAGCAGAAACCGACCGTACTATTCTTGAAAAGGAAGCCTCGAACTGGCTGCGCAACTGTGGCGTGGTAAGCATATTTTAACGATGGTATAAAAACTGGTACCTACTAAAGGTAACCTATTAAACCGGCATTAAATTTTATTTTAATTACCACCCACACTTGTTTGGCGTAGCTTATGGCTGCGGCAATACCCGGTAGCCAGATTCTGTCCGGAGGCTTTACCGTTGTTATTATCAGTACCAACAACCGGCAAGCCCATCCACAGCGTATCACCCTCAACCTACATAGTGTAACGGTGAGCTGAGTTTATACTGAGCTTACCGAAGTATCGAATAGCAACCTGCAAGCTTACCTACAGAGTGTCACCCTGAACCTACAGAGTGTCACCCTGAGCTTGTCGAATCCGCGACACGGACATGGGCTTTTCGCGGGCCTGCTATATTGTATATAGAATTTGAATACGGCAAACAAACTGCTTTTTTGCGGTACAATTGCAGTTTTTATTTTTTGATACTAATCGGCAATTTTACTTTAGGTGCTGCCACTTAAGATGCTGATTTGTAAAGAACTGAAAATATTAAAATTTTCTTTCTTTTTGCACATTCTGCAAAAAGTGCAATCTTTTCTGCCGGTTGATGTGGCAGAGGTTGCCAGGTAATTGCCGGAAACGTTAGAGCGGAAGATTGAGTTTTTCATAGCTTAGATTTAGTGTTTATTGTACCATAAAGATACGATTTGGATAGGGCGGTTTCCAAATTTAATTTAAAACCCAACGAAAACATGACTAACTTAATATACACAGAATTTTATGAAAATTCCAATTGAAATTCTGTATATTGTCAAAAAAACACTCTTTAATGTTACATTTGGGATAATATGTCCAATCTCACCGCAAAACAAATCCAAACAGATCTTCTTAAACTTGTAAGTAACGAAGAACCTGATATCACATCGATTCTAAAATTAGCGGGCGAACTTTCAAAATTTGATGAAAAGTTCCAGCGCTTTGCCGTTGACGCTAAGACATTAATTCATTTAGGCAGAGATAGTATTAAAGATCATACAACAGCTCTAATTGAATTGGTTAAAAATTGTTACGACGCCGATGCAAAAAATGTTGAAGTAAATGTATTTTGCAATAATGGCAATGACTTAATAAGAGTTGCAGATAATGGCTTTGGGATGACCAAAGACGATCTAATAAATAATTGGCTTAGGATAGGGTTTAGTCAAAAAAGAGCTTCGAAACATAGTGGTTTAGGTAGGAGAAAAACAGGTGAAAAGGGAATAGGACGTATCTCAACAGATAGATTGGGTGGCATACTTGAGTTAAAGTCCAAAACTTTAGATGGCGGTGTAATTGGGCTTAAAGTAAATTGGGATGATTTTGACGTAGAAGGTAAGGATATATTCGATGTGCAAATTGAATTATCTCACCCAACTACAATAAATATTCCCAATACGAATGGGAAAGAAAGCAAAACGGGAACCGAAATAATAGTAACAAAACTTCGTCAACCTTGGAATGATACTAATATAGAAAATCTATACTACGAATTATCCGCGCTAACTCCCCCTTTTTCAGGGGTTAAAGACTTTGATATTGACTTACGAACTGATGTCGCAGAAGTTTATTCTGGGAAAGTCGCTCCTGAATATTACAAAGCGGCCGAAATTGAGTTAACTGCGGTATTTGATAATTCGGCCAGTGAAGTACTATACACAATTAAAGATAAGTATTCGTCAGAGCCTGTGCTTCAAACAATAAAATGGCAGCAGTTACTTGGTAAAGTCAATGGAGAGAAGGATAAGGCGAAAAAAGATAACATAGAAGAATCAGTCTCAGTTGAAGACAATCCGAATTTAGAAAAGCCATCGCTGACACTTGGTCCCGTCACCATCCAATTGATGTTTTTCCTACGTGAAGCAGCATCAATAGCAAACACAGGGCTGAGGTTAAAAGATCTTCGGACGTTTCTTGACAACAATGCAGGCATTAAAATATACCGTGATAACTTTGCAGTTAAACCTTACGGGTTTCCAAGTGCCTCCTTTGGGTATGATTGGCTAGAACTCGGTGATAGAAAGTCTCGCAATCCCGCTGGAGTAGGAAGAGGAGATGAATATATGGTTAACCCAAATCAATTAATAGGAGCCATATTTATTTCACGTGATACTAATCCACAATTGGTTGACAGTGCAGCTAGAGAGGGCTTAGTCGAATCTCCTGCATTTAATGACCTGGAAAATCTAGTAATGGGATCAATCCTTATGCTCGAGTCACATCGTGCAAAAAAATTCCCAGAAATAGAAAAAGTTAGAAAGCAAAAAAAAGCTACATCTGCTATAAAAGAGGTTGAAAAAATTACAACTCAATTAAATGATGTAGTCGAAGATTTAAGTGATATAAGAACTGCAATTGAAACAAAAGGTAAATACCCCAATTTTGAAGCTAAACACCTTTTAAATCCAATATCAAAAGCTATATCAGAAGTAGAGGCTATTAATGACGAAGTGTCCACAACCATTCAAGAATTACTTAATTGGCAACGTGTTCTAAGCGGACTTGCAACAATGGGCATCTCTAACGCTGTATTTGGCCATGAGACGGAGAATTCAGTTGCGCAATTTAAAGGTTCGGTAAATACTGCGCAGTTATTATTGACAGATGAACCACCAGACATTACAGCGGCGCTAGATGAACTAGATAAAGCGATAAAGCATTCTACAAAGATAGAGGCTTGGGGTGCTTATGCGCTAACTAGAGTGCAAAAAGAAAAAAGGACACGTAGAAGAACGTCAATAAAAAAAATTATTGAGGATGTCATAGACGAATTGCGACCAGCGTTCTTTGCTTCATCCATTGAAGTAGTCGTCGTAGGAGACAATATCATTGAAACAACTTATCCAATGGATATCGAATCCATATTGGTTAACTTGTTAACCAATTCATATACAGCCGTTCTATTAAATTCTGGGCCAAGGAAAATTAATATTGAAATAGGGAGAAGCGAACTCGAAGGTAGAAAGGGTTATTATTTTTCGGTAGGCGATACAGGTCCAGGGATAGCTAAAGAGTTTGAACATCGACTTTTCGAACCTTTATTTTCAACAAAAGTTGTAAAAAATAGTAAAAGTAAAAGTGTTGGAACCGGCTTAGGGCTAACTATTGTTAAATCGATTACCGAAGAGTTAGGAGGAGTAGTATCATTTAAAAGTTCTTCAACGCTAAATGGTGCTGAGTTTAAAATTTGGATACCTAAAATGTAAAAGCATATGTCCATTATCGCTATCATTGATGACAATAAAGATCAAAGTACCACATTAAAGCGTACTTTAAATATTTATCTAAAGAGACAGTCTACAAATCTGACCGTTATTGATCAGACTCCATTCAAGAATGTGGAAGATTACTTTCCATTCTTTGCGGCTAACGATGTAAGTGCCATAATTTTAGACGAAAGGCTGAACGATGTTGCAGTTGACGGCGAGCCGGTCGATTATAAGGGCAATCAACTTGTAGAAATTCTGCGGGAGAGACTTAAAGACTTTCCTATTTACATGATTACTGCACATGCAGGAGACGCGGAATTAAGAGAAAAAGAGAACCAATTCGAAATGGTAATAAATCGACTCGATATCACGTCCAACCAAACTATGGCCGCTAATTTTGTAAGTCGATTAGCAAGGTCAGCACAGCGTTATATAGATGCTAATAAGGATGAATTAAAAGAGTTTACAGAACTTTCTTTGAAAGCGGCAAATGGTGAAGCTTCGCCGGAAAATGTTGAAAGATTAAAAGCCCTGCAAACTGTATTAGAATTACCTATTTCAAATTTTGATGATAGAAAAATTTGGCTTGATAGATACGAAAACGAACTAAAGTACCTTGAAGAGTTAAAGAATAAAATTCAAAATAAGCTTAAGGCAAAATGAATTGGAAAAAAGTCGTAAAGGATAAGAAAAAACAGCCTACAACGGGAGAATATGGCGACTGGAAGGAGCAAATAGCAGCCGAATGCTACTATCAATGTGTGTATTGCTCAATACATGAAAATCCATGGGGAGGTATAGATCATTATCACGTTGAACACTATCGGCCGAAAGGACTGAAAAAGTTTGCACATTTGAAAAATGACATACTAAATCTATTCTATGCTTGCCCAGTATGTAATCGATTTAAAAGTGATGATTGGCCAGCGGATTGTCCCAACGATTTTAGTATCGCGTCATATCCAGACCCCAGCGAGGTAGACTACTCGGAGCTGATTGATTTTAATGACGTAGATTATACCATTGTCGGTAAGTTTCCCGCGAGTCGCTATATGATTGAACGTCTATATTTGAACCGGCCGCAACTCATTTATGAAAGACGTGAGGAAATACTAAAAAGTGCAGGTAGACGACTGATGGATGATATTATGTCTTTAGTATTTCAATTGAACGAAAATGAATATTATCAGCATGCGTTGGCAGCCCAACAGCGCATTATCAAACTTTATCACGATCGTGAAAAAGTAAGACCTTATAAGTTAGCAGAGATCAGAAGACCGTGAAGAATAGAAAAAATACAGGATCATACTACACCCCAGATTTTTTATCTGAGTTTATGCTTGACTATGTTTGTCAACATTTCAATAGCAGTACCTATTTATCAATACTTGAGCCGAGCGCAGGCGACGGAAGCTTTGTTAGAGCTTTTGCTAAAACCCGCTTTCCAGAATGCATTAGGAAATTTTCGCTTACCGCTATTGACAAAGTTCCAAGCGAATTGGAGAAAGCACAAAATGTTGCATTAACAAATAAAAAGCAAGCAACTAATTACTCATTTATCTCGGACGACTTCCTAAAATATCAAGATAATTTGAAGCGTAAGTTTCATCTTATTGTTGGTAACCCACCATACATAAAAAAGCAACTCCTAAGCAAATATCAAATAGATAAGTGTCAACAGATATTCCATGAAAATGGGCTTTCCCAAAATAAAATTAAAAATATTTGGACGGCGTTTCTAGTTTCGAGCTGTCAACTGTTAGCGGAAAATGGCGTCTTGGCATTCGTGTTGCCAGCTGAGTTACTCCAAGTAAAATTCTCGCAAGAACTGCGAGAATATCTGCGCAAGAATTTTTCTAGAACTGAAATTTTCACTTTTGATGAATTATTATTTGACTGCAAAGGTCAAGATACTGTAATACTGGTCGCGTTCAAAACTCACACTCACGCGGGCCAATTCTACACTCACATTACGAATACCGAACAATTATTAACTAAGAATTTTACGCTAACAGAAAATGAAGCTTTATCATTAACTGGCATAAAATGGACGCATCATAGTTTAACATCAGGCGAGCTGTTGTTTATTCATGAGTTAGGTGAACGATTGAACAATGTAGGATATTACTGTGATTCGAAACCGGGAATAGTGACAGCTGCTAATAATTTTTTTATTGTAAATAGCGATACTCAAACTATAAATGGTTTGGAAGCTTATTGCATACCTATAATACAAAAGGGCAGTTTTGTTAATGGAAGTGTCGTTTTCAAAAAAAGGGACTACAACGAATTGGTTATAGAAAGAAAACCAACAAAGTTGCTCTCTTTTGATAATTCACCGATGAGAAATTTACCTAACAGTGTTAGACAATATTTAATTTCCGGTAGAAATGAAAAACTACATCTAAGACATAAATGCCGAAAAAGGAAAAATTGGCATGTCATTCCTAATATTTCTGAAATCCCGCAGGGCTTTTTCTTTAAAAGATGCCATCACTATCCTAAACTATTAAAGAATGACGCAAAAGTTTTTGTAACCGACTCAGCCTACAAAATTAAAATGAAAGATAAATATAACATTAATGGGCTTGTCTATTCGTTTTATAATTCATTAACGCTTGCATTTGCTGAATTAAAAGGTAGATATTATGGAGGAGGTGTATTAGAATTAACTCCACTAGAATTCAAGTCGTTACCTATTCCCTATGTAGATATAAATGCAAAAGAGTTTAACGATTTTGCTAAATCCTTTGAAAACAAAAATAACATTGAAGAAATTCTCAACCTAAATGATTTCAACATTTTAAATAGTGTGTTAGGACTTAGCCAAAATGAGATTCAACGAGTCAATTCGATTTACAGAAAATTGATAACAAAACGATTTAGAATAAAGGAGAATTAAATATTTAGGAAAAGTCATATTTGAAACTTACTAGTTATTGGCACACAGTAGATAATAATCACATTTCTTCACATTGGCAATTTCCGGCGGTCTTAGGCAATCCACCCAATATGGCGTAAATTTATAGTTCAGAAAACACTGTTATGAATATCAAATCAAAACCGGTCATATATTTCCTCAGCGGCGTGGCTATCACCGCTGCCGTGGTTGCCGGTATTGCATCGCGTAAAATAGAACCTTCGGCTACCAATGTAGAGGTAAGCAAGGAGGGCCGCCCGCAATATAAATGGTTTGCCCCCGAGGTACCTGCCAGCCTCGACTTTGCCGGCGAACCCACCCCGCTCGACCGCTGGGACATCAAAGAAAAGCTGGAAAGAGAGCTCATTATCAATTACTATATACACGGCAACCAGCTATATATCTTAAAGCTGAGTGGCCGCTATATGCCGCTGATAGAGGAACGCCTGAAAGCCAATGGCGTACCCGACGATTTTAAATATGTATGCGTAGCCGAAAGCTCGCTACAGCAAAATGCGCTGTCGGGCGTGGGCGCGGCCAGCTTCTGGCAGTTCATGAAGGACACCGGTCCGCGTTACGGTCTGGAGATCAGCGATGAAGTGGACGAACGCTTTAATGTAGGCAAGGCTACCGATGCCGCCTGCAAATATTTCAAAGAGGCACACGATAAGTTCGGCACCTGGACGGCAGCTGCCGCATCGTATAACTGCGGCATGGGTGGCTACAACGGCCAGGCCGAGTTCCAGGGCTCTACCAATTATTACGATCTCATCTTCCCCGACGAGACCAACCGATATGTATATCGCATACTGGCGCTCAAGTACCTGTTGTCTAACCCACTGTATGCCGGCAATATCGTTCCGCCATCAGAGATGTACAAACCATTGAAGGGCAAAGATGTAGAAGTGAGCAACACCATCAACGATCTGTCAGTATGGGCCAAAGACAACGGCACCACCTACAAGATGCTGAAGATATACAATCCATGGCTGCGCGCGCACAAGCTCACTGTAAAGCCGGGCAAGAAATATATCATCCAGCTACCTGCTTAACCATTTGAAGATCATAACCATTAGCTACTGCCAATGCGTGTAATACTGGCCATTATAGTGATAACTGCCACCGCGGGGTTGGTGTACACCCTCGACAGGCCGATAGGCAGCCTGCCCGCTATAGGCAGGTTGATAGACCCTGTGAACGGCTGCTGGGCCAATGCCGAGCCCGTGAACAAAGACTTTTCGGCCGACCTGAAACTGCCCGATGTAAAACAGGCCACCACCGTGTGGCTGGACAACCGCCTGGTGCCTCACATACATGCCGATAACGACCACGACATTTATTATGCCGAGGGCTACCTGCATGCTATGTTCCGCCTGTGGCAGATGGATATGGAGACGCGCGCCGCCGGTGGCCGCGTGAGCGAGGTGATAGGCAAGAAGGGCTTCGACTACGACCGCAAACAGCGCCGCAAAGGCATGGTATATGCCGCCGAGAACTCGCTGAAAGCCATGGAGGCCGAGCCACGCACCAGGGTGATGCTGGACGCCTATCGCGATGGCATCAACACGTATATCAAACAACTGAAGTATAAGGACTATCCGCTGGAATACAAGATGATGGGCTTTGCCCCCGAACCGTGGACCAACCTGAAGAGCGCCCTGCTGCTGAAGTATATGGCCGACGACCTGACCGGCAACCCCAACGATATACCGGCCACTTACCTGCGCGAGATGCTGAGCCCCGCTATGCTGCAACTGCTGTACCCCGATAAGATAACAGGGTCGGCCACGGTGATACCGGAAAGCACCAGATTCTCGACTGCAGGCATGCGCACACCTCCGATACCGCAAGACACCTTGTTTCCCCGCTTTAACAAGGCCGACTTTACAGAGGCTAAGGAAGATGGTATAGGCAGTAACAACTGGGCCATATCGGGCAGCCGTACACAAAGCGGTGCCGCCATATTGTGCAACGATCCTCACCTGGGCCTGCACATGCCATCGCTGTGGTTCGAGATACAGCTGCAATGCCCCGGCATGAATGTGTATGGCGCATCGCTGCCCGGCGCACCGGGTGTTATCATCGGCTTCAACGACAATGTATCGTGGGGCTTTACCAACAACTACCGCGATGTAAAGGACTTTTACCTCATCAAACAAGTAGAAGGTGATGGCAATAAATACTGGATGGATGGCAAACAACTGGACTATACCCAGCGCCTGGAGACCATCGTTATAAAAGGCGATCTTACCTATGTAGATACCGTAAAATATACCGTACATGGCCCGGTAGCCTACGATAAGAACAACCCGGCCGATGGCGGGCTGCAGAAGCCGCTGGCCATATGCTGGATGGCACACAGAGCCACTAACGAACTGCTGGCCGTGTACCTGATGAACCGCGCCACCAACTACGCCAGCTGGGTAGAAGGCACTTACAACTTCCAGTGCCCGGCACAGAACATGGCCTATGCCGACCGCGAAGGGAATATAGCCATATGGGGGCAGGGACAGTTTGTGAACAAATGGAAGGGCCAGGGCGAATACATCATGGACGGATCGAGGTCGGCAACGCAATGGGGCGACCTGATACCGATGGCCGACAACCCCCACGTGCTGAACCCGGAGCAGGGTTTTGTAGCATCGGCCAACCAATGTGTTACCGGTGCAGCCTACCCTTACTGGTACAATGGTGACTTTGTGGAGTTGAGGGCGTGGCGCATCAACCATGTACTCTCCGGCCTGCAAAAGGCTACCATCAACGATATGTTCGCCCTGCAGAACGACACCTATTCTGAACTGGCAGCAGGTGTGCTGCCGCTGATGCTGAAGAACCTGCCCAACGACTTTACCGGCCGTGAAAAAGCCTATCTGGATGGCCTGCGCAAGTGGAACTACAGGCTGGAAGCCGAAAGCAAGGACGCCACAGTATTCCAGGTGTGGTGGTCGGCACTGTATAAACGTATATGGAGCGGCATGGGCTATATACCGCAGAACTACAAGCCGCTGCCGGAGCGCACCATGCAACTGCTTCAGCAGGCCGATTCCGGCAAAACAACACTGGAGCAGCTAAGCCACCTGAATGTACTGGTAAAGCTAAGCTATAAAGACGCCATGGACAGCCTGAAGAAGACCGAGAAGAACGGGCTGGAATGGTACAAAGCCAAGAACACAACCGTAAAGCACCTCACCAAGTTACCCGCCTTTAGCTACGGCAACCTGAAGATAGGCGGCTGGGGCAATACCGTAAATGCCGCCAAGAGTGACCACGGCCCATCGTGGCGCATGGTGGTGCAGATGGGCAAGGAGATAGAAGCCTACGGCATATACCCGGGCGGGCAATCGGGCAACCCGGGCAGCAAATACTACGGTTCCTTCATCCCCAACTGGGCAGAAGGCAAGTACAACAAACTGCTGTTCCTGCCCAACAACAAACAACAGCAAGACAGCACACTTAAATATACCATTACCATACACCAATAACAGATGAAAGTAATAGCCGGTATCATATCAATAGCCATACTAAGCGCCATTGCCGAGCAGTTCCTGCCATGGTGGATGATCGCCGTTATCCCGTTTGTTACGGGTATAGTGATGCACAGCAATGGCAAGCGCTCGTTCCTGGCCGGGTTTGTAGGTATAGCCATTTTCTGGCTGGTAGCCGCCCTGATGAAAGACCTGCCCAACGAACATATACTATCGGGCCGCATGGCCAGCGTGTTTGGCCTGCCCAACTACGGGCTGTTCCTGTGCGTGGTGGTGCTTGTAGGCGGCCTTATCGGCGGCCTGTCGGCCTGGGCCGGTGGTTTGCTAAGGGAGGAGAAGGTTTAACGTTTGACAGAAGAACACCTTTTGGAAGAATCTAAAACAATAGCTAACTTTGATATATGACTGTAAAGGTTCAGGATATTAGCCAGGAGGAAGTGTTAGCACATAAGCTTGCATTAGTGGGGCGCATATTACAGATGGGTTTTGAACAAGCAACCAAACATATGTATGGCCACGACCTCGCATACATGAAAGAAATTGAGTTTGAAGATCCCCGCAAAGTAATGAACGATCTGCACGATGAGTTAGTAAGCCTATAGTTGCTTATCGATGTAGGTCTGTAATATCTTTCTATTTACCGAGTTTTCGGCCAAGTCGAAATAGCCGTACCAGGGGTATCCATTTTCTTTCCAAAATTTGCTCCCATCTTCTGTTGACACAAGTTGATTGATTGTTTGTTCTATTCTACCATGTTTTGCAAGTAACTTTCTAAAACTGTCAATTTCAAATTCCTCCATTGAAAATCCTAATTTGGCGAACGTCAAATAACCGTTCCATTTATCGATCGTATCATAACGTCCTATAGCCAACACCTTTATAAGTTTGAAACCGGCATTCGTGGCAGCATCTACCTGGGCATTTACTATACCGGAACCTAATCCGGTTCTCTTCCTATTCACACGGAAAAGCTCATTCCTTATCGATTTTTCCTCAAAATTTATTTGTCTCCTGATTTGGAAATCTACACACTTTACAGCGACAATAACTGCCGGGTATATCCCCGAAATAGTAACTACCCTATTAGAATTTCTGACATAATCAGCACCGGTAAAACTTACTAATTCACCTTCAGTATAACCAGTGAGGTAATGGCAATCATACTCTTCAATATTCTTCCCGTTGTTTTCAGGCTTGTAGATCAAGTTCATAAGTCAAAGTAAAAGTATATAGTTATTCATTGGGAAAAAGTGGGCACACCTATTTTTAAAGATACGACTGCTAAACTACAATGATGGCTACTTGACAAACCCTCGAATTACCCACTGCTGAGACCAAGCGATAAACCAACAGGCCAATTTTAATTCCCGTCATTTAAAACGGTATCTTTGCGCCTCCTTTACATGAAGAGATCCATAAGAATACAACGGTTGATAGCAGCGCTGGGCATTGTGCTGTTCCTGGGCAAGATGCTGGCATGGTATCTCACGGGTTCTGTAACCGTGCTTACGGACGCGCTGGAAGGCATTGTGAATGTGGTTGCCGGATTGATGGGCCTGTATAGCATAGCGCTGGCCGCTAAACCCCGCGACCCCAACCATCCGCTGGGCCACGGCAAGGCAGAGTTCATATCATCGGCAGTAGAGGGTACGCTGATAACGATAGCGGGCTTCTTCATCATATACGAGGCGATAGAACATCTGATAGTGCCACACCAGCTGGAGAAGCTGGACATAGGTCTGCTGATCGTAGCTGCATCGGGACTGGTGAATTACCTGATGGGCGTATACGCAGCTAAGCAAGGCGAGAAGGAAGGCTCTATGGTGCTGGTATCGGCGGGCAAGCACCTGGTGACCGATGCTTATTCTGGCATAGCCATCATTATAGGCCTTACGCTGTTGCTGCTAACAAAAAACAGATACCTGTGGCTGGATAGCGCAGTGGCGCTGTGCTTTGCCATCATCATCGTGATAACAGGCTACAGGGTGGTGCGCAGGTCGATATCGGGCATAATGGACGAGACCGACATGGGGCAACTGCAAAAGGTGATAGACGTACTACAAGCCAACCGCCGGCCCGCATGGGTAGATATGCACCACCTGCGCGTGCTGAACCACAGCGGCCGCATGCATGTGGATGCCCACCTTACAGTGCCCAACTACTATACAGTGCAGGAGGCCGGCAGCGAGATAAAGCAGATAGACAGCCTGGTAAAGGAGCACTTTGGCCAGGATGTAGAGGTGTTCATACAGACCGAGGGCTGCAACCCAGCACAATGCCATGTATGTGGTATGGAGCACTGCCCCATCCGCGCCCATGCCTTTGCACACGAGGAGCAATGGACACTGGAGAATATATGGCGCGAACACCGGCATGGCCACGACCACACCCACGCCGCATGAAACATACGACCCAGAAATAATTGAAATAAAAATCTGAGTGGAAGTTTACTTTTTATTCAGGTAAATACTTACCTTTGCAGTCCCAAAATCAACAAAACCAACCACAAATTGGTTTTACCTGGCGAGGTAGCTCAGTTGGTTAGAGCACAGGATTCATAACCCTGAGGTGATGGGTTCAATTCCCATTCTCGCTACGAAAAAAAGGTCAGAATTTTATTCTGGCCTTTTTTTATTTACATCACCACCGTGTTTGGCTTAACTTTATACCTATACTGCTCCGTTATGAACATACACATAGAAACCCCACGCCTTATTATACGCCCTATCGAGTGGGGTGACGTAGAGGGTATGTTTGCGATGGATAGTGACCCGCAGGTGCATACCTACCTGGGTAATACACCATATACTGATATAGAACAAAGCCGTAACAATATCAGGATCATACACCAGCAATATGAAGAGAATGGCATAGGCCGGTGGGCCATGCTGCTGAAAGAGACAAATGAGTTTGTAGGCTGGGTGGGCTTTAAGCTGATCAAGACGCAATTAAATGGCCATATCAACTTTCACGACTTTGGGTACAGGATGAACCGGAAGCACTGGGGCAAAGGGTTGGCCACAGAAGCCAGCAGAGCTGCCCTACCCTATGGCATAGACCTGCTGCACCTTAGTGAAGTATATGCCACTACAGATCTTGGCAATACAGCATCGCGCAATGTACTGGAGAAAGTGGGCTTCGAATTCCAACACATCTTCAATTTCGATGATGACAACTGGCCTGCGTTTTATGGTACGCCGACAACGTGGTATAAACTGACCGTTTAATACTGTATTCATACAATCTCCGATAAAAAATCAAGAAAAATTTGCGTAGTCAAATAACTACATTTATATTTGTAGCCAAATAGCTACACAATGAATCTGAGACGAGATGTTTTCCAGGCGATAGCCGACCCTACCAGGAGGGCCATACTGATGCTGGTGGCTACACAATCGATGACGGCAGGGGCAATAGCGGCCAATTTTGATACTGCCAGGCCTACCGTATCGAAACACTTAGCCATTCTTACCGAATGCGAATTGCTGCGGCAGGAGCAGAACGGCCGCGAAATGTATTATCATTTAAATCCGAACAAGATGAAGGAGATAGCCGACTTTATTGAACCATTCCGCAAGATGTGGGATGACCGCTTCAACAAACTGGAAAACGTAATGAAACTGTATAACGCTAAAAAATAACGATCATGGAACTGAAAACAAAAGTAAATGCAGAAGAAGGCAGGCAAGACCTGACCATAACCAGGGATTTTGAACTACCGGTAGCGCTACTCTTTAAAGCCTATATGGAAGCCGACCTGATAGAGCAATGGATGGGCAACAAGGTGCTGAAGCTGGAGAGCAGGAAGCATGGCAGCTACCAGTTTGAAGCAACCGACCCCAAGGGCAATAAGCACCGGTTCAGTGGAACGATACACGATGTGGCAGAGAACACAAAGATGGTGCGCACCTTCGAGATGGAAGGCACTCCATTTGGCGTGCAGCTGGAGGTATACGAATTTGAACAGCTGACGGAGCACACCAGCAGGCTGAACATGCATGTGATCTATGAATCGGTAGCGCAACGCAACGAGGTATTAAAGATGCCTTTCAAACAAGGCATTAACTGGGCACATAACAGGCTGGAAGAAATTGTGAACAAACTAAAATAAACAGAATGAACAAGGGAAAAACAATTACTTATTGGATAGCCACCGCATTGATGAGCGTGGGCATGATGGGTAGCGGAGTGGCGCAGGTAATGCATGCACAACAAATGATAGACCTGGTGAAGCCACTGGGGTATCCTGTGTACTTCTTATCCATCATAGGTACCTGGAAGATACTGGGAGTGATAGCCATATTGCTGCCAGGTTTTAAACTGGTAAAGGAGTGGGCCTATGCGGGCTTCTTCTTCGTGATGACAGGGGCACTGGTATCGCACCTGGCAGTTGGGGTGCATGATATAAAGGATGTGCTGGGGCCGGTATTCCAGACCGTGTTCATTGTGTTATCGTGGTATTACAGGCCAGAGAGCAGGAAGCTGGTTATAGCTTAAATAGCAAGCGACAATAACTTCTGTGTAAAACGTAAGGGCTCATCAATGATGAGCCCTTACCATAACTATATCTTAAAAAGAATTATCCTATAGATACCAGTTCGATCTCGAAAGTGAGGTCTTTGCCGGCCAGAGGGTGGTTAGCATCAAGTACTACCACTTCATCACCAACTTCTACGATCACTACAGGGAATACATTACCTGCGTCGTCGCCCATCTGCAGTTCCATCCCGATTTCAGGAGCCATTTCAGCCGGGAAGTCAGACTTAGGATATTCCATCATCATATCGTCCCTGCGTTCGCCGTATGCTTCATGCACAGGGATATTTACTGTTTTTTTATCGCCAGGTTGCATATCCATTACCGCGTCGTCAAAGCCTTTTATCACCTGTCCGCTGCCTGCGGTAAATTTTAAAGGCTCACGGCCTTCAGAGCTGTCGAAGGTAGTGCCATCGCTAAGTCTGCCATGGTAGTGCACGTTTACCGTATCGCCTTTCTGTACTTGTTGCATAAGTAGTGTTTTAAATTTATTCGCCCGCAAGTTAAGCCAATATGCCTAAACGGAGGTTATCTTTATGAAAAATACTGCACTTTATGAGATGTGTGACCCTACCGGGCTTGTGTATATTACTGACTCTTAACACCCTGACGACGTCGGCACGTTCGTTCTTCGACACCACCATAAAACCGGCCGCGGCCTACCCTGCTGAGTACGTTCAGCTGCTCAAAGGGAAAAATGTAGCATTGGTCATCAACCAGACCTCATGTGTAGGAGACTCATCGCTGCTGGATATATTGCTGGCCCGGAAGGTAAGCGTAAAAAAGATACTGGTGCCTGAACATGGCTTCAGGGGCAGCGCCGATGCCGGTGCACATATAGACAATACAGTTGATGAGGCCACACACCTGCCCGTCATATCATTATACGGCAAGCACAAGAAACCTACTACTGACGACCTGCAGCATATAGATGTAGTGATATACGACCTGCAGGATGTGGGGGTGCGCTTTTATACCTATATATCTACACTGGAATATTGTATGGAAGCCTGTGCAGAACAACACAAACAAATAATAGTACTGGACAGGCCCAACCCCAACGGGCATTATGTAGACGGGCCGGTGCTTCAAGCGGACAACAGATCGTTTGTGGGGATGCAACCCATACCTATAGTATATGGCATGACAGCGGGTGAATATGCAACAATGCTGAAGGGGGAAGGATGGTTCAACGGCTCCAAAGACCTGGACCTTACCGTGATCAAATGCCATAATTATACGCACGGCAGCAAGTATGCCTTGCCGATACCACCATCCCCCAACCTGAAGAATATGGCTGCGGTATATGCCTATCCATCGCTATGCCTGTTTGAAGGTACTAAGATAAGTGTGGGCCGGGGCACGGCTTTTCCCTTCCAGCAGTTTGGTGCGCCTGAGCTGGGTAAAAAATATAGCTACAGCTTCACACCGCAGAGCATGGCGGGAGCTAAAAATCCGCCACACGAAGGCAAGAAATGTTATGGTCTGCTGGTGGGTGAAACCCCGGAAGCAGTATATAAAGAAATACATGGCCGTTTGCAGATAAAATGGTTGATAGATGCCTATAAAGCATACCCTACGCCAACAGATTTCTTTACCGATTTTTTCACCAAACTGGCCGGCACTACAGCGTTAAAACAACAAGTAACCGCAGACAGTACAGAAGCACAGATAAGGAAAAGCTGGGCCAAAGACATTGCAGCCTTTAAGACCATACGCAAGAAATACCTGTTGTATAAGGATAATTGATTGCCCCGCAGAAGTGTTTTATCAATAAAATATCTTTCGCGCTTTCAGCGCTCGTTTACTTTTGTTCCTGTACCCGGGACTAAAAACGCCCCGGCTATTATCTCTCGGTCTTTCAGACCTGACCGTTACTTTTGTAAGCGGGGCACTGCCTGGCTTAACATGAAGTGCGTTCTGATGTTTGATTGATATAATACGTTGTGCTACCCCAACCCAACCAATTAAAAGATGTGCTGCCAGCAAGGGTTTCGGGCGAAATACACCACTTAATCGACACATGTGTGTATTTTTTAACAACTAAATACCTAAATTGCTTAAAAATCATTCAAAAAAAAACATTCAATTATGAAAAAGCTCGTCATCACATCTGCACTTTTTGCATTTGCTGCGGCACCTGTTTTTGCGCAATCAGCTAAATTGACACCTGCACCAAATACGCAGCAGTCAGCACAGTCTAACAAGCAGCTGCCACCAGCTGCCGACCAGATGGCAGAGCGCCAGGCAAAAATGTTACAGCAGCAATACAAGCTTACACCTAACCAATACGAAAGCACCCTTAAAGTGTGCCTGGAATTTGCGCACAACATTGAGAGCATGCGCGCTGAACACAAACAAATGACACCGCAGGACTTTAAAGGCATACAGGACAGAAAGAACATGGCGCTGAAGCAAATAATGACTGCAGACCAGTACAAGGCTTACGAAAGCACGCTGAACACGTCTAAACCACAGCCACCGGCACCACCATCTGCAACGCAGAAGAACTAATACAAACAATAGTTTTTACAGATAGCCCTGCAATGCGGGGCTATTTTTTTGCTTTGCTGTGGCATAGATGCGCGGAATGGTATAGTAAAGAAAACGGAAAATAAAAATTTTTGTTAGTGATAGATAATGCGGTGTGCGTGTGCACATTTCTATAATTTCGCGGTTGGGTATATCTTTGGATACCGCTAAAATTTTCATTTCATGATCGACGTATTGTTAGGGTTACAATGGGGGGATGAAGGCAAGGGAAAGATAGTAGATTATCTTGCCGGCAAGTATGATATCATTGCCCGTTTCCAGGGAGGCCCTAATGCCGGCCATACACTCTATGTGAATGGCGCCAAGGTTGTATTGCATACCATACCATCGGGCGTGTTTCATGCACACTGCCTGAACCTGATAGGCAATGGCGTAGTGATAGACCCTGTGACCCTTGATGCGGAGATAAAGAAGATAGTACCCTTGTGCCCCGACCTGCTGCAGCGCCTGTTCGTATCGCAGAAGGCACATCTTATATTGCCTACGCACCGCGCACTTGATGCGGCATCGGAAGCAGCAAAGGGCAAGGACAAGATAGGCTCGACGCTGAAAGGGATAGGCCCCGCATATATGGACAAAACCGGCCGTAATGGCCTGCGCGTAGGCGATGTGCTCTCTAAGAACTTTAAAGAAAAATATAACAAGCTTGTGCAGAAGCACAAGGACATGCTGAAACAGTATGACAATGTGATAGACTGGCAACAGTGGGAAGCGCCCTTCTTTGAAGCGGTGGAAGCATTGCGCCAACTGCAGATAGTGAACGGCGAATACTGGCTGGATACACACCTGAAAGCAGGTAAGAAAGTACTGGCCGAAGGCGCACAGGGCAGCATGCTGGATGTAGACTTTGGTACATACCCATTTGTTACATCATCCAACACTATTGCATCGGGTGTATGCAACGGGCTTGGCGTGGCACCATCGCGCGTAGGCGAGGTGTATGGCATTACCAAAGCGTACTGTACCCGCGTGGGTGGTGGTCCGTTCCCTACAGAGCTGCTGGACGAAACCGGAGAAGCACTGCGCAAAGCAGGATCAGAATTTGGCGCTACAACAGGCCGCCCGCGCCGCTGTGGCTGGATAGACCTGGTAGCGCTGCGTTACTCGGTAATGCTGAGCGGTGTTACACAGCTGATCATGACCAAGACCGATGTGCTGGATAGCTTTAACCCCATACAGGCGGCAATAGCCTACAATGTAGACGGCGTAGAGACAAAAGAGTTTCCTTACGATATAACAGACAATGTAGATCTGAAGCCGATATACAAAGAGTTTGCAGGCTGGGATACACCAATATCTGAAGTGAATACTTATGATGCGCTGCCACAGGTATTTAAAGACTACTGCAGCTTTGTAGAAGACTACCTGGGCACACGTATAGCATATATATCTAACGGCACAGGCCGCGACCAACTGATAGTGATTTCTTAGAAAAAAAATTATTTAATTTTCTGTCAAAAAAATTTGGCAATATCATCAAACTATTAAAATTTTACGTCAACAAGTTATGAGCGCGATGAAAAACACCGGCAAGAAAACCGCAAGCAAAAAGAGTGGTGACGAAAGTGCGGAAACAGCTAAGAAGGTAGCCGCAAAGTCTAAGAAGGCGATAGACAATGACGATGACCTGGAAGATCTTGATGACGAAGACACCCCAAAAAAACCTGCTAAGAAGGCTGCCGCTTCCAAGAAGAGCAAGGCAGATGACGACGACGATGATGATGACGATATAGATGATGCACCGAAGAAAAAATCAGCATCAAAAAAGACAGCATCAAAAAAGTCGAAAAGCGACGATGATGATGACGATGATGATATCGAAGATGACGACGACCTGGAGGATGATGACTTTGGTAGCGGCGAGGAAGACGACTTTGACCTGGACAAAGATTTTGAAGAATTTGAATTGCCTAAGTCGAAGACCAAAAGCGCCGGCAAAAAGAAATCATCTAAAGATGACGACTTTGATGTAGACGATGATTTTAAAGATCTCGGCTTCTTTAGCGAAGGTAGCGGCGGTGGTTTTGACGATGATGACGACGACTTTTAATTGAACAACAATTGCAGCATAGCACCAAGCAATTTATTACCGGCCCTGAAACAGCGGGTATACTAAAGATGAAAATGCTGAACTGGGCCTCCCGGTTCAGCATTCATCTTTTTCTGGACAGCAATAACTATGCGTCGCCCCTTGGCAGGTATGAATTGATGTTGGCAGCGGGCGTTGCAGAAGGCGCAACTGCGCGCACGCTTGACGAGGTAGCAGCGCTGCACCAACAACATAAGAGCTGGCTGTTTGGCCACCTGGGGTATGATCATAAAAACGAGCTCTTCAGCAAGCTGTCTACAAGCCATCCGCAAGGCGACTTTCCTTCACTCTACTTTTTTGTACCACAAACCATATGCACATTGTCGGCAGACAAATGTGCGCTCACTATCACATCGGTTGAGGACCCTGATGCTATCTATGCCCAACTAATGGCAGCCCCACCTACCATTGATATTGCATTACCCCGGCTGTCCTTTAGTAAATTGTTTAGCAGGCAAGAGTATATAGATGCAGTAACCACCCTGCGCAACCATATAAAAGAAGGCGACTGCTACGAAATAAACTTTTGTAACAAAGGTTATTGCGATGATGCAGACATAGCGCCACTGAGCGTATACCATGCCCTTACCCAACTATCGGCCGCCCCGTTTGCAGCCTACTATCGGTTGCATGACCAATATATGATGTGCGCCAGCCCCGAACGCTACCTGAGGAAAGCGCATAACAAGGTGCTATCCCAGCCTATAAAAGGGACCGCACGCCGCGCCGCAGACAAGACAGAAGACGACGCGATAAAACAACTACTGAGCAACGATATTAAAGAGCGGGCAGAGAATGTGATGATAGTAGACCTGGTGCGCAACGACCTGGCCATGTCTTGCGAGCCCGGCAGTGTTACTGTTGACGAGCTGTTTGGCATATACAGCTACCCGCAGGTACACCAGATGATATCGACCGTGAGCGGCACACTGCTGCCCGGCAAACCAATTACGGAGGCGATAAGGCACTCCTTCCCGATGGGCAGCATGACGGGTGCCCCAAAGTACAAAGTAATGCAACTGATTGATCGGTACGAACGCGCCGCAAGAGGGCTATTCTCCGGATCAGTAGGCTATATAAAGCCGGACGGCGACTTTGACCTGAACGTGGTGATCCGCAGCCTTTTTTATGATGCGTCAAAACAACAATTGCACTACCAGGCGGGCGGGGCTATTACCTACGATAGCGTAGCAGAACAAGAGTGGGATGAGATGTGCCTGAAAGCATGGGCACTGGAGCGGATCTTCAGCTGATATTTGTTCGAAAAAAATCTGAAACTATTTTTCGGAAAACCGGAAAACATGCCTAATATTGCACTCCCAATTTAAGCAAACAGTTCGATGGTGTAACGGTAGCATACCAGACTCTGACTCTGTTTGTCCTGGTTCGAATCCAGGTCGAACTACACTGTTTGAAAAGAGTGACCGAATCGGTCACTCTTTTTTTATTTTACTCTTAATCACCCAATTACCTATATAAAATTGTAGCTTTTATCGCAAAAACTACATATATTAGTAGTTAATTAAGCCTGTCTAACAGATATATTTGCACACAACCGGCCTCATCTGCGATAAGATAAGGCATTGGAATACCTGCCGACCTTGTTACCTATTTACCCTAAGCAACAACAAACAAAGAAACCTTGCGATATGTTGGATAAAAAAGATACAATTACCGATAGATATAAACTCCTGATCGAGTCGGTAGATGGTATCATATGGGAGGCAGTTCCTGGAGCATTAGGGTTTACATTTGTGAGCGACAGCGTATCGGGGATACTCGGGTATACACCTAACGATTGGCTATCTGATAAAGCGACATGGATAGGGTGCATATACGACGACGACAGAGATTATGTATTGGAATACTATCGCCGGCCTGAAGCCCTGGTCAACCACACCCTTGAATTCAGGGTGGTAGCAGTGGACGGTACGATCAAGTGGTTGAGGAACTATGTTTCGCTGATAAAAGATGCAGAAACGCCGGGGACGCTGTGCGGGGTAATGATGGAAATTACCAAGAGTAAGCAATTAGAAACCCTGGAGCGACTGGAAAAGCAGGTACTGGAACTGAACGCAGAGCCCAATGCCGATATAGAGCGCCTGCTGCATTTCTACGTAAATGGCCTGGAAGATATATTCCCTGTGATGAAGTGCAGCGTGCTGCGCGTACTGAACAATAGAGTATACAACTGGGCGTCCCCCTCCCTGCCACCTGAATATGTACAGGCCATACATGGCCTGGAAATAGGCCCAGCCAGGGGTTCGTGCGGTACGGCAGCCTACACAGGGCAAAGGGTGATCGTATCGGACATAGCCCATGATGAAAAGTGGGCACAGTGGAAGGACGCCGCATTAATGTTCGGCCTGTTGGCCTGCTGGTCGGAACCTATCATAGATAGCACAGGCAAAGTAATAGCGACGTTCGCACTATATTATCCAACAGTAAAAGTGCCCAACGCGGCAGAGCTGCAGATCATAGAACGCTCTGCATCGATATTAAAAGTGATCATAGAGAACAGGCTCTATGCCGACATGATCACTGAAATGAATAATATGGCAGTACAGGCGCAAGAACTGGCCAACTTTGGTACCTGGCAATGGGATTATAAAAATAACACTGCCACCTGGTCGGACAGTTTGTACAGGATATACGGTATTGACCCGGCTACATTTGCCCCGTCGTACAAGGCCTACCTGGACATGATACATCCGGATGATCTTCAGGGTGTGAAGGATAAGCTTGATATAGCCCACCACGACAAAACTGACATCACTTTTGAAGAGCGAATCATAAGGCCGGACGGCTGTATCCGGCACCTGAAATCCTGGTTCAGGGTAGTAACCGATGAACAAGGCACGCCCTTAAAGCTGCTTGGCGCTAACCTGGATATCACACCGGTTAAAGAGACAGAACAAAAAATGCAAAACATAGCCTGGCAACAATCGCATGTGGTAAGAGCACCTCTGGCGCGCATAATGGGCCTTGTGAACCTGCTGAACGATGACATGGCAGAAAATGAAACAGAGCGAAAGAAACTCTACGACCTGATCCTGTCATCTGCCGGAGAACTGGATACCATCATCCGGAGCATCAGCTACCATACGCAGTAAAAAATAAGGTAGTCAACATAATATAGCTTCACGATAAGTGAAGCTTTTTTTGTTGAAAAAAAATAGAAAGCCGGACCGATTTCAATCAAAAAAAGCTTCACAAAATGTGAAGCTTTAATTTTTTCAGCGGAGGGAGAGGGATTCGAACCCCCGGACCTATTACAGTCAACAGTTTTCAAGACTGCCGCAATCGACCGCTCTGCCATCCCTCCGGGGACAAAATTAAAGCATCAGGTTAATTTTCAAACACTTTTTTCAGTTTTCTTCTACATATTTATTGATAGCATGTTTGCAAAGCATAAAGTCATGGTTTGCAGTATATGCTGAAAGCCGCCACAGTAAAGGATTTTGTTAAAAGATAGCCAACATCATTTCATCAATATTGGTATAGAAATCCTTGCACATTTTGTACGCGTATATAGTGGTAAATTTGACTTCCAATGCTAAAACAACTCAAAAGCGCACTATTTCTTGCTTTGCAGGCTACCTGGTTATCGGCCTGTGCCCAGCACGACATTCACAATTCTAAAACATTCAAACAAATGAACGAACAACAGCACACCTCTACCGCTCATACAGACACTGCCACCTTTGGCGCCGGCTGCTTCTGGTGCACAGAAGCACAGTTTCAGCAACTAAAGGGTGTTATCAGTGTTGAATCGGGCTATGCAGGTGGCACAGTTAAGAACCCAACGTATAAAGAGGTGTGTACCGGCACTACCGGCCATGCCGAAGTGACCAATATAGTATATGACCCTTCGGTGATCAGCTACGACGAGATGCTGGCTGCCTTCTGGATGAGCCACGACCCTACCCAGCTGAACAGGCAGGGCAACGATGTGGGCACCCAATACAGGTCGGCTATTTTTTACCACAACGAAGAGCAGCACAAAAAGGCAGAAGAATACAAACAAAAGCTGATGGATGAAAAAGTGTTCGACAAGCCGGTGGTGACCAAAATAGAACCGTTCACAGTATTTTATAAAGCCGAAGACTATCACCAGAACTACTTTAACGAGAATGGCGACCAGCCTTATTGCCAGTTCGTAGTTCGCCCTAAGGTCGAGAAATTCCAGAAAGTATTTAAAGACAAACTAAAGAAGTAGCATAACTAAAAAGGAGGCCTGATGGCCTCCTTTTTAGTGTATCAGTAAGCCCCTTCCGGCGGCAAGTGCCCTCTTTTGCGCTCCTGTGCACGCGCCTTCATGTCTTCCATATGCGCTTTGTAGCCTTTGTATTGATCGGCTGTTAGTATCAGCTGCATATCGTGGTCGAACTGTTGCTGCGCATCTGCAACACCTGCCCGCTTTTGTCCGCCGCGGGGTTGGTTCTTCAGGTCCTGCATGTCGCGGGCGTGGGCCAGCACTACATTATAGACCTTTTTGTTCTGTTCCGGTGTCAGTGCCAGGTTCTTCTGCATCCACCTTGTTTGCCTGTCGGCGCGGTCTTCCGGCGTTCTTGCCGGCCTTTGGGCCTGCGCCATTCCGCTTATCGTAAGCATACCGGCCAACAACGCCAGTTTTAAAACATTCCCTATACTCATCTTCTATCAATTTATTATTCAGACGAGTAAATAGTAAAATAGTTTAAAGCAGCTGTTATCCTATCCTTGGTTTCGACTTGATGATATGATCGGCACGGATCCATTCTTTGGTGGTGGCGTCATATTGTTTCAACAACCTGGCAGGGTTACCGGCGACTACAGAATAATCGGGAACATCTTTTGTTACTACCGAGCCGGCCGCTATTACGCAATGCTTACCGATGGTAACGCCCGCAGTGATCACGCAGTTCGCAGCTATCCAGCAATCATCGCCCACTGTTATCTGTGCGGTGGTCACCTTTTGCTCCATTATGGGCATGCTCACGTCCTGGTAGCCATGGTTGAGCCCGCTGGCCACTATGTTCTGGGCAAAGATCACATTATCGCCAATAGTTACCGGCCCTATGATCACATTGCTCATACCGATGAGCGTATTGCTGCCGATATGCACATCCCCTACGCCGTTGTTCACCGTGCAATAATCCTCTATTACCGAGCCACGCCCCAGGGAAAACTTATTGAACGGCAATACGTCCATACGCGTATTGAACCTGATGGTAGAGCCCCGGCCACGCTTATGAATGAACCTGTTGAGCAACAGTTTTACCCACAGCCTGGGCCTTGCCTCCCCCGCGGGGATAAGCAGGCGATGAACCACACTTTTAAGTTTAGGGTTACCCTTTATCTTTTCTGCTAAACCCATATTTATTTCTGTCTATTGGCCCGACCGGCGGTGCATACTTTGCATCGGCCGGGTATATATGCCTTCGTAAAACTATATACATTTATCCATACATTAAATAAGTGCATAAAAATTAAGGGCTATTCATTAAATTTGGAGCTGTATTACTGTAAAAGGTGTGCCAGGCTATAACTGGTAACATACAGTAAATACGTAACATTTACCTTTACAACTACTTTTAAATAATTTAAATACATCATTAATATTGATGACCTCCAAATACAAATACTTACTCACCCTCCTTCTTATCCTTGCGTCCTTTTACACACAGGCGCAGGAATCGATGATGGCCAAAGTAGACAATGTGCTTTTGCAACGGATGATAGACACCGCTAAGGTGCGTTATCCGCGAATGAGGAAGTACGAACACAAAATAAATGAACAGCACTACGCGGTAAACAAAGCCAAATGGGGTTGGTTCGAAGGGTTAACATTTGCGTACACCTACAATGCATCCAGCAGCACAACCACGCCCAACACCAGCTCTAACCTGGTGGGTTATACTCCGGGCATCTTCATCAACTTTGGCAATATGCTGTCACGCCCGGCTACGGTAAGAATGGCCCGCGAGGAACTGAAAATAGCGCAGGACGAGAAAGAAGAGTTCAACCTGGCACTGGAAGCCCAGATAAAAGACAGGTATTACAAATACGTGGAGGCCATGGCCATATTGAACCTGAGGGCGAAGTCGGCCAACGATGCCGATGTGTCTCAGACACAGATCAGGTATAAATACGAGCAGGGCATAGAAACATTCGACAACTACAGCAAAGTGCTGGTACTTTACTCCGTTTCTTCACAGAATAAAATTGAAGCAGAATCTGCTGTGCTCAGGGCCAAGTCGGCGCTGGAGGAGATGGTAGGTGCTAAACTGGAGGAATTCAACTAAACTGAATGGAAGGAATACGTTTTTTTAATATACTCAGAAAACATCGTTACACGCTGGCGATAGTGCCGGTGCTGGTGATGATCACCGCTTTTTTCCTTACCCGCAAGCTGCCCGATGTTTTTGTGTCTAAGGCCAGCCTGGCAGCAGGCATAGTTAAGGCATCATCTCAGACATCGATATTGGATGGTACGCCATTGCAGGACTCTAAGGTAAGCCAGGAGTTTGGCAACATGATACAGCTGATGCAGATGAAGAAAACGTACGACCAGGTGTCGTACATGCTGATGCTTCACGACCTGAAAGACAAAACACCATTCCGCAAACCCAGCAAACTGATGGGCTACCTGAATGATGATGCCCGCCGTCATGCCATAGCTGTGTATAGTGACCTGTACACCAAAAGGCAACCGCTATCGTTGTGGGATGCTGACCAAAAGGGACTGAACGAACTCATAGTGTCTATGGGATACGACTACGAAGCGCTTTCAAAGAAAATGAAGGTGTACCGTATCGAAAATTCGGACTTTATCACCGTAGAATATGAATCGGAGTCGCCGGTGCTTTCTGCATTTGTGGTGAACACGCTCTGCACAGAATTCATCGCCTATCACAACTTCATCAGCAAAGAGACAGAGGTAAACACAGTACACCTGCTGAACGAACTGATGACCAAAAAGCGCGACTCGCTGGGTTCAGGCCTCGACAGTCTGCGTAATTTTAAGATCAACAACCACCTGCTGAACCTAAAGGAACAGGCAGGTGCATTGACCACCCAGATAGCAGAGTTTGAAACCAAGATCCAGATGGCACAAAAGGATGTAGACGCTGCCAATACCGCGCTGGACAAACTGAATGCCAAGTTCACATCAGAAGACAAAGGCGTGGCCGACGAGAAACTGGCAACCATCAACAAAACAGTTCTATCTATTACCGACCAGATAAATCGTTCCCAGGAAGACCTGATCCGTACCAACGACAGGCGCTACCAGTTCAGGATAGATTCCCTGAAAAGTGTACGCGACAGGATGATATATACCAGTGGCGAGAACTTTACTGCCAACCCCGCCACTGCCAAAGAGAACCTGGTGAACCAACGCATAACACTGGAGCTAAACCGAGACCTGGCACAGGGCAGCATAGCCAGCATGCAGCGTGAACTCACTAAACTGAAAAAGCGCTTCGACACCCTGGTGCCTAAAGAAGCCATCATCAACAGCTACGAAGGCAACATTAACCTGGCCAGCCAGGAGTATGTAGAGATACAGAAGAAATATAACCAGGCCCAAATGGCCTTCAACACTGGCAAAGAGGTAAAGCAGATAGAGGTGGCCATGCCGGGCGCCAAGCAGCCTTCTAAAAAAATGCTGCTGGTATTGGTAGCGGGCATAGGTAGCTTTGTTATCTGCCTGCTTGTATTGTTCGTGTTGTTCTACCTCGATAACTCCATACAGTTTGTTACCGAACTGGCCAATAAAACCAACCTGCGCGTGTTGGGCACACTGCCATTCATACAACACTCATCGCTGCTTAACCTTAACCAACTTTGGGCCACAGACAACAACAGCCTTACCGATAAGATATTCCGCGACCAGCTTCGCTCTGTTCGCTACGAAACAGAGTTGTGCATGGAGGGACATCACCTACTGGCCGTTACCAGCCTGGCAGATGGAGAAGGAAAGACCTTTATGGCCATGTGCCTGGCCAGCGCCTATACTATGGTGAATAAGAAGGTGCTGCTGATAGATGGCAACTTTACGGATAACCGCATCAGCCAGCTGACAAATCCTCAGTATTTTATAGAAGACTTCCTGAACAATAAGGCGAATATCCCATACCCGACACAGCATACCGATATTACTATAATAGGCAATAAGGGTATGGATATATCCTTGTTCGAGATCAACACCGAGCAGGTGATCGTTCAGAAATTACAGCAACTGAAAGATGCTTTCGATATCATCATTGTTGAGGCTTCATCGCTCAATACCATGAACAAAGCCAAAGAATGGATAACGGTATCGGACAAGGTAACCGCCCCTTTTGAAGCCAACAAGACCATTAAAGGAAACGAGAAACCATTAGTGGGTTACCTGCAATCGCTGAATAGTAAATTTATAGGCTGGGTGATGAACAAACAGAGCGATAAAAGCCACGCCGAATCCACAAAGAGATCCTTTCTATCCAGGAAAACAGAAGCTGAATGAGTGAGACCGTGATAAAATATGCCTGGGTAGCCATACAGGTGCTGATAGGCTATAACCTGGTGCTGCCGCTGGTGCTGTTTCTGTTGTACAGCATTAAGGGCAGGTACAAGTTCCGCAATACCGTAGCCGCTACTAAGGAGGCCGATTATGCCATAATTGTTACCGCCTATGAGCATACCTATACGCTGAAGGCTGTTGTCGACTCCATCCTGAAGATGCGCTACAGCAACTACCTGGTGTATATTGTGGCCGACAAATGCGACATAACCAACCTTAAATTTGCTGATGAACGCATCATAGTGCTGCGCCCCGAAGAAACACTGGGCAGTAATACCCGTTCACACTTCTATGCCATCAACCGTTTTAAGCGCAACCACGAGCGCCTGACCATTGTAGATAGCGACAACCTTGTGGAGCCAGACTACCTTACCGAGCTGAACAAGATGTTTGACGAGGGTTTTGTGGCCGTGCAGGGCCTGCGCAAGGCTAAGAACATGGATACCACCGTGGCTTGCCTGGATGCCGCCCGCGATATGTACTATCACTTTTTTGATGGTGAGGCACTGTTCGCACTGGGCTCGTCTGCTACCCTTGCAGGATCGGGCATGGCATTTACTACTGAATTGTATAAAGAGTGCCTGGAAAAGCTGGATATCACAGGTGCCGGGTTCGATAAGGTATTGCAGAACGAAATAGTAAGCCGCGGCTACCGCATAGCCTTTACGGAAAAGGCCGGGGTGTACGACGAGAAAACTTCTAACTCAGACCAGCTGGTGAAACAACGCGCCCGCTGGATCAATACCTGGTTCCGCTATTTCAAATTCGGTTTCTCGCTGGTGGCGCAGGGCATATTCAAGTTCAGCTGGAACAGGTTGTTGTTTGGCATTGTACTGCTTCGCCCGCCGTTGTTCATTTTCCTGTTGTTGTCATTGGTATTCGCAGCTGCCAATATCTTCATCAGCCTCACCGGCGTATTGATATGGGCTGCAGCATTCGTTTGCTTTGTGCTTGGGTTTATTATAGCCCTTGTGCATGCCAGGCCCGATAAAAAAGTATACGCATCGCTGGCAGGTATTCCCAAATTCATGTTCCTGCAGGTGCTGTCGCTCACAAAGGCCAAAAAGGCCAACAAGATATCGGTGGCCACCACACACGTTCACTCCCACAGTATAGACGAGATCAAAAAAGACTGATGAGAACCGAACCGGAAGATAAGTATGCGGATATGGCCGCACATCGCAAGATGATGGTGGCCAAAATAACACGTCTGGTGGCTATTGGCATTGCCGCAGGTGGCACTTTCTTTTTCTTCATCAAACTGCTGTTCCTGTAAACAATGCAAGAGCTGGTAATACCCATAGCGCCCAAAAAGGAAACACTCCGCGACACAGTGCGCAGGCTGTTCCTTGTAGAGAAGCTGAACAATCCGCTGGGGTATGGCCTGCTGTTCTTATGCTCGCTGGTAATGGCTGTGGCCGTAGCGGTTGCCGGTATGAAGGGCGCAATCCTGGTGCTGGTGGGCCTTATAGCCGTGCCAATAGTGTATGGCATAGTAGCCTACCCACGTTTCGGTATCTTCATCTACCTGTCGCTGGCCTACCTTATCATGTGGTTCTTCAAGCTGGGGGTCAACTTCCCGCTCGGCACACTGATGGACGGCATGGAAGGGCTTTTCATCCTCAGCCTGTTCATACAGCAAAAACGTAATAAAGACTGGGCTCAGTTCAAAGGACAGGTGAGCACCATGGTGCTTATATGGATAGGTTATAACTTCTTCCAGATAGCTAACCCTACTGCCGAATCGAGGCTGGCTTGGGTATACACTGTACGTACCGTAGCCGTGGTGATGTTCATGTACTTTATTTTTCTCTACTATATCAACTCCATCAACTATATCAAGATCATCTTTAAGCTATGGATAGGGCTGGCACTGTTTGCCGCACTCTACGGGCTAAAACAGGAGTACATTGGCTTCTTCTCTTTCGAGGATTCTTACCTGCACTCCGACCCCGGCATCGAGCTGTTACTGTTCATAGGTGGTGTGTGGCGCAAGTTCTCCATCTTCTCCGATCCGGTGGCCTTTTCTTACAATATGGTTACTGCCAGCCTGCTGTGTATCGGCATAATGACGGGACCAATATCCCGGTTAAAGAGATTTACCCTGCTGGGCTGCGTGCTCATCTTTACACTGGCCATGCTGTCTTCCGGCACACGTGGTGCCTACGTATTACTGCCCGCCGGCCTGCTGCTGCTCAGCGTCCTGAAGTATAATAAAAAAGTGTTATTGGCATTGGTTGCAGGCGCTGTA